>NZ_JBHJSJ010000055.1:0-59523 GCF_042268845.1 Kitasatospora sp. NPDC056273 | reverse complement strand
AGTACCACGTCGAGGTCACCCTCCGCTTCGGCGCCCCCGGGCCGCGGTTCACCCCGCACTACCCGGCGGAGCGGGCCCGCGGCCGCGGCCGCGCCTGGTACCGGGGCGACTGCCACCTGCACACCGTCCACTCCGACGGGCGGCGCAAGCCGGAGGAGGTGGCCGCCGGGGCCCGCGCGGCCGGCCTGGACTTCATCGCCTCCACCGACCACAACACCAGCTCCTCGCACGCCGCCTGGGGCCCGCTGGCCGGCCCCGACCTGCTGATCCTGCCGGGCGAGGAGATCACCACCCGCAACGGCCACTGGCTGGCCCTCGGCCTGGAACCCGGCCAGTTCGTCGACTGGCGCTACCGCTCCCGCGACGAGGAGTTCCCGCGCTTCGTCCGCCAGGTCCACCGGTCCGGCGGCCTGGTCGTGCCCGCGCACCCGTACTGCCCGTACGTCGCCTGCCAGTGGAAGTTCGGCTACGAGCAGGCCGACGGCGTCGAGGTGTGGAACGGCCCCTGGACGTACGACGACGAGTCGGCGGTGGACACCTGGGACGGCCGGCTCGCCGTCGCCCTGCGCGAGGGCCGCTCCTGGCTGCCTGCCCTGGGCAACAGCGACGCGCACAGCGAGCCGCAGGCCATCGGCTCCCCGCACAACGTCGTCCTGGCCGAGGACCTCACCCGGGACGCGATCCTCGACGGGCTGCGCGCCGGGCGCAGCTGGCTGGCCGAGTCCTCCGCCGTCACGCTGGACCTCACCGTCATCGGGCACGGCCGCCGGGCGGGCATCGGCGAGGAGCTGACCGTCCCGGCCGACGCCCCGCTGGACGTCCGGCTCACCGTCTCCGGCGTGCCCGGCGGGACGGTCCGCCTGCTCACCGACGAGGGCCAGATGCACCAGGAGTCGCTGCCCGCCGACGGCTCCGGCACCGTGATCTGGCGCACCACCGCCTCGCTCGCCGCCTACGTCCGGGCCGAGGTGCGCCACCCGAAGGCGGACGGCACCCCCGGCAGGGGCAACTCGATGGGCCCGGACCTGCCCTGGGGCCCGATGGCGGCGCTCACCAACCCGATCGTGCTGCGCACCGAAGCGGGCTGACCACCCCGGCCGGCCCCGCCGACCGACCACTCCGACCCGCCCAGGAAGCGGGCTGGGGACGACTCGGACCACCCGTTTGGACTAGGTTGATCCCCGAAACGCATCAGTCGTAGGGACGAGGCGGTCGGATGTCCGGATATGGGCCGACCAGCCCCTTCGCACTCCGACCGCCCCGCCCCGGCTACCCGACCGTCCCCGGCCCGCGAAGGGATCAGCAGCTGTGAACCGTACGACCGTAGGTGGGCCGGAGCTCGGGGGCGGCGGGGGCGCCGGGGGCGTCCTCGTCCTCGTCGACCCGGCCGGGGCCGGGAACAGCCCGGTCGCGGAGCTGCTCGCCCGGGAACTGAACCCGAGCGTCCACCTGCGGACGGACGACTTCCTGCGGGTCATACGCAGCGGCCAGCTCCCGCCCCACCTGCCCGAGGCCGGGCGCCAGAACGCCACCGCCCTCGCGGCCGCCGCCCAGGCCGCCTTCGCCTACGCCACCCGCGGCTATCAGGTCGTGGTGGAGGCCCCCGCCGCCCCGGCCGCCCTCGACACCTTCCGCCGCGAGAGCCGCGCCACCGGCGCCGCCCTCCACTACGTCGTCCTCCACCCCGGCCCGGCGCCCGAGGACACCGTCCACACCGCCCACACCCTCGACACCGCGGCCCTCACCCCCGAGGCCGCCACCGGCTCCGTCCTCACCGCCCTCACCCGGCGCACCCACCTGCTCGGCTGGTAGCCCGGTAGCTCCCCTCGGCGCTCAGGCGCCCACCGTGCCGTCGATCGCCTCCCGCAGGAAGTCCGCGTGCCCGTTGTGCCGGGCGTACTCGTGGATCAGGTGGAGCATCACCAGCCGCAGCGACACCTCGGCGTCCCACCGGGCCTGGTAGCCGGTGACGTCGAGGGAGTCGGCGGCGAGCTCGATCCGGCGGGAGTGCTCGACCTCGGCCTGCCACGCGGCGAAGGCCTCGGCGCGGGTGGCGCCGGCGGGGTCGTAGGCGGCCTGGTAGTCGCCGTCCTCGGACCAGACCAGCGGCAGCTCCTCACCGTCGATCACCCGGCGGAACCAGACCCGCTCGACCTCCGCCATGTGCCGGACCAGCCCGAGCAGGCTGAGCGTGGACGGCGGGCTGGAGCGCAGCCGCAGCTGCTCGTCGGTCAGGCCCTCGCACTTCAGGGCCAGGGTCGCCCGGTGGAAGTCGAGGAAGCCGCGCAGCATCTCGCGCTCACCGCCGGTCAGCGGCGGGGCGGGGCGGTCGTCGGGGACGGTCACGGTGGTCGGTCTCCTCGCGGTGGTCGGACTTCCGGCGGACTGTAGCGAACCGCCCGGCCGGTCCGAAACGCCTTTTCTCCCGGCCGCCCACCTGGCTGGCTGGCCGCTCGCCCGGCTTCGCCATCCGCTGTCACATCCGGGCGCCCTCCGGTGTCTTCATGTCCGGCAACCCGCCGAACCACCGAACCCGGAGGACACCATGGCACTGCGACTGCCGAAGGCCCAGCTGCCCACCGAGCTGAGCGAGAACATGATCAGGACGTTCGGGACCGCCCTCGAACCCGTCGAGGCCGTCTGGCACAACCCCGCCGTCGCCACCGCGAACCTGGACTTCTCCCGCAGGGTCGCCGAGTGGGACGCGCTCGACGAGGGCCTCAAGTCCTTCGCGCACATGGCGGTGGCCGCCCAGGTCGGCTGCGGCTGGTGCCTGGACGTCGGCTACTTCCAGGCCCGGAACCAGGGCCTGGACCCGGCCAAGGCGAGCCAGGTGCCGAACTGGCGGGCGGCGGAGGTGTTCACGGCGCTGGAGCGCGAGGTGATGGCGTACGCCGAGGCCATGACCGTGACCCCGCCGGCCGTCACCGACGAGCAGTACGAGCACCTGCTGGGCGAGCTCGGCCCGGCGGCCATGGTCGAACTCACCGCCTACGTCGCCTTCGTCAACATGGCCACCAGGAACAACACCGCGAACGGCGTCCGGTCGCAGGGCTTCTCCGACTCCTGCGGGATCCCGCTGGCCCGGCCCACCGTCACCGCCGACGATGCCGCCGACACCGCCGCTGACGTGTCGGCCGGAGTGAGGCCGGCATGACCGAGGACCCCTTCGTCGCCCACCGCAGCCTGCTCTTCACCGTCGCCTACGAGCTGCTCGGCTCCGCCGCCGACGCCGAGGACGTGCTGCAGAAGTCCTGGCTGCGGTGGGCCGGGGTCGACCGCGCCCAGGTGCACGACCCGCGCTCGTACCTCATCCGGATCGTCACCCGCCAGGGCCTCAACCGGTTGCGGACGCTCACCCGTCGACGCGAGCAGTACGTCGGCGAGTGGCTGCCGGAGCCGCTGCTCACCAGCCCCGACGTCGCCGAGGACGTCGAACTCGCGGAGAGCGTCTCGTTCGCGATGCTGACCGTGCTGGAGACGCTCGGGCCGACCGAGCGGGCCGTGTTCGTGCTGCGCGAGGTCTTCGAGCTGCCCTACGAGGAGATCGCCGAGGCCCTCGGCAAGACCCCGCCCACCGTCCGGCAGATCGCCCGGCGCGCCCGCGCGCACGTGGCGGCCCGCCGGCCCCGGGTACGGGTCAGCCGCTCCGAGCAACAACGGGTGGTGGAACGGTTCCTGACGACCCTGCGCATCGGGCGGCTGCAGGACCTGATGGAGGTGCTGGCACCGGACGTCGTCCTGATCGCCGACGGCGGCGGGATCGCGGCCGCCGTACCGGCCCCCGTGCACGGGGCCGAGGCCGTGGCCGCGCTGCTCGCGCGCACCGGGCGGCTGCCGGTCCCGTTCGACACCACCGCGGTGTGGCTCAACGGCGCCCCGGCCGGCCGGATCGACATCGGCGGCGAACCCTCGGTGGTGAGCCTCGCGGTGGAGAACGGCCGGGTCACCCGGGTCTACATCGTGCGCAACCCGCGGAAACTGACCCGCCTCGACACACCGGCCGACCTCACCCGGTAGCCTCTCCCCGTTCGCGTGGTGGTGCCCCGAGCCCGCTCGGAGCACCACCACGCTCCCCCACCGCTCCCTGGACGCTCCGCCATCACGTACCGTGTTCGGACCACCACAGGTTTGGGTACGTACCTCGGCGCGCCCGACGGCCGGGCGCCCACCGAGCAGGAGACCCAGCGGCCCATGGACCACAACCGCATCCCCCCGACCGTACGCCGGACGTACGGCGTCGACGACCTCAGCACCGCCCCGTCGTTCGCCGGAGGCTTCATCAACTTCGGCTACTGGCAAGGGATCGACCTCGCCGACCCGACCTCCGAGGACCGGGTGCGCAGCCAGGAACAGATGTACCGGCGGGTGCTGCGGGAGTTCCCGGAGCCGCGGGAGCGGCTGCGGCTGGCGGAGGTGGGCTGCGGCCGGGGGCTGGGCGCCGCCCTCGCCCTGCGGGAGTTCCGGTTCGCGGGCGTGACGGGCGTGGACATCCACCCCGACCAGATCGAACGGGCCCGCGCCGTCAACGCGAGAGCCCTGGCAACGTACCCCGATCGGCTGGCGTACACCCTCGGCTCGGCGGACGAACTCCCCTTCTCCGACGGCTATCTGGACGGCGTCTTCTCCGTCGAGGCCGCCCAGCACTTCCGCGAACTGACCGGCTTCGCCCGCGAGTCCGCCCGCGTCCTGCGCCCCGGCGGCCGGCTCGTCGTCGCCACCTTCTTCACCGCCCCCGGCCCCGACGTCGCCGAACGCCTCAAGATCCTCCTCGCCAGCTTCGCCGACGGCCTCGACATCGCCCACCCCCTCGACGACTTCACCACCTCCCTCACCCGCACCGGCTTCACCGACATCACCACCGAATCCATCGGCGCCGACGTCTGGCCCGGCCTCGACCGCTACCTCACCGACGCCGTCCCCGCCGCCCACTGGACCCGCCACTTCCTCCCCGCCTGGCGCGACGGCCTCCTCGACTACCACGTCCTCACGGCCATCCGCATCTGACCTCCGGCGCCGGTCGGCCCTGGGCCCGCTGCGGGCCCAGGGTCGACCACAACTGGTCCTGGTCGGCGGCTACGCCGGATCCGGGAAAACGTTGCAAGCCCTCCAGGGCTGATCTCGACGCGTGGAGACCCGGGCTCGGTTCGGCTACCACACCAGGTTGCAAGCCCTCCAGGGCTGATCTCGACCTGTCCCGAACAGCACGGTGGCGCGGGTCCACCAGCGTTGCAAGCCCTCCAGGGCTGATCACGACGCTCCAAGAGTGGGCCGACCGGTGGGGCGACGGACCGTTGCAAGCCCTCCAGGGTTGATCACGACGCGGTTCGGGTGGCGCCGGAAACGCGGGCCCCGCGCGTTGCAAGCCCTCCAGGGCTGATCACGACCTCACGCCGCCACCTCCGATCCGGTGGCGGGCACCAGTTGCAAGCCCTCCAGGGCTGATCACGACTCCACCAAGCTCGGCGAACGCGGCCTCACCGGCACACTGTTGCAAGCCCTCCAGGGCTGATCACGACCAGCGTCTGCTCGGCATCGTCGCCCGGCAGATCGCGTTGCAAGCCCTCCAGGGCTGATCACGACGATCCTCGGCGAACGCGGGTACCGGGTCCTCGTGATGTTGCAAGCCCTCCCGGGCTGATCACGACCGCGGAGAAGTCCGTCCTGGGCGGCATGATGCTGTGTTGCAAGCCCTCCCGGGCTGATCACGACCCGAGGGTAAAGCCCAAGGTCAGCGCACCTACGGGCGTCGCCGTAGGCAGCGGAAGCGCGGCGACCGGCCGGTACTGCAGCGGCACTGGTCACAGGATCTCGCCCGGCCCGCCGAGGGTGGCGCCGAGTGTTGCCCTGTCGATCATGTCCGGGGAGCGGGCGGTGTAGGTGACGATGCTGTCGTAGCTGGGGTCGATCACGCTATTGAGGGTGTGGGTGAGGGCGCGGTACTGGGCGGCGGTGAGTTCGCCGTGGAAGACGCTGCGCTGGGTCCAGTGGAGGTACTTGCGGCAGGTCTTCAGCACTTTCGGGTTGCGTTCGGCTGCGGTGTCGTAGACCAGGATGACGAACATCGGCGGCTACCACCAGGGCCGGAAGGGCTTGTACGGCGTGCCTTCCAGACACAGCCGGACGAGCTTGAGTGCTTCGAGGTGGATGAGCTCCTCGTAGCTGACCTTTCGCTTCAGCGTCCGGTGGTGCACCGTCGTCGCGAGTTCCTCCCGGACGAGGGCGGCGATCTTCTTGCGGCCGTCCACACTGAGTGCGGCGCGGCCGACTTCCGTCTCGAAGTCGCTGGGCTTGAGGTGCTTCTGGCCGGCGGCCCGTCGCAGTAGCCGTTCGGCGAGCAGGGGTTTGAAGGGTTCGGCGAGGTCGAGGGCGAGGGTGTTGCGGCGGCGGTCGGTGTCGCTGTGCAGGAAGCCGATGGCGGGGTGGAGCGGGGTGCTGCGCAGGGCGGTGAGGACGCGGGCGTAGGTGAGGGCGTTGAGGTAGCTGATGAAGGCGTTGCCGGCGTTGGTGGGTGGTCGGCGGTTGCGTCCGTTGAGGCGGAGCCAGGCGGGGAGGCGGGTGTCGAGGACGGCCCAGGCGGTGCGGCGGAAGTTGCCTTCCTGGCCCATGAGTTCGTCGGTGTCGTGGCAGTCGGGCAGGGCGGTGCGCAGGGTTTCGAGTGCCGGGTCGAGGAGGTCGGTGTCGAGGGCCCAGCGGAGGTTCTCGGCGGTGGCGAGGAGAATTCCGCGCGCGACCGGGAGGCGTTGCGCGGGGTCGCCGGTGATCTCGACCTGTCGGCGGAGGACGGTGGCGGAGGACATGGCCTCGGCGGGCGCGAAGTGTCCGGCGTAGTTGCCGTAGTGGTCGAGGATGTGGACGGTGACGCCGTGGCGGCTGAGGAGGGACATCACGGAGGTGTTGAGGTCGACGTGCTCGAAGGCGACGAGGTCGCGGATGTCCGTGATGGGGATGCGGACGGGGCTGCCGTCGGCACGCTCGATGCGGATGCTGTCGTCCTCGCGGCGGATGCGGCAGGGTCCGGTGAGCCAGTAGGTACGGCCGACGGCGGGCATCAGTCTCCCCAGCAGTAGTCGAGGTAGGAGCAGCCGCGGCAGGCGGCACGGGTCCGGCGGTCGGGGGGTTCGGCCGAGGCGATGACGGCGCGGGCCTCGTCCTCGGCGGTCTCGGCCGCTTCCCGCGCCTCTTCGTTCCAGGGGACATCGGTGGTGCGGCGGATGAGGGGGTAGTGGACGGTGCCGCCGCGCACGTTGACGCCTCGGCGCTCCAACAGCAGGCAGTAGTGCCGGACTTGGGCGTCGTGGGCGGGTGATGGGCTGCGGGAGGACTTGGTCTCGTGGATGACGGCCCCGGCGGTGACCCAGTCGATGCGGGCTTCGCCGAGGTCGACGTCCCGCCGTCGCGTGAACGTGGTCTCGCTCACGACCTCCCCGAAGGCGACGAGGTCGCTGCCGCCTTCGGGCCGGTAACCGCGCGTGTAGAGCCAGAGTTGGCGCGGGCAGTGGCGCAGGTACTTGATGTGGACGCCGCCGAGGCCCTGGTCGTCGCCGAGTGGACTCGCAGGGATGGGTTTCACAGGATCGTCTCCGTTTCGGCGGGCGGGCGGAGGCCCAGGACGGGGTCGTACTCGCCCTTGACGAGATGGACGCCTAGCGACCGGTCGAACGCGTGGCTGTAGATCTTCAACTGCCCGTAGCCCAGCGGGATGAGCAGTCCGGCGGCGAGGAGCGGGTCCGCCTTCCTGCCGACCGCGAGTCGGCGGTACTCCGCGGTGTCCTCCTCCAGGAGCACCTCCACGGTGTCGAAGCGTTCGCCGAGGGACTTCGCGTACTCGGTGCGGTCGTGGAAGGGGTCGGCGAAGGTGAGGAACTCGGCGGTGAACCCGTCGCGGGCCTCCCGAGCCCTCTCAGCCCACTTGTGGCCCCAGTCGGTGTCGTAGGCGAGGGCGAGGAGGCGGTCGATGTCCTGTTCGCTGAGGTCGGTGGCGCCTTCCCCCGCCAGGGTGGTGAGCGCCGACCAGGCGGCCTCCACCGCGCCCTGGTCGTACGGGCGGTGGCCGTCCGTCCGGTGGACCCGGAACTCGACCGCCCCGTCCGGGTGGAGGCCTCGGCGGTTGACGCGTCCGGCGCGCTGGGCGACGGCCTCGATAGGGGCGTTCTCCACCGCGCCCCGGTCGAAGTCGAGTTGCAGCGAGACCTCCACCGTCTGCGTGGCCACGACCAGACCGCCTCGACGCGGCGCGTCGTCGGACCGGCGCTCGCGGTGGCGTTTCAGGAGTCGGCGTTCGATCTCGTCGCGGTCCTTGTTCTTGAAGCGCGAGTGGAGGAGCAGCGCGGCGTCCGGGTCGTCGGGGCGCTGCTCCCGGGCGTGGTCGGCGAGGGCGGCGAAGAGGGCCTGCGCCGCGGCAACCCTGTTGACGACCGCCAGCACGCTGTGCCCCTCGTCGATCCACCCTTCCAGCCGCGCGATGCTCTCCGGGTCCGTCAGCGCGAGCTCGTCGACGACCAGTCGGTGCCGCACCGGCGCCGTCCCGGGCTCGGCCCGGTGGCAGGTGACGGGCTGGCGCAGGCTCTCGTCGACGATGGTCAGCAGCGGCGGGGCGAGAGTCGCGGACAGCACGGCGATCCTGCTGCCGAGTTGTTCCCACAGCCGCATCGCGGCGCAGAGCCGGCCGAAGGTCTCGGGGTCGTAGGCGTGGAGTTCGTCCAGGACGAACAGGGAGTTGGCCTGTTCGAGGAGGACGGAGGAATGGGTGGGCCCGGCGATGGCGGCGGCGAGGAGTTGGTGGGGCGTGGCGACGCGCAGGCGTTGGGTGAACAAGCGCATGGCGTTGGCACGGGCGCGGGCTTTGCGGGCGTCGTCCTTGGTGGGGCCGCTACAGCAGTCGTCCTCCGACGCCTCCGTGAGGAGGGTACGGGCGAGGGCGCCGTGGAGGAGGCCGATGTCGGGCTGCTTCTCCCCCGCGGCCGGGTGGAGGGTGTGCTGGAAGCGACGTCGGGCGGCGTTGAGGGAGGCGCGGTAGGGCAGGGTCCACACGACCCTGGGCATGCCCGCCATCGTCGCCAACTGCCGGGCAGCCCAGGAGAGTCCGGCTTCGGTCTTGCCGCTGCCCGTGGGGGCGATGAGGACGAGGTGGCCCACGGTCGTACCGGCGTCGTGCTGGTGCCGGTGCGGCGGGTACGGGAGCCGCGCGAGGTAGTCGGTGGGCAGCGGCATGTGGGTCTGGAGGTCCACGTGGGCGGAGCCGGCGTGGTCGGCCAGGGTGAGGGCGCCCTGGGCCAGGACGGCGAGCAGGCCCTGGTGGGCCTTCACCGGGAGCCTCCAGGCGGTGAGGACGTCCTGGAGGAGCAGGCGGGCCCGGTCGGCGAGCACCGGGTCGTTCGGCCCCGGTGGTGCGGGTTCGGTGCCGAGGGAGCCGGCCAGCCAGGCCAGGAGTTCCTGGTGCAGGCCGCGCGGGACCTGCGGCCGTGGGCCGTCCGGGCCGGGCACGTGGCCGAAGGCCTCGTCCCAGCGGGTCCGTTCGTTGTAGAGGCGGGACAGGGCGGGCTTGCCGCCGCCGAGGGAGGACGCCGCGTGGAGCGGCCGGTGGTGGCCGGCGACGAGCGTGGCGATCAGCAGGCGCTCCTCGCCGCCCCACCCCGCTGCCAGGGCCAGCAGGTCGACGTAGGCGAGGGAGAGGACCTCGTGGCGCTCGCCCCAGGGTTTGCCGCCGGGTTCGACCTGCCGTTGGAACAGTTCGGCGATCTTGCCCGCGTCGTGCAGCAGCGCCGCGACGCGTACAAGGCTCCAGAACTGCGGTTCGGTGGCGATGACGCCGGCGGCCCCGATGCGCGCCTCCAGCTGGGCGACCGCGTCGTGGACGGTGCGCAGGTGGGTGGTGAGGCGTTCGGGGTCTTCCCGGGGCAGCGACTTGGCCCGCAGGTCGGTGAGGGCGCGCCTTCGTGGTGGGGTCAGGGGTGGGATCAAGGGTGGGGCCAGGGGTGGGGTCAGGGGGTCAGCAGCCATACGGCTTGGGTGTCCTCGTTACTGGTGGGTGCTTCTCGGTAGGCGCCGCGGACCGGTGCCGCCCCGGCGGGTTCGTCGCACCATAGGTACGGCGACCAGCGGGTGGTGAGGCGGTCGGCGGAGACGGTATCGGCGAGGCGGTGCTCGTGGGCGGAGGGCACGTCGTGGCCGTCGGCGGGGGCGAGGGCGTGGCCGACGACCGCCCGCTCGGCGGGTTCGAGGACGACGTGAGCCAGTCCGGTGAGGTGGACGAGGTCCTGGGAGCGGCCCAGGCGCAGGGCGTGACGAGGCCGACGCAGCGCCCGGGCGAACCGGTCGCCGTCCGCTCCCGGTTCGGGCAGCCACAGGGTCAGGTGGACGTCGGCGAGGAAGGGCCGGTCCTTGGCCGTCGTACCGCCCTTTCCGGCCCGGATGCGGCCGCCGGCGGACGGGTTGCTGCCGTCGGCGGCGATCGGGTGGTAGGTCTCGGTGTCGGTACCGTGGCCTTCCGACCAGGCCGCCATGCCGAGGACGAAGGGTTCGGCGTACGCGCCGGTGGCGGCCGCCAGCAGCCCGCGGACGGTGGACGGCGGCGGCACCGGGAGAACGCGGGTGACACCGGGGAACAGCGGGTCCCGGAAGGAGGCCACGGGCGCGTGGAACGTCGCACGCAGGGCCCGTACCGGCCCGCCCGGTGGCGCCGGGGTCATCGCGGCTCCGGGTCGTCGAACCAGCCGTCCAGCTCGCCCGCGCGCAGTTCCTCCGCCAGCTTGAGCAGAACAGTCCGGGGGTGGTCGACGACGATGGTGCCCTCGGCCAGCTGCCGCTCGCACTGCTTCTCGAAGTCCTCGCGCGCCTGGTCGCGGAAGCCGGGCCGCCAACCGATCCGTACCGGCCCCTCCCACTCCCCCGCCCACGCTTCGAGCTCCTGGACCAGGACGTCCCCGCGCACCCGCACCCCCGTGTCGGGGTCGCTGTCGATCACGTGGCCCAGCGGGTTGATGCCGCCCTTGAAGGGGACCAGGACGATCAGCGCGGGCACCCGGTCGCCGTAGTGCAGGGCCTGCTTCGCCCCGCCGCTCAGGTGCGCGATCGCCTCGGGCAGCAGCGCGGCCCGGCGGCGCCGCTCCTCCAACGGCAGCCGGACAGCCGGCTGGTCGCGGAACGATCCGGTGGTCGCGCCGAGCGCGGCGGCCTCCGCCACCTGGAGCGCCTGCTCCTGGGTGAGGTAGTTGGGCCGGCCCACCCCGTCCGCGCCGGGCAGGGTGAACGTGCCGATCCTCGGGAGGTCGAGCAGGAAGGGCGCGGCGAGGTCGGCGGTGTAGAACTCGTGTCCGTGCAGCACGGGTTCGGTCACCCCCCGGGACATGACGCCGAAGTCCTCGGTCGGGTAGGCGGGTTCGACGGACATCAGGGTGCCGAGCATGAACGGGCTGTCGCGCAGGGTGGTCGCCGCGTCGTCCTTCCTCGCACCCGCCCGCATGTAGCCGAACAGGTCGTCGTCCGGGTAACGAACGGGATCCGCCTGGGTGTTGGCCTTCTGCGCCTTACCCTGCGCCTTGCCGACCCGGGTGACGGGGGACGGTACCGAGCCGCGCTCGACCATGGTCTCCCGGATCCAGCGACGCGCCGCCTGCGCGGACACGTACGGGTACTTGCGGCCCCTGACCCGCGCGAACTTGACGCGGGACACCGTCTCCTCGCTCCGCCCGTTGTTGGGTGCCCCGGCCTGCACGGAGAGCACCATCATCCCTGCCAGGTAAGCCATTTACGCCCGCTCCATCTCGTATGCGTCGTACTCGTCCTCGGCGTCCACGCCGAACGCCGGTTGCTCCGCCAGCTCCTCGATCTCGCGTTCCTGCTGCGGGTCGGGCTCCTTGCCGCTGATCGCGACCCCTCGGCGCTGGAGCATCACCGACACCAGCGCGAACAGGAGCATCCGCTGCTCCCAGGCGCGCGGCCGGCGCCCGATCAGCGGCTTCCACAGCTCGGGGCCCGCCAACGGCGTCTTGTTTCCGTCCAGTTGCAGACGCGTGTAGGCCTTCACCATGAGCGCGCCGAGCTGGTAGTCGTTGAGCGCGGCCCTGCGGTACTCGGCCAGGCGCCCGCGCGAGCCGTCCTGGGCGATCCAGTCGGCGATCAGCGTCGCCACCGGTTCAAGATCCGTTTCCATTCCGAAGACCTCCTCGGCGTAGGTGAAGGCAAGCCGGACCAGGGCCTCGCGGTCGTCGACGCTCCACGCGCCGTCGGGATCCGCGAGGAGGCGGTGCACCTGCCCGAGCAGCGGGCGACTCCGCCCGTCCTCCGCCTCGAACAGCAGCCGCGCCGCCTCACTCGCGCCGCTCCTCCCGGCGTCCGGCCAGGCCAGGACACGACGCAGCAGGTGCCAGCCACGACGCAGCGGCGCGTTGCCGTCGACGGTGGCGAGGAAGGCCGGGACAGCGCGCCGGGTGCGGGTGACGCGCAGCCAGGGCTCCTGGTTGTCGTTCTTGAAGCTCCACAAGGTGGTCGCGCACAGGCCGTCGGTGGCGTCCCGCAGCCCGGCGAGGACGACGAGCTCGGGCCTGGCCCCGGCGGGCATCCCGGCGAAACCGGCCTGCATGACGCGACGGGCACGCCGTACGTTACGGCGGGCGAACTCCCGCTCGGCGCCCGGTTCCTGGCAGGACAGGACGGTGGCCGAGCCGGCCGTCACCCAGGCGCCGTAGGGCAGCGCCCACATCGTGATCCGGCACCCCCGGCAGACCGGCCAGCCGGGGACGCCGGGCGGCAGGGTGTTCAGGGCCTTGCTGGTGTCGAACAGGGGGAGATTCGACTTCGCCCAGACCACCGCCGTACCGGCGCCGCAGAACGTGCACGGCCGCACCGGCCCGGACTGCGGGGCGTCCGGGGCGAAGAGCCTTTCGATGTCCGGCCTCAGCACGTTCGGGTCGGAGGGCCGCTTGCCGTGTGTGGCCTTCGAGTTCGGGTACAGCGCGAACAGGACCTTCCACCAGTCGTAGCGGCCGCCGCTGTCCTTGGGTGCCGTCGCGGCCGCCAGCACGTCCGCCACCAGGGTGGACGCCATGGCGTCGAGGTCTGCGGCGCTCACCCGGCCCGGGACGTCGCGCTCGGCGATGACGGCCACGGCCCAGGCACCCGCCCGCTGCAAGGGATGACCGGACGCGACGAGGGCCGTCACCGTACCCACCCGAAGCCCTGGATCGTGTCCAAGCCCAGCCCCCAGGAACGGATCGCGTTCACGAACCGGCCGTCAGCCTCCATCGCCACCCGCACCCGCGCCCCGATCCGCGGCGCCCCACGCACCGTGAACCGCCGCCGGGGGCCAGCTTCCAGCACCCGCAGACCGTGCGGGGCCGGCAGGCCCAACACGTCCGCCTTGTGCGCCAGGTTGTGCTGGAGGCGGTCCAGGTAGTGCTCGTCGCCCGGGAGCAGGTTCCAGCTCTCGTGCTTGAGCACGACCGGCGTCATCGTCTCCAACTCCGCCGGCCCCTCCCCCGGCGGCAGCACCGCATCCATGTCCACCGCGACCCCGCGCACCCGCAACCGCGTTGCGCCCCACACCAGTTCATCGGCCCCGGCCAAAGCGCGCACCAGCACGGACGCGATCTCCGGCACCGGCGACCCGAACCACACCGAACCGTCCCGCGACGTGGAGTACACGCCCCTCTTCCGCGGCGCCCCCAGAAACAGCGGCCCGGCCACCCCCACCGGCTTCAACGGCTTCCCCCGCCACCCGCCGTCGTGCAGGGCCTGTGCCAGGGCCTCGTCCTGCCCACCGAGCAACCCGTACACCACACCCCGCGCCGCCCCGTGCACGTCCTCCCACCGCACACTCGACGCATCCGGCGTCACATCGACCCTCACCCGCACCAGACTCTCCCGACCCGCGTGCCGCAACCCGAACACGCCGCAAGGTAGTCGGGCGTGAACGATCGACACCGCATTCCTCACGATTTGGAGCAATAGCCAGCCATATGTGCTAGAGGCCCCGGCGTCACCGCCACCAGCCCCGCGACGGGAATAGCGTCCACCCGCAGAGGCACCAGCCCCAAAACGCCCTGACCTGCCACGATGCACTACCGCCGAGTCGCCGCAACGGCTTCGCCGCACGCCAACCGCGCACGTCGCTGGGCCTGGTGCTTTACCCTCGGGTCGTAATCAGCCCTGGAGGGCTTGCAACTCAGGTCCGCCGCGGTGAATACGGCGGCCGCGTCCCGTCGTAATCAGCCCTGGAGGGCTTGCAACGCCGTGGTGGGGTCCGCCTTGAGGCCGTCCGGGGTGGTCGTAATCAGCCCTGGAGGGCTTGCAACGCCGGAGGTCCTGATGGCCAAGAAGATCAGCAAGAAGTCGTAATCAGCCCTGGAGGGCTTGCAACCCGCCGGCTACGACTGGACGACCCGCCTCACCCCCGGTCGTAATCAGCCCTGGAGGGCTTGCAACGCTACAAGGCCTCCGCCTGGGGCGGCCAGCTGTCCCGTCGTAATCAGCCCTGGAGGGCTTGCAACTTGTAGGCGGCCATGCTCCACGCCCGGGTCTCCCGCGTCGTAATCAGCCCTGGAGGGCTTGCAACGGGATCAAGGAGGCGAGGCCCCGGGACAGAGGCTGGGCGTCATAACCAGCCCTGGAGGGCTCGCAACACGGTGTGGGTAATGCGGTCGGCGCCGAGCTTCATGTAGTGATCAGCCCTGGAGGGCACGCAACGGGGCGAACGGGCTCACGAGGCTCTCCCGATAGGGGCGGTGATCGTTGCTGAGCTCCGACGAAGGCCGCTAGCCTTGGCGGGCCGACACTCGTACGGTGCCGTCGTGGCGCCGGTCAGGTTCGTTCTCATCAGCCCTAGAGGGCTTGCAATGAGCGCGCCATAGAGTTGGCCGAGAGGCTGGCGGCGGTGAAGTCCTCGGGCGGACACCGCCGCTGGCCAACACGCTCATCCGAACCAGTCTCGACAGCTCCGCGACCAACGCTCAGGGTCGACGTAATCACCCATGCGCGGTGCCAGTCCGCTCCCGGTGCCACTGCTCCCGAACTTGCTCGCAGGTTGATTCATCGGAGCGAGTCATCTAGTTCGCTGATGAGCTCACCGGCATCGCGAGGGCCCACCAATCAAGACGGGCGTCCCACGATCGGGTGACATCAGCCCCGGGCCGGACTGCTCCCAAACCACACTCATCATCCGACACTTAGCCTCTCACCTGCGGCTTTATCAACTGTCGGATGCAGCAGCCAAGCCCAGCGGCCAGCAAGCCTTGGGCTGATCCATGAAGGACCAACCAATACTGGTGCTGCCCTGAGCGCGAAGACCCCAGCACTATGCGCGGCTTGTCGCCAAGGCCTCTGTCCCGTGGGGGGATGACCAGGTGAACGTCTCGGAATCCGTTCTCGTGCTCGTCGACGCGCTGCTGGCCGCCGTCGTGCCGGGCGCTGCGGTTGCCCGCGTAGCGCCATCCGCAGCGATGCGTCCGGATTGGCATCGCGAGCGGCGCGTTCAGGGACCGCATCCCCTCACCCCGCTGTGCGCCCGCCGGCGGCGGCGGCTGGAAGCCCGAATAGATCCTCCGCCAGCCGCGTGCGTCCTGAGGTCGGGTACCGAAGGTGTGCCGGAGCCGCTGGCCATCGCCTGTGGAGTCGCCCGGCTCCGGGTACCTCTGGTTCCCCGGGCTCCCGGGAGGGCCGACGCGGCCGGTCGTTCCGGGGTGGGCGCCCACGGGCTGGGTGTCGGCCCGGCCGCGTGATCTACACCCCTCCAGCATGTCGATTCACTGGAGGATGGAAGTGCGGTTCATGGAATTGCTGTGGCAGGACGAAGCTGCGGTCAAGGTCGTGGGAGTAGTCCTGAGCATCGTGTTGGAGTGGTCCCTTCAGTTCATCAAGGGCCGCGCCAGGCGGCGGGCGGATCTGCCGCCCGGCACAGCGGTGGAGCCATCCGTACGGCGCCCGCGCCGTACCCGGCGATCGTCGCGTCGGGTGGCCGAGTTGAAGCGGTCGAGGACTCGGTTCGACCGTGCCCCGAAGCCGCGTCCGAAGGGGGGTGGCCGGAACAGTGCCCGGCTGCGCCGGCCCGGGCAGCGCCGCCGTCCCGGCAGGCGTGCCTCTTGACCGCGGGCACGATCGGCCCGTGCGCCCGGAACTGGATGCCGGGCGTTCCGTAGAGCCGGTTGCAACGCCGTAGCGGGCTGCCAGGGTACAGAGTGGCCTCCAGCCCGCCCACCGACGGGTTACACGGGAGTGTGCGCCGGCGGCTCCGGAGGATGCAACTCCCCTGCCGGGGCGACATACTGGATGTCCCCCTGGGAAGCCCCGGGCGTGCGGCCTCGTTCGCACGCCCGCGCTCTGCCTCCTCTGATGTACCGCCAGAGGCGATCGGCGGGTCCCGGCCCCGGAGGTCCGGCCACAAGGGGACCATGAGACTCCGTGGATCGTGCGGGCCCGTCCGTGGGTCCGCTTCGTCGTCGTCCGTCGTGCCTCCGGTGCGGCGCTCCCGTGCGCACCGTGCGCGCCGGGTGCTTCCGCTCGGGCGGCCGGGCGTGCTGCTCGGGGTGCCTGTGGCGTTGTGCTGTCTGCTCGCGGCGGCGGCTCCCGCCCACCCCGCCGTCCCGAGGACGGCCCGCTCCCCGACCCTGGCCGACCAGCCCCACGGCCAGCAGGCGTACGGCAAGGCCGACATCTACCTCTTCAAGGTGCCCGAGGGCGTCACCTCGCTGAACCTGTACGCGCTCGGCCCGGGGGGCGGGGGCGCGCCCGGTGGCGGAGGTGGGGGTGAGGGCGGCGGAGGAAGCGGTAACTGGACCTTCCTCGGCAGCGCCACGGGCGGCGGCAGCGCCGGAGGGGCCGGTGGCGGCGGCGGGGGCGGCGGAGCGGCCCTGGCCTGCACCGCCGTGCCGGTGACCCCGGGCATGCGCCTCGTGGTCATCGTCGGCCGGGGCGGCGTCCCCGAAGGTCGGAGTGGCGATGGCGGTGCAGGTGGTGGGGGCGGTGCGGCGGGCGCCACTCTGCGCCCGGCCGAACCCGGTGCTGCGGGGACGGCGGGGTCCGTCGGCGCGAGGCCCCGCAATGGCGGGGACACCTTCGTCCGCGTTCACAACGGTTCTGCGATCACCGGATCCTCCGGGGCGGGGACGGAGGCGTGAGCGGCGGCGCGGGCCGGGGCGGTGGCGGCGGCACCGGCGGCAGCAGCGGCGGGGCAGGGGCGGGAACGGCGGCGCACCACCGCCCGGCCCGGACGACCAGTCGGGTACCGGTGGCGGCAGCGCCAGGAACACCGCTGTGAGCACCGGCGGTGACGGGTACGTCCTGATCACCCGGTAGCCCGCTGCCAGGGCATTTCCCGCCCGTTCCGTCCGCACACCCACTGCGCGGACGGGACGGGCGCGGTCGCGACGGGCCTGGTCGGCGGCGGTGCGGCCGTAGGACGGTGGCGACCTCGCGGCCGGGGTCGGGAAGACCGATGGCGCGTAGGGCGGTTATGGGCAGCGGAGCAGGGCGGGGCGGTCGCGGGTGCGGACGGCGGGGAGCCAGGCGGGGGTGTGGCCTGGGAGGCGGATGCGGTACCAGAGGGTGGAGGTGAGGTCTTCCTCGTTGATGACGGGGAGGCCGGTGGGGAGTTGGCAGTCGGCGTCGAGGGTGTCGTTGTGCCAGACGCGGACGGGGCCGACGTTGTCGGCGGTGTAGGGGCGCAGGGGGTCGACGGCGAGGCCGAGGCTGCACTGGGGGTCGCGGTCGGTGCGGTCCTGGCAGCCGCGTTCGGCGTTGAAGACGCGGACGTGGGCGGGCTGTCCGGGCGGCGGTTCCGGGTGTGGCCAGAGGGCGGTGGCGGTGACGGCGGCCGTGGCGCAGGAGGCCAGGGCCAGCAAAGCGGTGCTCGGACGGCGCGGGCGGCGCGGGCCCCGGTCGGCGCGGATGCGCGCGAGCAGGCTCTCCGCCGTGTGCGGGGCGCGGGCGGCGTGGGTGGGGGCGAGGCAGTCGGCGGCGAGGGCGCGCCAGAACGGGGGGACGGCGGCGGCCAGTCGCAGGGCGGCGCGGCCTTCCGCGTACTGTTGGGCGGCGGCGCTGCGGGCGGTGGGGGTGACGCCGGGGAAGGGGCGGCCGCCGTCGGCGAAGACCTCGTGGATGACGATGCCGAGCGCCCAGATGTCCGCTGTGGTACGGACTTTGACGCCGTGTTCGCCGAGCGG
This sequence comes from Kitasatospora sp. NPDC056273, assembly GCF_042268845.1. Classification (NCBI taxonomy): domain Bacteria; kingdom Bacillati; phylum Actinomycetota; class Actinomycetes; order Kitasatosporales; family Streptomycetaceae; genus Kitasatospora; species Kitasatospora sp. NPDC056273. Next base: position 41,368 of record NZ_JBHJSJ010000055.1, on the reverse strand, counting down.
TTCCGTCCAGCGTTCCGGCGGGAGGTAGTCGGGGGTGCCCATCGGGGAGCAGTGGCCGTGGGTGCCGGTGAGTTCGATGGCGAGGCCGAAGTCGGAGAGGCGGACCTCGCCGTCGGCGCCGATGAGGACGTTCTCCGGTTTGAGGTCGGTGTGGACCCAGCCGGAGCGGTGCAGGTGGGCCAGGCCTTCGCAGATGCCGGTGACGATCCGGGCGCCCTCGGCCTCGTCGACGCCGAGGGCGAGCAGGTCGCGCAGGGTGCAGCGGGCGCGTTCCATGACGAGGACGATCGCGCCGTCGAGGGTGGGCTGGTCGGGGGCGGCCAGGACGAGGGTGTCGAGCAGCCGGACCAGTCGGGGGTGCGGGGCAGTGCGGCCCAACTCGGTTTCGCGGCGGGCGGCTTCGGCGACCTGGCGGGCCTGGCGGGGGGCGAGTCCGGCGGTCGGCAGCACCTTGAGGGCGACCGTGCCGTCCGCGTCGTCCGCGCGGCCGGCCCCGCCGTCGGCCCGGCGGGCGGCGTAGACCGTCGCCCAGCCGCCCTCGCCGAGCAGCCCGGTGACGGTCCACTCGCCGACCCGGTGGCCGGCCGGCAGCAGTTCCTCGCCGTCCCCGGGGAAGTCCTGCTCGGGGACGCCCTCGCTGGGGACGCCCTCCCTGGGGACGGCCTCCCCGGGAAAGGCCGGGTCTTGCGGCATCTCCGCCCCTCCCTACCGTCCGGTGCGGGCGGGTTCGGGGGCCGGCAGGAGCGCGAGGTGCTCCTCGCGGACGATGCCGAACTTCAGCGCGATCCCCACCACGGCCTCGCGTTTGCCGCTGCGGCGGTCCGCGCGGTCGCCGTCGGGCAGGTCGATGCGGAGCTTCTCGTCGGCGAGGTAGTCGAGGTGCGAGCTGACGGCGCGGGCGGTGAGCCGGGCGCAGGCGGGGTGGCCGTGCAGCCGGGCGACCACCTGCGGGGTGGTGGGGACGGCGGCCGGGGAGCGGTCGCGCAGCCACGGTTCGCAGAGTGCGACCAGGACCAGGAAGTAGGTGGCGGTCTCGTCCAGCGAGTACGCCGTCATGGTGCGGCTCTCCCGGGAGCCGCCGTGGGCGTCCGGGTCCAGGTAGACGTGGTCGGGCGCGAACACCTGGAAGGAGAGCGGGGTTTCCCGCCGGGAGGGCAGCACCACCCGGGAGAACTCGAAGGGGATCGGCGCGCCGATCCGCCGTGGCGGCACCCGCAGGTACTCGCCGGCGCCCTCCGGGTTCTCCACCAGGTAGGCGTGGGTGTTGCTGAGGTTGCTCAACTGCCAGTGGTCGTCGGTCGCGTGGATCTCACCGGCCAGTCGGGAGACCGTCTCGTCGCCGAGGCGCAGCTCCACGGGGATGCGGGCGGAGCCCCGGCCGAAGCGGGCCCGTTCTCCCGGACCGAGCCGTAAGGTCACCGTGTCGTCGCCGTTCCCCTCCGGCAGGTGGACGACAATCCCGCTCACCGCTCCTCCGTCCCGCGCACCGCTCCCCCGTTTCGCGCGCCGGCTCTTGCCGGACGGACGAACGGTACCTCTTCGCGTACGACAATAAACCGGATGCCGCAGGCTACTTGACAAAGCGGGAGCGGAGGGTACAGGCGTTCGGTCAGCGCATCGGCGCCCCCGAACGCACGGGTGCCACCGCACCCATCGGCGCCCCCGACCGCAGCGGCGCCACCAGCCGGTCGCCGAAGGCGGCCCACGGCCGCCAGCCGCCACCGGGCCGGTCCTGGACGCGGGTGCGCACCCGGCCGTCCTCGGCCACCGCGAAGACGTGCAGCCGCCCGGTGGAGTCGGCCGCGGCCGAGGGCGGCGCCGCGAGCACCAGGCCGGGCTCGCCGAAGTCCTCGCCGAGCACGTCCGTCGGTGCCCAGGCTCCGGCGGGCGCCGACTGCCAGCGGTGGGCGAGGCGTTCGCCGCCCGGGGAGAGGGTGAAGGCCTCCAGTCGGCCGTCCGAGCCGGCGATCACCGGCGGCGCGGCGGTGGACCAGCCGAGCAGCGGCTGCCAGGCGTCCCAGCCCCCGCTGGGCACCGACTGGCGGCGGTGGAAGGCGGCCGTGCCGGACGGGGCGATCGCGGTGACGTTCAGCCGCCCGGTGCCGTCGCGGGCCACCCTGGGCGCGGCCCCGGCGGGCGTCCCGAAGGGCTCCCAGGCGGACCAGGTGCCGCCGGGCGAGGTCTGCCAGCGGTGCAGCAGCGCGGCGCCGCCGGGCGCGAGCGCGAACACCTCCAGCCGGCCGTCGGCGTTGGCGGCGACGGCCGGCGGCGCGCCCGCCGGGCCGCCGAAGCCCGGGTCCCAGTCGTCCCAGCCGGTCGAGCCGGGCGAGGACTGGCGGCGGCGGGCGATCAGGGCGCCGCCGGGGGCGAGCGCGAAGACCTCCAGCCGGTCGTCGGCGTTCCGGGCGACGGCGGGGGCGGCGCCGGCCGGGCCGCCGAAGGCCTCCCAGTCCGACCAGCCGCCGTCGCTCCGCTGGACGCGGTGGTGCAGGGCGGCGCCGTCGGGGGCGAGCGAGAACACCTCCAGCCGGCCGTCGGCGTTGCGGCCCAGGACGGGCACCGCGCCGGCGGGTGTCCCGAACACCTCCCAGTCCGACCAGGTGTCGGTGTCCGGGCCGGTCTGGACCCGGCGCAGCACCGACCGGTCGGCGGCGTCGAGGGCGAACACGGTCAGCCGGCCGTGGACGTCCGGGGCGGCGACGGGGTTGTCCGGGCTCTGCCAGGGCGGCGGGGTGGACCGCCAGTCCAGCGGGGCCAGGTAGAGGCCGCGCCGGAACCAGCCGGCGGTGCTGGCCCACCACTGCCGCCCGTCGGTGACCACCTCCACCGCGTGGCCGGGCACATGGCCGGCGTAGCCGTCGAGGGAGAAGCGGAACGGGTCCTGGGAGGCGAGGACGTCGGTGCCCTCATAGCCGTTCCGCGGTCCGATGAACAGGTAGTACCAGCCGTCCCGGGCCACCACGAAGGGCGACTCGGTGACCGAGACGCCGTCCGCGGCGGTGGCCGAGTCGGCGAAGGCCACGCCGGGCTCGCCCCAGGTCAGCAGGTCGGCGGAGCGCCGGTAGCAGACCTGGTGGCGGCCGCCGGGGCCGGACAGCTCGGTGTAGTACATCACCCACTCGGCGCCGATCCGCAGCACCATCGGGTCGCGCGCGGCGGTCCCGCGGAACAGCGGACCGGACGGCAGCCTCGTCCAGGTGGACAGGTCGGTGGAGGTGGCGGCGTTGACCGCCGCCCCGGCGCGTCCGCCCGCCGCGTAGAACATCCAGTGCACGCCGCCCGACTCGACGACGTGCGGGGCCCACAGGTGCTCCTCGCCGAAGTACGAGGCGTCGACGGTCAGCGCGTCCGGGTGGCTCCGCCACGGCCCGGACGGGGAGGGCGCCGAGGCGTGCGCGAGCGAGACCTCGGCCGCGCTGTCGGGCGCCTGCCCGGGCGGCGCGCTGTCGCCGACGATGCTGAACAGGTGCCAGCGCCCGTCGGCCTGGACCAGGGTGTGGTCGTTGAGGTAGCGGCGGCGCGCGGTGGACGGGTCGTAGACGTGGTCGAACGGGCCGGCGCCGACCCAGGCGGCGCCGACGGAGGCGCCGGTCGGGACGGCGTAGGCCGCCGGGGCGGTACGGCCCGCGAGCGGGAGCACGAGGGCTCCCGCTCCGGCCGCCCGCAGCAGGCCGCGCCTGCTGATCGGGTGCATCACTGCGCTCCAGAGGGTTTCCGGCGGGGCTTCCGGCGTCGTCAGCCGGCGGGGGGTCCGGGTGTGGCCAGTCGGCGGCGGGTCCGGGTGTGGTCAGCCGGCGGCGGGTCCGGGTGTGGTCAGCCGGCGGCGGGTCCGTGGGTGGTGTTCAGCCAGGCCCACTCGGACCAGGTGGAGAAGCCGGTCTGCCACTTGTGGTGCACGCCGTCGGTGTTGGCGCCGAAGACCTCGATCCGGCCATCGGCGTTGTTCGCCGAGCCGATCTCGGTGCCGCCGGTGCCGAAGGCGTCCCACTGGCCGTACGGGGCGTTCAGGCCGGTCTGCCAGATGTGCTGCGCCGTACTGCCGTTGATGGCGAACACCTCCACCCGGCCGTCCGGCGAACGCCCGCTGGTCAGCTGCGCGTCGGCGGGACCGCCGGTGGCCTCCCAGCCGGACCAACTGGTCGGGTCCGTCTGGTACTTGTGGTAGACGCCGGCCGGACCGGAGGCGAAGACCTCGAGCCGGCCGTCCTGGTTGTGGCTGACGGTGAGGTCGTGGCCGCCGGTGCCGAAGGTGGAGTCCCAGGCGGACCAGCCGCCGTTGACGGCGGTCTGCCACTGGTGCTGGAAGACGCTGCCGTTGAGGGCGAAGACCTCCAGCCGCCCGTCGGGGGCCTTGCCGAGTTCGATCTCGCTGTCGGCGGGGCCGCCGCCGGTACCCTCCCAGCCGGACCAGCCGCTGTTGGGCGCCGTCTGGTACCGGTGGAAGACGCCGACCGGTCCCGAGGCGAAGACTTCGAGCCGCCCGTCCTGGTTGGAGCCGACGGCGAGGTCGTGGCCGCCGGTGCCGAAGTCCTCCCACCCGGACCAGGCGCCGGACGGCTGGAGCTGGTAACGGTGCTGGAGGGTGGTGCCGTTGAGGGCGAACACCTCCAGCCGACCGTCCGCGTTCAGGCCGATGGCGAGTTCGGCGCCGCCCGGGCCGCCGAGGTCCTCCCACTCCGACCAGCCGCCGTTGATCGCGGTCTGCCAGGCGTGCGAGACGCCGTTCTTCCCGGCCGCGAAGACTTCGAGGCGTCCGTCGGCGGACCGGGCCGAGACCACCCGGCCGGACTCCGCCGGGTACTCCAGCGGTGCGGGGCCGGGCTCGTGGTGGCCGAGCCGGTCGACGGCGGCCTGGGCCTCCTCCAGGTGCCGCACGTGGGCGCGCGCGCTGTAGGTCGACCACTGGTGCCAGTCGAGGCCGCCGTTGGAGATCCGGTAGGCCGCGTCGGCGTTGCACTGGGCGTCGTAGGCGCAGGCGTCGGAGACCTCCTTGTGCCAGTGGTCGTTGATCTCCCACAGGCCGCGGTCGATGGAGTAGTCCGGCTGGTTGCCCTGGCGGTTGGAGGCCAGCGGGTTGCAGCTGGACTCGGCGAGGCCGACGGCGATCGCGGTCACCAGGGCCTCGCCCCGGAAGCCCGCCTGGTAGGCGACCTCGGCGCACAGGTCGCTGCCGGTGGCGGCCGGGGCAGAGGGCGCGGCGACCGTCAGGCCCGCCGTGACGCCCAGGGCGGCGATCGCGGACAGCAGGGCGCGGTGGGGCGCCCGGCGGGCGTGCTGCGGTCCGGTCACGGGGTGGCTCCTCGACTGGCGGCGGGCCCGGGAGTGGTGTTCAGCCAGGCCCACTCGGACCAGGTGGAGAAGCCGGTCTGCCAACGGTGGTGCACGCCGTCGGTGTTGGCGCCGAACACCTCGATCCGGCCGTCGGCGTTGGCGGCGGCGCCGATCTCGGTGCCGCCGGTGCCGAAGGTCTCCCACTGGCCGTACGGGGCGTTGAGGCCGGTCTGCCAGATGTGCTGCGCGGTGCTGCCGTTGATGGCGAAGGCCTCGACCCGGCCGTCCGCGGTCAGTTCGCTGGTGAGCCGGGAGTCGGCGGGGCCGCCGGTGGCTTCCCAACCGGACCAACTGGTGGGGTTCGTCTGGTACTTGTGGTAGACGCCGACCGGCCCCGAGGCGAAGACCTCCAGGCGGCCGTCCCGGTTGTGGCTGACGGTGAGGTCGTGTCCCCCGCCGCCGAAGGTCGCGTCCCAGGCGGACCAGCCGCCGTTGACGTCCGTCTGCCACTGGTGCTGGAAGGTGTCGCCGTTGAGGGCGAAGACTTCGAGGCGGCCGTCGGGGGCCTTCCCGAGCTCGATCTCACTGTTGGCCGGGCCTCCGCCGGTGCCCTCCCAACCGGACCAGCCGCCGTTGGGCGCGGTCTGGTAGCGGTGGAAGACGGCGGCCGGTCCCGAGGCGAAGACTTCGAGCCGCCCGTCCTGGTTGGAGCCGACGGCGAGGTCGTGGCCGCCGCCGCCGAAGTCCTCCCAGCCGGACCAGGCGCCGGACGGTTGGAGCTGGTAACGGTGCTGGAGGGTGGTGCCGTTGAGGGCGAACACCTCCAGCCGGCCGTCCGCGTTCGGACCGATGGCGAGTTCGGCGCCGCCCGGGCCGCCGAGGCTCTCCCACTCCGACCAGGCCCCGTTGACCACGGTCTGCCAGGCGTGCGAGACACCGCTCGCCCCGGCGGCGAAGACCTCCAGGCGCCCGTCCGCGGACCGGGCCGACACCACCCGGCCGGACTCGGCCGGATACACCAGCGGCGCGGGCCGGGGACCGCTCCCGGGGACGCAGGGCACGGTGACGCCGCGCTCCGTGAGGTACGGCTCCGGGTCGGTGCGCTGGGACGCGTTCGGGTCGGCCCAGACCCGCAGGTGCAGGTGCGGGCCCGTGGAGTTGCCCTCGCTGCCCATCAGCGCGATCTGCTGGCCGGCCCTCACGTCGTCGCCCTCGAACACGTCCCGCCGCTGCATGTGCCCGTACTCGGTGATGGTCCCGTCCGGGTGCAGGATGCGGATCCACTGGCCGTAGTCGGACACCGGGCCGGAGATGACGACCTTGCCGTCGCCGACCGCGTAGATCGGGGTGCCGCGGTTGTTGGCGATGTCGATGCCGTTGTGCTCCGCGGTGTAGTGCTGGGTGATGGCGCCGTCGGTCGGGCAGGCCGCCGCGAACCCGGCGGCAACAGCGGGAGCAGCGGTAGCGGCGGGAACGGCGACAGCGGGAGCGGCCGGGACGGCGACCGGCAGCAGCAGGGCCACCACGGCCAGGGCCCGCCGCGAGGTGCGGGAGATCATCGGTGCGGCCCCCTCACGCCTTGCGGAGGCGGCCGATGATGCCGTCGATGTCGCGCCGCATCATGTCGGGCCGGATGAAGTGGCCGCCCGACTCCTCGTGGGCCTCGTACGGGATGCCGGCACCGTCGAGCAGGGCGCGGAACTCCCGCTGCCCGGCCAGCACCGCGGTCTCGTTGAAGGTGTCGAAGGGGTTGGTCGGGTCGGGGCTGGTGCCGGCGACCAGGAAGATCCGCTTGTTGCGGTAGCTCTCCAGGCGCTCGACCGGGTTGTCGGCGGTCACCCTGGCCTGGTCCCACAGCGGCGCGCCGTAGATGGTGCCGCCGGCCAGGTCCTTGACGGCGGCGGAGACGTTGGCCCAGTGGACGACCGCGCCGTTGTCGCGGCGCAGGCTGGCCGGGCCGGAGTGGGCGCTGACCGAGGCGAAGTGGCCCCAGTACTTGGCCGCGTACTTCAGGGCGCCGAAGCCGCCCATGGAGAAGCCGGAGACGGCGCGGCCCTCGGGCTCGGCGAAGGTGCGGAAGTTGGCGTCGACCCACGGGATCAGCTGGTTGATGTGGAAGGACTCCCAGTTGCGGGGGCCGACGTTGGTGCTGACCGGGTTGGAGTACCAGCCGGCCTGCCCGCCGTCGGGCATCACCACGATCAGGGGCTTGCCGATGGTCCAGTCGCGGACGCCCTGGCGGTCGAACTCGATGAAGTCCTGGAGGCCGCCGTGCAGGAGGTAGAGGACGGGGTAGGTGCGCCCGCTGGTGTGGTAGTCGTCGGGGAGCAGCACGTTGACGGCCGGGTCCCAGCCGATCTCGGCGGTGTGGAAGCGGTAGTACCACATCCGGGCGTCGGCCTCACCGCGGTCGGTGATGTGCAGGCCGAAGCCGTCGTCGGCGGCGTGGGCGGTCGAGGCCGTCGCGAGGACGCTCGCGCCGCCGAGCGCCAGCGCGGCGCCGAGCCCGCCGGCGGACTTGAGGATGCTCCTGCGGGTGGGGTGGTTCGCGGTCACCGTGACCTCCTGAGGGCGCGTGTCGGCGGCCGGTCCGCGACCGCCGGATGTCCGTCGTTCGGACGGTTCGGACGGTAGCCACCCGCCGAGGGGCGCGGAATCCGGAACCATACGGACTGACAGCGGCGGGGCCGGGCGCGGAGACTGGTGCGTTCCCGGAGCGTCGGGTCGTCGGCCCGCGGACAGGTGCCGATTCGGCCGCGCGTCCCTGTCCGACGGTGCGCTCTTGTCCGGCGGTGCCGCCGCCACCAGACTGGTGACCGGACGCGGACAGGAGGGGTGCTGTGGCCAGGATCAGGATGCCCGACCGGGTCTTTCTCGCCTTGGAGTCCGCCACCACTCCCCAGCACGTGGCGCTCCTGGCCACCTTCGGGCCGCCCGCCGGTGCCGAACCCGGGCCGTACGTACAGCGCCTGTTCGAGCGGCTCGTCGCCGCGCCCGTCGCGGCCCCCTTCACCTTCCGGCCGCGCCACGCACGCTGGGGGGCCTTCGACGGCACCTGGGAGGAGCTCGCCGGGCAGGACGTCGACCGGTCGTACCACCTGCGCCGCTCCGCGCTGCCCGCGCCCGGCGGCGAGCGCGAACTGACCGACCTCGTCTCCCGGTTGCACGCCCGGCCGCTCGACACCACGCGGCCGCTGTGGGAGTGCCATCTGATCGAGGGCCTGGCGGACGGCCGGTTCGCCCTGTACGTCAAGGTGCACCACGCGCTCACGGACGGGCTCGGCGTCCAACAGCGCCTGCGGCGCATGCTGAGCACCGATCCGCGGGACGAGGGGCTGCGCCCGCTGTGGAGCATCGCCGCCCCCGCCGACCACAGCACCGGGGCGGAAGGACCGACGGCCCGCGGGCTCGCGGCCACCGCGCTGGGCCTCGGCCGGGCCGCCAGGACCATGGCTCGGGGCGTGCGGGCCAGGGCCGACCGCACCCGCGCGGTGCCGTTCCTGGTCCCGCGCTCCCCGCTGAACGCCGCCGTCGGGCGGCAGCGCCAAGTGATCACCCGCAGCTACGAGTTCGACCGGTTCCGGGCGGTGGCGAAGGACGCCGGAACGACCGTCAACGACGTCCTGCTGGCGGTGTGCGGGGGCGCCCTCCGGCAGTGCCTGGCCGCGGCCGGGGCGCTTCCGGCGCGGTCCCTGACCGCTGGCACCCCCGTCTCGACGAGGGAGGCGGGCGACGCGTCCACCGCCAACTCCTTCGCCATGACGGTCATGAGCCTCGGCACCGACGTGGCCGACCCGCTGGAGCGGCTGCGCGCCGTGGCCCGGTCCAGCGCGCTGGCCAAACGGGAGCTGGGCGAGCTGCCGAAGGGCTCCACCGGGCTCTACGGGGCCCTGTTCACCTGGCCGTTCGTCGCGCAGAACGTGCTGGGCCTGGGTGGCGCGACCCGCCCCCCGTACAACGTCGTGGTGTCGAACATCCCCGGCTCCGCGCAGCGGATGTACTTCGCCGGCTGCCCGTTGGCGACGGTCCACCCGCTGGGCAGCGTCTGCCACGGGGTCGGCCTGTTCATCGCGGCCCGCTCGGCGGGCGGCCGGTTGAACCTGGGCCTGGTGGGGGACCGTTCCCTGCTCGCCCCGCTGGACGGGCTGGGGGACGCGCTGGGCGACCAACTCGGCCTCCTGGAGGACGCGTTGGAAAGAACGTAGGTCAGCGCAGCAGCCCGTCGGCCCGCAGCCGGTCGAAGATGATCCGGTCCACGGGGGACGTCCGGTGCCGGTCGGCGTGGGTGAGCCACACCAGCTCGGCGATCTCACTGGCCGGCGCGAGCACCCCCTCGTACGCGGCGGTGTAGCAGGTCATGCGGACGACCACGCCCTGGCCGTGCCCGTGGGCCTGGGCCTCGAAGACGCCCAGCAGGGCGGCCGAGTCCCGTACGACGGCGACGGACAGCTCCTCCTCGATCTCCCGGCACAGCGTGTCGAGGTCGCTCTCCCCCGGCTCGCGCTTCCCCCCGGGCAGGTAGTAGGCGTCCTTGCCGTGGGAACGCGTGCTCAGCACCAGGCCGTTCTCCAGGTGGATCCACGCCACCTTGTCGATGAGCGCCGCCATGGACCAGTCCTCCTGTTGCTCCGACCGGTTGCTCCGGCCGGTCCCCGAGGATACCGCCCCCACCGGCCCTCAGCCGTCCAGCAGTTGCTCCGTGCAGGTGGTGACGACCTGCCGCACGGCGTGGGTCAGGTCGGCCGCCAGCGCTTCGTCCAGCGTGAGCCAACGGGGCGCCTCGCCCTCCTCGTTGACGGTGACGCGGCCCCCGTCCGGCACCGTCAGCAGGTACACGTGCCAGACGTGGGCGTCGGATCCGCGTCGGCAGGAGTCGCCCGGGATCGGGAACGTGGCGACGAACCGGAGCCGGCCGCCGGCGGTCAGGCCGACCTCCTCGCGCAGTTCGCGGGCCGCGGCGTCGGCCGGGTCCTCGTCCCGGTCGACATGGCCGGCCGGGACCGTCAACGCGTAGGGGAACGCGACGCGTTGGAAGAGCAGGAACCTGTCCGCCGGATCGCGGACGAAGACCGCCGCGGTCTCGTGCCAGTACTCGCCGTCCTCGGCGGACCACCAGGAGATGCCGGGGTCGATGACGATGGCCCGGGCGCTGCGCCCACCGCAGTCGCCGCAGCGGACCTCCCGCCTGCCCCCGGCCGTGGTCCAGGTGACGGGGCCGCCCCGGCAGAGCACGCAGTACTCCGCGTAGGTGTCCGGGGCCGGGCGTAGCGTCTCGATGTTCATCCTGGCCTTCCGCGCCGGTGGACGCCCACGGACGCCCACGGACGCCGGTGGACGGGGTGCGCCGCCCCGGTCAGGGCAGCAGGTCGGGCAGCTGCCGTACGTCGTCGAGGACGTGCTCGGCACCGGCCCGTTCGAAGTCCTCGCGCGTGTGGAAGCCGGTGGCGACGCCGACGAAGCGCAGCCCGGCCCCGGTGGCCGCCGCGAGGTCGATGAGGGCGTCGCCCACGTACCAGACGTCGTCCACGCCGACCCCCCTTCCGCTCAGCGTCGCCAGCGCGGCGTCGAACACCCGGGGGTCCGGCTTGTGGTGGGGGCTGTCGTCCGCTCCCTGGAGCAGGACGAGCCGGTCCGTCCGCACGCCGATCCGTTCGACGTCCCGGAGGGCCGAGAGGCGGTTGGTGGACGTGACGACGCCGACGCCGACGCTCCGGCGCCAGAGCTCGTGGACGACTTCGACAGCGCCGGGGAGGGGCCGTTTGAGGAACTCCTCCTCCAGCGAGAGGTTCGCCTCGCGCATCCGTTCCAGGGTGTCGCTGTCGCGGTAGAGGGCGCGGATCATCGCGTCGAAGGGCTTGCCCCAGTGCAGCGCCAGCTCGGCGTCCGTCAGGTCGATCCCGTAGAACCGCCGGGCGACCGCCTTGTGGTGGGCCCACTTGACCTCTGCGGTCACCACCAGGGTGTCGTCCAGGTCGAAGAGGACGACGCGGGGCCCGCGGCCCGCACGCGTTCCGGACGTCATGACGTGAGATCCCTTCCGCCGGGTCCTCCGTACGGTACCGTCGCCCGGTCCCCCGCCGCCTCCGCCTGCCCGCCGCGTGACCGGGGTCGGGCGGGACCGCGCGGCGCGGGCAGGGAGACCACCAGGAGCAGCGCGACGCCGACCACCGTGAAGGCCAGCGCGGCCAGCCCGGCGCCCGCCCATCCGGCACCGTCCACGGCCAGGCTGAAGGCCGGCGGCCCGACCAGCGTGCCGAGGCTGCCGAGCTGGGCGACCAGCCCGTTGGTGACGTCGGCGCGCCGGGGACTGCCGGCGATCCGCGGCACCGCGGCGAACATCGCGGAGATCATCACCCCGTCGACCACCAGGCCGACGCAGGCCAGGACCATCACGGCCACCATGGGGAGGCGCAGCGCGAAGACCAGGAGCGCCGAGACGGGCAGCAGGGCCAGCACCGGAGTCATCGCGAGCAGCCCGACGCCCCGGCGCAGCAGCAGCCCGCTGAGCGCGCTGCCGAGCACGCTGCCGAGGGAGACCACGGCGGCGACGACGCCGGCGGTGGCCGTGGACGCGCCGCGTTCCTCCGTCAGGAACGTGGGCAGCAGCACGACGATCGCGACCCCGGCCAGGCAGACGCAGGCGAAGCTCAGCGCGAAGAGCACCGGGGGGATCCAGCCGGTCCGCGGGGGCGGCGCTCCGGTGTCCCCGGCGGCCGGGTCCGCCGTCGGCGCGCGGGCGGCGGCGGGGCGGGTGGCGCCGACCGCGACCGCCAGCACGAGCGGGAGGAGCGCGGTCGCGCCCATCCAGCCGCGCCAGCCGATCGCGCCGCTGACCGCTCCCCCCAGGGCGGTGGCCAGGGCGAGTCCGGTGGGGACGCAGGTGCCCCACAGCGCCAGCGCCGTGGCCTGCGCCCGCCCCTCGGCCAGCCGGGTCAGCATGATCGGCCCGCCGACGAAGACCAGGAGGTAGCCGAAGCCCTGCGCGGTGCGCGCCGCCAGCAGCGGCGACCAGCTGCCCGCGAAGGCCGTCGCCGCCACGGACAGGGTGGTGAGGAGGAGCCCGCCGGCCAGCGCCTTCCGGGCGTCGAGCCGGCTGATCCACCACCCGGCGGGGACGCCGAGGACGGCGCTCACCGCGGTGATGCTGGAGGTCGCCCAGGCGAACTGGCCGAGGGAGAGGTGCAGGTCCCCGCGGATCTCGGACCCGAGCGGGGAGAGCGCGCCCAGCCCGAAGGCGGCGAAGACCCCGGAGAGCCAGGTGGTCACGACGGCCGGCCACGGTGACCCGGTGCTCTCGCGGCGCGCGACACCGTTCTTGCGCATGGTTCGCTCTCCAGGGAAGTGGACGGGCTGACGGGCGGGCCGGCACCGGCCGGTCGTGTGATGAGAGGGGAGGAGGAGTCGGCACCCTCCCATCACACGACGCGTCAGTGCTGCGGGCCGTAGGCCGTCAGCAGTTCGACGTCACCGGTCACGTACGTCGTGTCGGTGATGACGGTCTGGTCGGACGGGCCGCGGCTGCACATGCACATGTGCCGGCCGCTCGACTCCACGCGGACGGCGCGGGCCCCGCCGGAGGCCATGATCTCCTCGGCGATGTCCTTCACCAGGTGCTCCTGGATCTGGAACCGCTTGCTGAAGGCCTGGACCAGGCGCGGGAACTTGCCGAGCCCCAGGATCCGGTTCCCGGGGACGTAGGTGATGTCGACCTTGCCGTAGAAGGGCAGGAAGTGGTGGGCGCAGATCGAGTAGTAGTTGATGTCGTGCACCCGGACGACGCCCTGGTGGTCGCCCTCGACCAGGACGGTCGTCTTGAGGATCTTGGAGGTGTCGGTCTCGTAGCCGCTCAGCAGCTCCCGGTACGCGCGGACGATGCGGGGCTCGCACTCGGGCTCGGTGTACCAGTCCAGGGCCCGCTTGTCCGTGGTGACGTTGTCCCGTAGCCACTCGGCGATCGTCATGTGGTCTCCGTTCTCGGTCCGTCCGGCGGACTCCGCCGCCGGCCTCGCCGGGGCTCCGGCGAAGTCTTCTGGTGGGGTGGGAGGTTGAAGACCGTCGGCGGTGCTCAGCGCGGCGGCTCCCCGGGTGCCAGGCGTGCGTCGGCGTAGGCGTCGAGGGAGGCCGTCTCCGCGTACTCGTGGGCCCGGCGTCCCAGCGCGTGGAGTTCGGCGTGGTCGACGCCGAGGTGCCGGACGTTCTCCGGCGCCGCCCAGCCGATCCCCTCCAGCCAGTCGTCCAGGGGGCGGGCGTACCGGTCGAGTCCGGCGGTGCTCCGGCCCAGGTCGGCCAGCGAGAGTCCGGCGGCGCTCCCCCGCCGTCGCACCTCCGTCCACCAGTCCGCCCGGAACCGCCGGTGCTCGCCGGGCGTGAAGGCGCGCACGCCGCCGTCGTAGACGGCGCACTTCTCGAAGAGGCTGTCCCGGCGGCCCAGCCGGTGCAGTTCGAAGTCCGGGGTCGACCAGCGGGGGGACCGCAGGAAGTCGAAGGGCAGTTGGGGGAAGGACTGCCCGAGCCGGGTGCGGTCGGGCAGCTCGAACAGTGCCTCCAGGGCCACGATGACGGCGCTGAACCGCTCGCCCCGGTGGGCCAGTTCGGCGAAGTAGTCCCGCAGGCGCCGCACGCCCTGCCGGGATCCGACGGTCAGCACCAGGTAGCCGGCGATCTCCGCGCCGCGGCCGTGCGCCGCCTGCCGGGCGGCCCGGAGCACCTTCTCCACCGTCGCCCCGGTGCCGATGATGTCCCCGAGCACCAGCAGCTGCCGCCCGGCGAACTCCCAGCGCTCGTACGAGATGTCGAGCGGGTGGGCGGCCCCCCGGTCGGTGCCGACGAAGCTCACCGCCTCGGGGGAGCCGAAGCGGTGCGACAGCGCGCTGTCGACGCCGAAACTGAGGCCCCCGCGCAGGATGGTGACGACCGTCGTCGCCTCGGTCGCCAGGGCTCCGGCCACCGCCGGATCGGCCTCCGCCACCAGGTCGAGCGCGGTCGACACCGCGGTGCCGAGCAGCGAACGGTACCGGTGGCCCGAGACGGCCGGGTCGGTGAGGAGGGTGCGCGAGGCCGCGGTCGAGCAGACGAGGACCCGGGTCGGGGAGCCGGCGGGGTCCAGGCCGTAGCAGGCCGCGTCGTCGCTGTGCAGGAGGTACTTCACCGGATGATCCACCAACTCCACGGGTAGGGTCACGGTTTGAGCGCGGGCCGCCTCGGCGTTCGCCCGGTGCGTTCGGCCAGCACCCGCTCCACCTGGTACGAGGACTCGACGCCGTCGACCGTCTTCAGCGCGTCCGGTGCGGGTGCCGGGTTGTGCACGGAGGCGATCAGCACCGTGCCGGACAGCGGCAGCACCTCCGGCACCTGGTGCGGCGCTTCGACGAGGACCGACTTGAGTCCGACGGCGCCGAAGAGCGCGCTCCAGTCCAGGGCCGTCCCACGACTGGGCAGCCCGCCGCCGGACTCGTACAGGTGGTTGTCGATGACGGCCAGTGTGTAGTTGCCGAGCCTCGGCAACTGGTCGCCCAGTGCGGTGAGTACGGACAGGTTCATCAGGAAACCGCCGTCGGTGTCGATGCCGACCACGGACAGCGGGGCCGCCGCCATGGCCATTCCCAGGGAGATCGCGGTGACGTCGCCCATGGTGTCGGTGAAGAGGGTGTCGGCGGGACGGAGCGCGTACATCACCTCGCTCGTCCGACCGAGCGGCGCGACCGACACCGAGTCCGCGGGGAGCCTGGCGTACAGGGCTTCGAGGAATTCGGCGGTTTCTATGGCGCACCCCTCAGTTCCGCCGTCATCCCGGCGTTCGCCACGAGTGCCACGCTCCGCTGCCCGGTGTCGAGCGTGGCGTAGGCCTTGCGGAGGCTTTCCGCCAACTCCGCGCAGGAATGGACGTCCGCGGTCACCAGGGAGAGCATCGCCGTGTGCCGGTGCATCGTCTCCTCGTGCGGAATTCCCCACCAGTTCGGTTCGCCGAAGGCCCCGCGCCGGGACATCAGCAGCGCGGTATGCAGCCGGTGGCTCATGGTCAGGCGGGCCAGGGTCTCGCAGGCCCGGCGCAGCCCCGAGTTCTCCATCACGACCAGCGAACGGGCGCCGGCCAGTCGGGCGCCGGCCGCCAGGCCGACCGCCGTGGCCTCGTCGTTGACCTGCACGTACCGGATCTCACGCCGTGCCGACGCCTCCCGGCACAGCGGTGCCAGGAGCGAGTCGGGCACCGCGTAGACGATCTCCACACCCGCCTCGACGAGCGCCTCGTACGCCGCGACAGCCGACATGGGGCAGCCTCACCTGGTGGTGGCCAGCAACTCGACGATGATGTTCGAGTAGTGGCTGTCCCCGATGTTCCGCAGCAGGTGCGGCTGTCCGGCCTCGTGGTAGACGGCGTCGCCGAGCTTGTCCTCCCCGACGTAGCCGGTGCCGTCCTTGTGCACGGTCTCCGCCCGGCCGCTCTCCGTGGCGACGTAGACGTAGTCGCAGGGGTGCTGGTGGATGATCGTCTCCTCCCCCGGGTCCAGCTCCAGGACCCACACCCTGACACGGTCGTCGGAGTAGACGAGTTTGGTACCGACCTGCTCGATGTGCTCCTGCATGTGCGTACCCCGATCTGTCCCGTGAGCCGCTGCTGGTGGCGTGTTTCGCGTGACCGAGAATCTGCGGGTATCGAACGTCGTCAGACCACGGCCGATGCCGAGACTCTAGAGGCGCGCCCAACGGACAGCAACGGACCACCATCACCCCAACTCGTAATGAGCCAACCTGAGTTGAGCCCACCCGCGCACGGCGCGCCGCCCCGGGAGACGGATCCGCCGACCCGCCGGACCGACGCCTGACCAGCCGTCTCCCGGCGTCCGCCGACCGGCCCGGGAAACCGGAACCCCGTCACCCGGAAGTGGCATGACATGACCGAAAGCAGCCACCGGGCTCCAGGGGGCCTTGTCCTCCCCGGCCCGGCGGGGTCTCCTGAAGCCCGTCAGAAGGTGCGCCCGCACGACTCATGAGGAGCCCTCGGTTCTATGGACGTCGAGGTCGGGGAAACGACGACGAGAACGGCGTTACCGGAAACCCGGTGGGAGACACCGGCCTACCTCTACGACCTGGCCGCCGTGAGCGACGCCCACCGCCGACTGGTGGGCTCACTGCCCGGCCCGGCCACCCTGCTCTACTCCCTCAAGGCCAACCCGCACCCCGCCGTCCTCGGCCGGCTGGCGGCGCTCGGCTGCCACGCCGAGGTCAGCTCGCCCGGCGAACTGCGCGCCGCCCTCCAGGCCGGCTTCCCGGCCGACGGGGCGCTCTACACCGGCCCCGGCAAGCGCGACGAGGACGTGGCCGGGGCCCTCGCGGCGGGCGTCCGGCAGTTCTCCGTCGACTCCCCGCACGCCCTGGACCAGCTCGACCGGATGGGCCGCGCCGCGGGCACGCGGGTGCGCGCACTGCTGCGGGTCAACCCGCCCGTCCCCCCGGCCGGGGCCGGTCTCGCGATGACCGGCGGCCCCTCCCAGTTCGGCGCCGACCTGGCCTGGGTGCTGGAGCGGCCCGAGCTCTTCGCGGACCGGGAACACGCGGAACTGGCCGGCCTGCACCTCTACATGGGCAGCAACCTGACCCGGGTGGACGCGCTGCTCGCGGTGTTCCGCTACGGGCTCGACGTCGTGCGGCGGATCGAGAAGGCGCTCGACCGCCGGCTCCCCGTGATCGACCTCGGCGGAGGCTTCGGCGCACCGTACGCCGTCCCCGGCGAACTGCCGCGGTTCGACGCGCTCAGGAGCCGGCTCGACACCCTGCTCGAGGAGGGGCTCCCCGGCTGGCCGGAAGGGGAGCGGCGGGTCGTCTTCGAGTCGGGCCGCTACCTGACGGCGGGCTGCGGCCGGCTGCTGACCAGGGTGCTGGACGTCAAGCGCTCGCAGGGGCGGCGCGTCGTCGTCCTGGACACCGGCGTCAACCACCTGGGCGGGATGTCGGGGCTCCGCAAGGAGGACCGGATCGAGCCGCGGTTCCAGTGCGGTGACGATCCCCACGCGTCCGCCGTCCCCGACGGGACCATCGTCGCCGGCCCGCTCTGCCACCCGCTGGACGTCTGGACCAGGGACGCGCGCCTTCCGGACGTGGCCGTCGGAGACCTGCTGACGGTGCCGAACGTCGGCGCCTACGGCCTGCACGCGGGGCTGGCCCTGTTCCACTGCCACCCCATGCCGCTGGAGGTGGTGCTCGACGGGGAACGGGAGGTCGCCCGCGGCAGGTACGTCCTGGGCCGCGAGCGGAGCCCGCGGTGATCCGCGCCGTCCCCGGCCACCACCTCGCGCACCCCGACCACCACCTCGTACGCCCCGACCCGGGCTCCGACGTCACGACCCGCATCGAGGCCCCCGCCACGGGCGCGTTCACCATCGTCATGCGCGACGACACCTCCTACTGCGTACGGACCCTGGACCGCGCACCGGCCGGGTGCGGCACCGTGTCGCCGGGCGGCTCGGCTCCCGCCGTCGCGGAGGCCTACCGCGCCTTCC
The DNA here is from genome assembly GCF_042268845.1 of Kitasatospora sp. NPDC056273. Lineage (NCBI taxonomy): Bacteria > Bacillati > Actinomycetota > Actinomycetes > Kitasatosporales > Streptomycetaceae > Kitasatospora > Kitasatospora sp. NPDC056273. Next base: position 23,600 of record NZ_JBHJSJ010000055.1, on the reverse strand, counting down.
AGCGGGACCTGAGGGACGCGCTGCGCACGGTAGTGCCACGGCCGGGCGGCCTCCGGTTCCACCTGGTCGACGCGCACCGGCTCGAACTGGCGGTCCGCCGCCGGGTCACCGGCGGGCCGCCGGTGAGCCTCGATCCGCTCCTCGACCGGGCGGTCCGGCCGCTGCGGGTGTCCCGGGGCTTCCTGCTCGGCGGCCGCCGGCAGGTCGGGCTGGTGCCGCGGCCCGGCGCCGCCCCCGTCCGCGACCAGATCGCCTCGCTGCCACCGGACCCGGCCGGGCGGGGCTACACCCTCATCGAGGACGACATCGCCACCGGCGGGACCGTCGCCGCCGTCATCCGCCTGTTCCAGGACACGGGACGGCGGGTCCGGCACGTCATCCCCGGTATCCGGCTGGGCGGTTCGGCACATTCCCCCATCCTGGGCGCCGCCGTCGACCCCGTGCTCCACTACCGGACCGCCGCCGGGCCGGACGGGCCCGCCCTGGAACTGCTCGACCCGAGGAACTTCCTGCTCGGCCTCTCGGGGCTCGTCGTCCGGCTGCCGGACGGAACGTGGGGCCGCACACCGTACTGGCTCCCCTTCGTCCGGACCTCGGCCCGGCTCGGCAGCCCCGCCGGGGCCGACCGGGAGTTCGCCGTCCTCATGCTGGAGGCCAACGCGCGCTTCTTCGCCCGCGTCGACCAGCTGCTGCGGCGCACCCTCCGGGTGGCCGACCTGCGACCCGACGCGCGCCGGCCGCTGTTGTCGCTGGGGATGGCGGAGCCGGGCGAGCCGGTCATATCCGTCCTGCGCAAACTCCAGACGGGGATGGACAGTTGGTCCGAACTGATCGCGGAGGTCGAGGAGCGGGGCACGGACGTGCCGGCCGGATCGGCCGCCCGGTGACCGGGCCCGGCCACGAGCCGTTCGCCGTGGTGCTCCTCGACGTCAACGGCACCCTGGTGCCCTCGGTCCCCAGCGGCCCTCCGGACGCCCTCGCCCTGCAGCGCTTCCGGCGGCTGGTGCGGCACCTGACCTCCGCGGGCGTCGCCGTGGGCCTCTGCTCGGACTCGCCGCTCCGGCAACTGCGGGAGTTCGGCACCCGGATCGGCCTGGGCACGGCGCCCGGGTTCCCGGTGATCGCCGAGAACGGCAACGTGGTCGCGGTCGACGGGACCGTGCGCGTCACCACCCCGTTCCCGGCGCTGCGAAGCCTTCGCGCCGAGGTGGCGGAGGCGGCCGCCGCCCACGGACTGACCCGGGTCGGCGACGCGGTGGCCCCCGAGTTCGGGGGCCGGCCGCCGACCGGCCGCACCTGGGCCTTCGGGGCGAACCGCCTGGCGTCGGCCAGCGTCTTCGGGCCCCCGGACTTCATCCACGACGTACGGCACCGGCTGACCGGCTGGAGCACCGGGAGCCGCGTCGCCGTCTCCGTCGAGCTCGGTCCGGGCGGCTCGTACGCCGGGATCCACCCCTATCCGCGCACGGAGTCCGGAAAGCGCGTGGCCCTGGCCGGACTGGCCGCGCGCGACCCGAGGAGCACCCTCCTCGTCGGGAACTCGCCCGCCGACTGGGTCCCCGGGGTGCCGGGCGTCAGGTGCGCGTTCGTGGCGGACCCCGCCGTGCCCCGGCACATACGGGACGCGGCCTGGTACGTCTCGCCGGCGGCCGACCTGGAGGGGGTCGTCGACGTCCTGGGGCACGTGCTCCGACGACAGCCGCCGGCACCAGGACCAGCCCGTTTCTGAGGAGGCCGATATGGTACGTGTCCGTGTGGGGGTCGTGGGCTGCGGGATGATCGCGCAGCTGGTGCACCTCCCGTATCTGGCGGCGCTGCGCGACCGCTTCGACATCGTGGCGCTCTGCGACCGGTCCTACGACCTGGCCCGGTCGGTGGCCGAGCGCTTCCACGTCCCGAACGCCTACGCGGCCGTCGAGGACATGCTGGCGAAGACACCCGAACTGGACGCGGTCCTCGTCCTCACCACCGACCACCGGGAACCGGTGCTCACCGCCCTGGAGCACGGCAAGCACGTGTTCACCGAGAAGCCCCTCGGCCACACGATCGCGGAGACCGAGGAGGTGATCGCCGCCGCCGACCGCACCGGCTCCAAGGTCATGGTGGGCTACATGAAGCGGTACGACAGCGGCGTCCGGCGGGGACTGGAGGAGATCGCGCGGATCACCCGGCCCGTCATGGCGAGGATCCACATCGTGGTGGGCCCCGAGTACGGGAACTGGATCATCCCCGAGCTGTCCCGGATCACCCGCCCCGGCGATCCTGACGGGGCGGCGGGGCCGGACGAGCGGCGCGGCCGGGTCGCCCGGGAGTTCGGCGCCGCCTCGCCCGAAGCGCTGGAGGCGTACATGGACATGTTCGGGGTGTGGAGCCACGACGTGAACGTCTACCGGGCCGCCTTCCCCGCGCCGCCGGCCTCCATCAAGGCGCACTGCTCGCCGGACGGCACGACGCTCACCGCCTCGCTCCTGTACTCCGACGGGTTCCAGTGCGTCTTCCAGGGCTCGTCCACCTCGGTCCGCCGGTTCGAGGAGAGCCTCACCGTCTGGGGCGAGGACCGCACGGTGATGCTGGACATCTCCAACCCCTTCCTGCCCAACGCGCCGTCGACCGTACGGATCTGGCGCGACGAGGCACCGGCGGGGCCGGGCGCCGGCAGGGGGGCCGCCGTGGAGGAGACCGTCACGGGGTCCTACGAGGAGGCGTTCAAGGCCCAGCTCGCGCACTTCCACGAGTGCGTCGGCGCGCCGGGAGCGCAGCCCCTCACCAACGCGCACGAGGCGCTCCTGGACACCCGGCTGATGATCGACATCGTCCGGGCAGCAACGGAACGGCCGTAGCGCCGTGAGCGGTTCCCCGCACGACCTCGACGGAGCACGGGCCGACGCCGGGACCCGGGCCGACGCCGAGGCACGGGCCGACGCCGGGGCGCGCCTCCACCGGCTGTTCGCCGAACAGGTGGCGCGCACACCGGAGGCGCCGGCCCTGCTCTGGCAGGGCCGGCGGATCTCCTACCGCCGGCTCCTCGACAGGTCCCACCAGCTCGCCCGGTTCCTGCTCGCCCGCGGGACCGGCGCGGGGGACCGCGTCGGGATCTGCGTGGAGCGGGGGCCGCACCTGATCAGCGCGCTGTTCGGCATCCTCCGGGCCGGCGCCGCCTACGTCCCGCTCGACCCCGACTACCCCGTCGAGCGGTTGCGGTACGTCCTGGAGCACAGCGGCGCCACCACCCTGCTGACGCGGAAGGGCCTCACTCCGCTCTTCGCCGACTACCGGGGCGGGATCGTCGACCTCGACGACGTCCGGACCCACCTCGACACGCTGCCCACCGAACCACCGGCCGGCTCCACTTCAGCCGACTCCGGAGCGGACCCCGCCTACGTCATCTACAGTTCCGGCTCCACCGGCAGGCCCAAAGGCGTCCTGGTCGGTCACCGCTCGCTCGCGAACCACAGCTCCGCGGTGAACCGTCACTTCCGGTTCGGGCCGGGCGACCGGGTCCTGCAGTGCCGGCCCCTCGGCTTCGACGCCGCCGCCGAGGAGATCTTCCCGCCGCTCCTGCACGGCGCCGCCCTGGTCCTCGACGGCGACCCGCTCCGGCAGACGTACCGCGCCCTCACCCGGCAGGTGATCGACACCGGGACCACCTTCCTCAGTGTCCCCACCGCCTTCTGGCACGGCTGGGTGCGGGAGGAGGACTGCCTGGTCCGGCTGGCCGAGGAGTCGTCGCTCCGTCTGCTGGTCGTGGCGGGCGAGCAGGCGTCGCGCCAGGCCCTGCTGACCTGGCGGCAACGGGTCGGCGAGCGGATCCGCTGGTGCAACGTCTACGGCCCGACCGAGGCGACCATCACCTCGACCGTCTTCGAACCGGGGGCCGACTGGAGCCCGGACCGCTTCTCCTCCGTCCCCATCGGCCACCCCGTCGCGAACGTGCGGTGCCACATCCTCGACGAGTCCCTGGCCCCCGTCCCGGCGGGCACGGTGGGCGAGCTGTACCTGGGCGGCGCGGGCCTGGCCATCGGCTACCTCGACGCGCCGGCCCTGACCGCGGAGCGCTTCGTGGCGGACCCGTTCCCCGGAGCGCCGGGAGGCCGCCTCTACCGCACCGGGGACCTGGCACGGTCGGACGCCGACGGCTGCATCGAGTTCGTCGGCCGCCGGGACCACCAGGTGAAGATCCGCGGCTACCGGGTCGAGCCGGGCGAGATCGAGGCGGTGGCCGGCGAACACCCCGCCGTCCGGGCGTGCGCCGTGGTGCTGGACGACAGCGACCCGGACAACCCGGCCCTGGGCCTTCACGCGGTCGTGAACGCGCACATGGCCCTGACGGAGCGGGAGTTGATCGGATTCCTCCGCCGGAGACTGCCGTGGTACATGGTTCCCCCCGGCGTCCGCTTCCTCGCGGAGCTGCCCCTGACACCGCACGGGAAGATCGACCGCGCCGCCCTCACCTCCGCCGCGGACACCGGCTCCGCCGACGCCGGAGCCTCGTACACCGCTCCGCGCACACCGGTCGAGGCCGCGCTGGCGGCCATCTGGGAAGAGCTCCTCGACCGGCGCGACATCAGCGTGGACGCCGACTTCTTCCAGCTCGGCGGCCACTCCCTGCTCGCCGCCGGCCTGATCACCCGGATCCGTGCGCGGCTGAACGTCAGCCTTCCGGTCCGCGTGCTGTTCGAGTCCCCGACCATCGAGGGGCTCGCCGCGGCCGTGTCGGACGCCCTGCTCTGACCGCGCTCCCGCCGACCGTTCACACCCCACCTCCACTTCCACCTCCACCTCCACCGACATCCGGAGCCATGGATGACCATCGACCTGTCGGATCCGCTGCTCTACCAGACCTCGGATCCGGAGCCGGTGTGGGCGCGACTGCGCGCCGAGCAGCCGGTGTACCGGAACGAGCGGGCCAACGGCGAGTTCTTCTGGGCGGTCATGACGCACCGCCTGTGCACGGACGTGCTGACGGACCCCCGGGTGTTCAGCTCCGAGAACGGCATGCGGCTGGACTCCGACCCGCGGGTGCTGGCCGCGGCGGCGGGCCGGATGCTCAACGTCACCGACCCTCCCCGGCACGACAGGATCCGCAAGGTCGTCAGCTCGGCGTTCACGCCCAGGACGGTCGACCGGCTGGAAGCCACCATGCGGCGGACGGCCGCGCGCGCCATCGAGGAGGCGGTGGCCGAGGGCGGCTGCGAGTTCACCCGCGTCGCGCAGACGCTGCCGGTCTCGGTCATCTGCGACCTGATGGGGGTCCCGGAGGCCGACTGGGAGTTCATGGTCGACCGGACCCGCTTCGCCTGGAGCTCCACCGCGCTCGACGCGGCGGAGGAGGCCAGGAAGGTCCAGGCCCACACCGAGATCCTCTGCTACTTCCAGGAGCTGGCCGAGGAGCGGAGGAAGCAACCGCGGGACGACCTCCTGAGCGCCCTGGTGTGCGGCGAGATCGACGGGGTGCCGCTGACCGAACAGGAGGTCTTCTACAACTGCGACGCCCTGATATCCGGCGGGAACGAGACGACCCGGCACGCCACCGTGGGCGGGCTGCTGGCCCTCGCCCGCGACCCGGAGCAGTGGCGGATGCTCCGGGCGGACCCCGGCCTGATGCCCTCCGCGATCCAGGAGATCATCCGCTACACGTCCCCGGTCATGCACTCCCTCCGCACGGCCAGGGAGGACGTGGAACTCGGCGGGCGGCCCGTCCGCGCCGGCGACCACGTCGTGGCCTGGCTGCCGTCGGCCAACCGCGACGAGGAGGTCTTCGCCGACCCGGAGCGCTTCGACATCGAGCGCTCCCCCAACCGCCACCTGGGTTTCATCGTGGGCAACCACTACTGCATCGGCGCGGCGCTCGCCAAGCTCGAACTGACCGTGCTGTTCCAGGAACTCACCCGGCGGGTCCGGGCGGTGGAGGTCACCGGCCCGGTCCGTCGCCTGCGCTCGAACCTCCTCTGGGGGTTCGACTCGCTCCCGGTGGCGTTCGTCCCGAGCCTCGACAACCACTAGCGGAAGCCGATCCGAGGAGGCCGGTCACCAGTGCCCCGTACCGTGCGAAGAGACGCTCTCCTCCCCGACGCCCGGCGCACGGTGGAGACGTACGAGCGGAACCACGACACCCGCTTCACCCACCTGCTGCGGTTCGACCCCCAGGTACTGGAGTCCCTGCACGCCCCGGGCGAACTGCCGGGCAGCGTACGGGTCGCCTCCGACCAGCACCCCGGCGTGGTCGAGCGGATGGCGGTGGTGACGGCGGTCGCCAACCTCCCCGAGCAGCAGGCGGCGCACCGCCGCCGCTACCTCCGCGCCCTGCTCGACATCTACGGCATGCTGCCCGTCCGGGTGGCGGACGCCGCGTCCGTGCCGGGGGCGGTCGTCGTCGCACCGGAACGCGAGGGGCGGATCCTGGCCGAACTGCTCGGCGTGCTGCCCCGCCACCAGGGCTGGACGCCGCAGGCCAAGCGCATGCCCGCGGCCGGCGGCCTGCTCGTCGGCGTCGACCACCGGCTTCCCGCCCGGAGCGACCGGCTGGTGGTCGTCGACGGCGTCGTGGCCAGCGGAGTGACCCTCATGGCGGTGATGCACCTGACGGCCCGGCCGGGCGCCGCCGTCGACGTCTTCACCTGCCACGCGACCGCCGAGGGGGCGCTCGCGCTGGCCCGGTACGCGGAGCGGCGGGAGGTCTCGTTGACGCTCCACGTCGGCCACCTGTCGGGCGTCCTCGACGAGAGGTTCTACTCGGTGGACCCGGAGGACCGGGCGACCCTCCTCCTGGGCGACATCGGCGACACCATCAGCCCGGTCGCCCCGGGGACGTAGGGACACCGGAGCGGTACGGCGGCGGCCGGGCCGCCGCCGTACCGCTCCTCCCCGACGGGCGGTCGCGCGGTGATCGGGGTCGATTCGTCGTGACGGGCTTTCACATCGCGGGCGGCGGACTGCCAGACTGGTGCCGGGGGCCGGTCAGGGGCGGATGGCCACGGCGGCGAGGCAGGACGCCTCGGCGTCACTGACGTGCGGGGCGTCCGGTTCGGGGCGCCAGCGGGGGGTGGAGGTGATGCCGGGGGCGAGGATGTCCCAGCCGGTGAAGAACCGGGCGAACTCGTCGGCGGCCCGGGCGCGGACCGGGTTGCCGTTGTCGCGGTAGACCTGCTCGATGCGGGCCGCGTCCTGGGGGGCGTAGTCGGGGGTGAAGTGGCTGATCACCAGGGCGGAACCGCGGGTCGGCAGCGCGTTCCCGAGCGTTTCGGCGATCTCGTGGGCGCCCTCGGGGACGAAGTGGAGCAGGGCGACGAGGCTCAGGGCGATCGGCCGGGTGAAGTCGAGGACGCCGGTCGCGCGGACCGCGTCCAGGAGGGCGTCGGGGTCCCGGACGTCGGCCTGGACGTAGGCGGTCCGCCCTTCGGGGCTGCTGCGCAGGAGCGCCTGGGCGTGGGTGAGGACGATGGGGTCGTTGTCCGCGTAGACGATCCTGGCCCGCGGTTCGATGCCCTGGGCGATCTCGTGGAGGTTGGGCGAGGTCGGGATGCCGGTGCCGATGTCGAGGAACTGGGTCACGCCGCCGCGGGCGAGCGCGCGGGTGGCGCGGTGCATGAACGTCCGGTTGGCGCGGGCCGCCGACCGGGCCTGGGGGAAGACCGCGAGGGCGTGCCCGGCGGCCTCCCGGTCGGCGGGGAAGTTGGTCGTGCCGTCGAGGAAGTAGTCGTAGATCCGCGCCGAGTGCGGGCGGTGGATGGCGAGGTTGACCTCGGCGCCCGGCGGATTGGCGATGTCGTCGTGCTGCTCTGCTGCCATGGTGCGTTGTCCCCCTGCGTCGGCGTCATGTCGTGCCCGCAGGCCGGCGCGCCACAACCCGTGGCGCAGCGTGGCGAACCCTTGCGCGGGCCATCGTTCAGCTCAACGTGACGATATCTGATCGCATGTGACTGATCACCATCTGACAAGTCATCACATGCCAGTTCATACAAACCTTTTTGGGATCCCCTTCACATCAGGCTTTTCAGGACGATTGGATGTCCGTACGGAGGACGGCCGTTCTCCACCTGACTCCACCGTTCCCGACCCCCGGGTCGGCCGAACGTCGTCCGCACGGGCGACGAGGAGGATCATTTGACCAGCGACGACGAGTGGGCAGCCGTGCGCCCCACTCATCGGCTGTCCTACCAGGCTTTCTGCGACAGCCGCGAAGAGACCTGGCGCGGAGTCGCCTGGGCCCGGTTGCACGACCAGGAACTCGTCGACCAGGCGGTCCGCAGCACCCGCCGGGAACTGGGGCAGGACTGGCTCGGCGCGCTGAGCCAGCCCGACATCGAGGCCCACGCCTGGATGATCGCCAAGCGGTGCATCGCCGACCGGGAGATGAGCGCCGGCCAGGCCCCGCCCAGCGCGGTCGTCCCGGACTGGATCGTCGCCATCCGAGGCGCCCAAGCCCTGGCCCGCGTCAGCCTGGAGAACCTCGACAACGACTACGAGGAGCTCTACAAGGCGATCCTGCGGCTGCCGGAGCGCCAGTACGACATGATCGTGCTCCGCTACATGCTGGACATCGACTACCCGACGATCGCCACCTACCTCGGCATCACCGAGACCAACGCCCGCACCACCACCAGCCACGGCCTGGCCAAGCTCCGCCGCCTCCTCGGCACCGACACCACCATGGGGGACATGCAGTGACACGGGGACACGACCGCCGGGCAGCCACCCCCCGGGACCGGTACGACGGGAACGGCGACGGACCCGACGGACCGGTCGAGCTGCCCGACGGCGTGTCCGGTCCCGACCTGCGCCGACTCGTCCGCGCCCGCGCCCCCCTGGGCGCCGAGCACCTCCAGGCCCGCCACGAACTCGACCTCGCCGCGACCCTGATCATCGCCCAGCCCGAGGCCGCCGACTCCCTGGAGGCCCTCACCAACAACCGGCGCCGCATCCACCCCGGCGGCGCGCTCGTCCTGGCCGCACTGCTCCACCTCGCCGGACACGACGACGGCTGCCAGTTCTGGCTGCAGTTCGCCGCCGGCGGCGGCAGCACGACCGCCGCCAGCTGCCTCTCCTTCCTGCACGCCGCCCGCGGCGAGTTCCGCGACGCCGACTACTGGCGCAACCAGGCCGACCAGCTCGCCGCCGAAGCCCGTAACCCGGCCGCGCCGCCCGCGCCCTGGCCCGGCCGGCCGCTCCCCCCCGCCGTGTGGGCCGACACCCTCGCCGCCTGCCACGACGGCCTGACCCTGCGCCTGCCACCGCGCGTGGCCGCCGTCGTCCACCAGCTGCCCGTCGCCACCGACGACGAGGACCACGGCGAGATCCCCCAGCCCTCCCCCACCCTCGTGGACGACCTCGCCCACGCCTCCGCCCCCGCCGCTCGCGCCTGACCCCCGCCCCGCCCCGCCGCCCCGCCCGGGCGGTCGCGCAGCGGGTGGGCGGATCCGGCCATCTAAGATGCCTGAGTCACTGGTACGGGCCCAAACCTCCGTGCCGGCGGCGCAGGCCATGTCCGATGCGGTGACGGCGAGACGAGGGAGCACCGGTGCCCAGCCAGCGGTCCATCAACGAGGCGGAGCGGCTCGTCCAGGCGAAGCTCGGCGGCATTCCGATCCGCCGGGAGCGGATGGCCGCGGTGGCCAACATCTACCGGGCCGCCTCCGCCGTCCGGCAGCACCTGGAGAACTCCGTGCTGCGCGGCTCGGACCTGACCTGGACCGCCTTCGTGGTGCTGTGGGTGGTGTGGGTCTGGGGCGAGTCCGAGACCCGGCACGTCGCCGAGGAGGCGGGGATCTCCAAGGGGACGCTGACCGGGGTGTCCCGCACGCTGGAGTCGCGCGGGCTGCTGCGGCGCACCGACCACCCCACCGACGGACGGCTGGTGCTGCTCGCGCTCACCGAGGAGGGCGAGGAGTTCATGCGCGAGGTGTTCCCCGCGTTCAACGAGGAGGAGTCCTTCGTCACCGGCCGGCTGAGCGACGCGGAGTGCGTCGGCCTCGCCGACGGGCTGCGGCGCGTGGTGCTCCAGGTCGAGGAGTCGGGCGAGGAGCGGCGCCGCTCACTGCTGAACGGCGAGGAGCCCGCCCCGCGCCGCAGCGGCCGGCGCGCCCGTCGGTAGGACTCAGTCGGCGGCCCGCACCAGGGCGTCGAAGAGGCGCTGCTGGGCCGGGTCCTCGTGGGCGGTGTCCTCGGGGTGCCACTGCACGGCGGCGAACCAGCCCTCGTAGTCGGGGAGTTCGACGGCCTCGACGGTCCCGTCGACGGCCCGGGCGGTGACGGCCAGGCCCTCCCCGAGGCGGTCCACGTGCTGGTGGTGGTAGCAGGACACCCGGACCTCCCCGGCGCCGGTGATCCGGGCCAGCGCGGAGCCGGGCGCGAGCGGGACGGGGTGCCGCAGGTGGCGGTGGTCCCGTCCGGGGCCGCCCATGTCCTGGTGCAGGGTGCCGCCGAGCACCGTGTTGACCACCTGGAGTCCGCGGCAGACGGCCAGCAGCGGCAGTCCGCTCGCGAGGGCCCGCCGGGCGAGTTCCAGGTCGAACGCGTCCTGCTCCTCGTCCACGTCGTAGACGGCCTCGTGGGCGTCGGGCGCCCCGTAGCGGTGGGGTGCCAGGTCGCCGCCGCCGGGGAGCAGCAGCGCGTCGAAGCGGGAGAGCCGGGCGGCGACCTCCTCGGGGTCGGCGGTGCCGCCGGGCGCGTGCGGGTGCAGGGTGGCGGGCTCGCCGCCGGCCCGCCAGACGGCCTCGACCAGCGCGCGGGCGTTGACCTCCGCGGCGTACCGCAGCGCGGAGGTGGTGGCGGCGAAGCGGGCGGGGACCGCGACGAGCGGGCGGCGGGCCGTGGGCGGGCGACGGGTCACAACTGGATCCAGGTGGTCTTGAGTTCGGTGTACTTCTCCAGCGCGTGGGCGGACTTGTCGCGTCCGTTGCCGGACTGCTTCATGCCGCCGAAGGGCACGGTGAGGTCGCCCTCCTCGTAGCAGTTGACCCAGACCGTACCGGCCCTGAGGGCGCGGGAGACCCGGTGGGCGGTGGACAGGTCGGAGGTCCACAGGCCGGCCGCGAGGCCGTACTCGGTGGCGTTGGCGAGGGCGACGGCCTCGTCGAGGTCGTCGAAGGCGAGGACGGAGAGCACCGGGCCGAAGACCTCCTCGCGGGCCAGCCGGCTGTCGGGGGCGACCCGGTCGAAGACGGTCGGTTCGAGGTAGGAGCCGCCGGTGCCGGCCAGGGTGCGCCCGCCGCCCGCGCGCAGGCGGGCGCCGTCGTCGAGGGCGGTGCGGACGTGGCCGAGCACCCGGTCGAGGTGGTGCTCGCCGACCAGGGCGCCCATCTCGGTGGCCGGGTCGAGGGGGTCGCCCACCCGCAGGGCGCGGGCGCGCGCCACGACGGCCTCGGTGACCTGCTCGGCGACGGAGCGGTGGACCAGCAGCCGGGAGGGCGCGGTGCACATCTCGCCCTGGTTGAAGAAGATGCCCCAGGCGGCGGTGGCCGCGGCCCGCTCCAGGTCGGGGGCGTCGGGCAGGACGATGTTGGGCGACTTGCCGCCCAGCTCCAGCCAGACCCGCTTGAGGTTGGAGTCGGCGGAGTAGCGCAGGAAGTGGCGGCCGACGGCGGTGGAGCCGGTGAAGGCGAGGACGTCCACGTCGGGGTGGAGGCCGAGGGCGCGGCCGGCCACCGGTCCGTCGCCGGCCACGACGTTGAGCACGCCCGACGGCAGCCCGGCCGCGAGGCCGATCCGTCCGAGCAGCAGGGCGGACAGCGGGGAGTGCTCCGAGGGCTTGAGGACGACCGTGCAGCCGGCGGCCAGGGCCGGGGCGATCTTCCAGCCGGCCAGGGTGAGCGGGAAGTTCCACGGGACGACCGCGCCGACGACCCCGGCGGGCTCCCGGGTGACGAGGGCGAGGGCGTCGGGCGCGGTGTGCGGGGACTCGTCGGTGAGCTTGTCGGCGAGCCCGCCGTACCAGCGGAAGGTGGTGATGACGGCCCGCAGTTCGATGTCGTGGGCGTCGGTGACCGGTTTGCCCATCTCCAGGCTGATGGTGAGCGCCAGTTCGGTCCGCTGTTCCTCCAGGAGGTCGGCGAACCGCAGCAGGATCCGTCCGCGGTCGGCCGGGGAGAGCCGCGGCCAGGGGCCGTGGTCGAAGGCGCGGCGGGCGGCGGCGACGGCCGCGTCGACCTCGGCCGGGCCGGCGTCGGCGGCCTCGGCCAGCACCCGGCCGTCGCGGGGCGACACCACGGGGAAAGCGCCGTCGCCGGGTTCGTCGGCGCCGTCGATCAGGTGCGTGACGGCCGGTTCCAGCGCCTCGGCCCGGCGCAGCCAGTCGTCGTGGGTGGCGAGGGTCATCGGGTCCTCCGGAGCACGTGGGTGCGGGGTGGGTGGCGCGCGCCCTGCCTGCGGGCGCGCGCCGGGGAAAGCGTCAGCCGGGCAAAGCGCCAGCCGGGGAAGGTGTCGACCGGGGGAAGCATCGACCGGGGGGCGCGTCAGCCGGTGCGTCGGCGCCGGATGCGCTGGTTGGCCACGCCGAGCGCCATGACGACCGGCACGGACAGGACGAGCCACAGCGCGGTGCCCGCCTCGCCGCCGATCAGGGTGGTGAAGTTGGCCAGGATGAGCCAGATGGCACCGGCGATGCCGAGCGCGCCCAGCACGGGGGCGATCACGGTGTTCCACAGCCTGGTGTCGACCCGTCGGCGGCGGAAGTAGACCACGACGGACACCGAGGTGAGCAGGTAGAGCAGCATCATCGCCAGGACGGCGAGTCCGCTGAACCAGGAGAAGAGGGTGAGCACCGGGTCCTTGCCGGCCAGCGCGAAGGGCACGACCAGGAGGACGGCGATGGCGGTCTGCACCCGGCCCGCGACCGCCGGGGCGTGCCGCCGGTTCAGCCGGCACAGCGGTGCGGGCAGCTGCCGGTCCCGGCCGAGGCAGAACAGGTACCGGCTGGCGGAGTTGTGGAAGGTCAGGACGCCGGCGAACAGCGAGGTGGCGAGCAGGACCGGCAGGACGCCGCCGATCCAGCCGCCGAACAGGTCGGCCACGGGGGCGAAGACGAACCCGGCGGAGTCCCCGGCGGCCACCGCCTTGGCGGCCGCCGCAGGGGCCTTGGCGGCGCCGTACGCGGAGATCAGCATCCACGAGGTGAGGGCGAAGAAGACGGTGACCACGGTCACCGAGAGGTAGGTCGCCCTCGGTACGGTCTTCTTGGGCTCCTTCGCCTCCTCGCCGTAGATGGCGGTGGCCTCGAAGCCGAACATCGAGGCCAGGGCGAACATCACGGCGACGCCCGGCGCGCCCTGGAGGGCGGCCGACGGGGAGAAGCTCTCGGCCACCCCGAGCCCTTCCGGCCCGCCGCCCTTGACCAGGGTGACCACGCCGAAGACCAGCAGGATGCTGAACTCGGCGAGGACGAACGCGGCCAGTACCCGGGCGCCCATCTCGATGCCCAGGGCGCCGAGGGCCTGCACCACGGCCATGGTGACCAGGGTGTAGACCCACCACGGGAGGTGGAGCGGGGTGTGGTCGGAGACCAGCCCGCTGACGATCGAGCCGTACAGGCCGTACATCGCCGCCTGGATGACGCAGTAGGCGAACAGGGCGACGCTCGCGCTGCCCGCGCCGGCGGCCCGGCCGAGGCCGGTGCCGATGTACGTGTAGAAGGCTCCGGCGTCCACGACGTGCCGGCCCATGGCGATGAACCCGACGGAGAAGAGCAGGATCACCGCCCCGGCCACCACGTAGGCCGCGGGGGTGCCGGAGCCGTTGCCGAGGGCGACCGAGATCGGGGCGGCGCCGGCGATGCCCGTCAGCGGGGCCTGGCCGGAGAGGACGAAGAAGAGGATGCCCAGGACACCCAGGGCGTTGGGTTTGAGCGTGGCCGCGGTGGGGGCGTCCCGCTCGGTCCGTTCGGAGGACGTCGTCCGACTGTCCACACGGATCACCTGCCAGGTCGAAGTGGGGGAAGGTCCGGAGAAGGTCGTTTCAGGTCAAACGAGTTGCCTCATCGTGGGGCGGCGCCATGCGTTTGACAAGGGGTCGGGAAGCAGGAAAAAGGGGCTTGGACGGCGCGGCGTCAGCGCCCGTCGGGCTCCTCGGCCAGCCCGGCCAGCAGGCCCCTGAGCTCCGCCAGCGCCTCCTCGGTGGCCTCCCGCTCACCGAAGACCAGCTGGTGCAGCACCAGGCCCTCCAGCGCGGCGAAGACCAGCCGGGACATGCCGCGGCTCACCGGGCCGGGCAGGATCCGGCCCAACTCGCTCCGGCTGGCCTCGAAGTACTCCTCGTAGAGGCCGCGCAGGTGCGGCAGCAGCTCCGGCCGGCGGCGGGCCTCCAGCAGCAGCTCGTACTGGAAGGCCTGCACCTCGGGACCGGACTCGACCATCTCCACGAGACCGGTGGCGAAGTCGGCCGCGGGGCCGGTGCCGACGCCGAGCGCGCTGACGCTCAGCGAGGAGCGGATGGCGTGGGTCAGCGCCTCCTCGATCAGCGCGTCCCGCGTACCGAAGTAGTGCACGACGAGCCCGTGGGTGACACCGGCCTCCTGGGCGACGGCCCGGTAGGTGAGCTTGCGCAGACCGCCCCGGGCCACCACGCGCACGGCGGCGTCCAGCAGGGCCGTCCGTCCCGTCCCGTAGTTCGTCACGCGCTTGCGGGGGCCGCGCTCGACGGTGGTGGGCTTGACGGGATCGGTCATGTGATCGACCCTACCGGCGCGCACCGGTCAGCGCTTCGGCGGCCGGATGCCGCGGAACTCCCAGTCCCCGCCCAGGGCGGTGGACAGCACCTCCTCCGACTCGGTGGGCTGCGCCCCCACGTCGGTGCGCACCGGGGTCGGCCCGGCGACGATGCGGTTGGCGAGCCGGCCGAGGCCCTCCACCTCCACCTCGACGAGGTCCCCGGGCGCCACCGGCCGGGAGTTGGCCGGGGTGCCGGACAGCAGCACGTCGCCGGGGTACAGGGTGATGGTGCGGGCGATGTCGGCGACGAGGTAGTGCATGTCCCAGGTCATCTCGTCGGTGGAGCCGTCCTGGACGACCTCGCCGTTGACGTAGGTCCGCAGCCGCTTGCCGTGGAAGTCCCAGTCGGTGACCAGCCCGGGGCCGAGCGGGCACAGGGTGTCGGAGCCCTTGACCCGGAGCATGGAGCCGGCGTCGGTGTCCCGGAAGTCGTGCAGGCCGTAGTCGTTGGCCACGGTGTACCCGGCGATGTACTCCCCCGCCTCGGCCGGGGAGACGTTGCGCGCGGTGCGGCCGATCACGATGGCGACCTCGCCCTCGTAGTTGAGCCACTTGCAGCCCTCGGGGCGGACGACCGCGCCCCGGTGGGAGTTGAGCGCCGAGGTCGGCTTGTGGAAGTAGGTGGGGCTGTCGGGCAGGCCGATCCGGAACTCCTCCACCCGGCTGCGGTGGTTGAGGTGGACGGCGATCACCTTGGAGGGGACGACGGGCGGCAGGTGGTGGGCGTCCTCGGCCGCGACGCGCCGGCCGTCGCCGGCCACCAGGTCGTCGCCCTCGCGCACGGTCTGGACGGCGGCGCCGTCGAGCAGGATGCGGCGGTACTCGGGCATGGCGGGGCCTTTCTAGCGGAGGCTGTGGGGGTTGCGCGGGCCGGCCGAGGCGGCGGACGGGCCGGTGCCCGTCCAGCCGCCCTGCGGGCGGTCGAACCAGAGGTGGGCCTGGCCGGTGCCGATCGCGTTCTCGTACTCGCCGTACTGGCGCGCCGTCGCGGTGCAGGCCCGCTCGCCGAGGGCGCCGGCCATCATCAGGTAGTGGGAGAACCCTGCCTCGGGCCGGTGGCGCCGGAACTCGTCCATGGTGTCGAGGACCCGGTCGTGGCGGCCCTCCTTGAACCAGGCGATCCGCTCCCGGTCGGCCGCCCGGGCCTCGGGGGTGAAGATGTGCGCCGGGTCGCCGGACTCGTGGTCGCGCAGCTCGCGCAGCGGCCAGAAGGTGTGGGACAGGGCCCCGGAGGCGATCAGCAGCACCCGCCGGCCCGGGGTGGCGGCGATGCCGTCGGCCAGGGCGCGGCCCAGCCGCAGGTGGTCCTCCGCGTCGCCGGTCTGGCAGACGCCGATGGTCACCCAGCGCTTGTCCGGCAGGCCCTCGCCGAGGAACTTCCACAGGTTGACGGTGGCGTAGTAGATCGGCAGGTACGCGTCGTCGACCGGGGTGATCCAGGTGCCGTGCCGGTCGGCGAACGAGGCGATGGCGCGGGCGAGTTCGGGGTCCCCGGGGAAGTCGTACGGCATCCGGCACATGCCGCGCGGCAGCTCCTCGGAGGTGAACAGCCCGGCCCGGCGCTGCTGGGCGGTGACCACGAACTCGACGGTGGTCGCCCAGTGGGAGTCCAGGACGACGACGGTGTCGTAGTCCGCGCGCTCGAAGACCTCCTCGCGCAGCTGCCGCAGGCCGGTGACGAGGGTGATCTCCCGGCCGTCGTTCAGCCGGCGCCTGGTCTCCTCGGGCAGCACGATGGTGGGCACGTGGGCCAGCAGGCCGGCCCCGACGATCTCACCCATGGCTGGTCCACCCCTTCGGCGAGGTGACGGTGTTCTTGACGTCGCAGTAGAAGTCGAAGCTCCAGGTGCCGCCCTCGCGGCCGACGCCCGAGTGGCGGGAGCCGCCGAACGGGGCCTGGAGGTCCCGGACGAAGAAGCAGTTGACCCAGACGGTGCCCGCCACCAGCCGCGCGGTGACGCGGCGGGCGCGCTCCGGGTCGCCGGTGGCCACGGTGGCCGCCAGGCCGAAGCGGGTGTCGTTGGCCAGCCGGACGGCCTCCTCCTCGGTGCCGAAGGTCTGGAGGGTCAGGACGGGGCCGAAGACCTCCTCCTGGACGATCTCCGCGTCCTGGGCGACATCGGTGAGCAGGGTCGGCGCGTAGTACCGGCCGTCCCGGGGCCGGCCGCCGATCACGGTGCGGGCGCCGGCCGCGACGGCCCGCCGGACGAAGCCGTCGATCTTCTCCAGCTGGCGGGGGTGGACGGTGGGGCCGATGTCGGTCGCCTCGTCCCGCGGGTCGCCCTGCACGAGGCGTGCGGCCCGCTCGACGAAGCGCCGGGTGAACTCCTCGGCGACCGTCTCCTCGACGAGGAGGCGGGTGGCGGCCAGGCAGACCTGGCCGGCGTTGTCGTACTGCTCCACCGCGAGCTCGACGGCGAGGTCCAGGTCGGCGTCGGCGAAGACCAGCAGCGGGGACTTGCCGCCCAGTTCGAGGCTGAGCGGGGTGAGGTTGGCGGCGGCCGACGCGGCGATCCGCCGGGCGGTCGGCACGGACCCGGTGAAGCTGATCCGGCGCACGTCCGGGTGCGAGGTGAGGGCGTCGCCGATCTCGGAGCCGTACCCCTGCACCACGTTGAGGACGCCGGCCGGCAGCCCCGCCTCGGCGGCGATCCCGGCGAGCAGCGAGGCCGTCAGCGGCGACCACTCGGCGGGCTTGAGGACGACCGTGTTCCCGGCCGCCAGGGCCGGGGCGACCTTCCAGGTGGCCAGCATCAGCGGGGCGTTCCAGGGGGTGATCAGCACGCAGGGGCCGGCCGGGTCCCAGCTGACGTGGTTGGTGTGGCCGCGGGTGTCGAAGTCCTCGTGGCCGAGCCGCAGCAGCCAGTCGGCGAAGAAGCGGAAGTTGTGGGCGACCCGGGGCATGACGCCGCGGCGGTGCGAGCGCAGCAGGGCGCCGTTGTCGGCCGTCTCCACGACGGCCAGCTCCTCCAGCCGGCGCTCCACGCCGTCGGCGACGGCGTGCAGGAGGCGGGCCCGCTCCTCGCGCGGGGTGGCCGCCCAGGCGGGGAAGGCGGCCTTGGCGGCGGCGACCGCGGCGGCGGCCTCGGCCGCGGTGCCCCGGGCGATCTCGCCGAGGACGGCGCCGTCGACGGGCGAGACGTCGGTGAAGGTGCCGGCGGAGGCGACGCGTTCGCCGCCGATCCAGTGCCGGGTGTCGACGGCGACCCCGGCGACGGTGGTGGTGTGTTCGCTCATGTCCTGCGCTTCCTCGTGTCTCCGGGTTCCTCGTGGGCGGTGCGGCGGCGGGGTCACTCGGCGCCGGAGGTGCCGGACTCCAGCAGCCGGCCGCCGTCCCACACCACGCCGACCTGCCGGTAGTAGGCGGCGATCGGCTCGCGGACCTCCAGCCGGGCCAGCTCCTCGGTGGGCGCCTCGAACAGCTCCAGTTCGGCGTCGCCCACCCAGGGCTGCCCGGCCTCGAAGGAGGCGGCGCCGGACTCGACCAGCTCGTCCAGGGCGAGGCCCTTGCCCTTCTCGATGGAGGGCAGCCAGCGGTGGTGGAGCATCGGGTGGCCGTTGACGAAGCCGTTGCTCTCCGACGGCTCGCGCAGCGTGACGACGGCCTGGGCCAGGCGCCGGTCCGCGGCGGCGAGGGTCGCGCCGAACCGGGCACCGGCCTCGATCCGCGGGGCGGGCCCGTACGGGTGCGGCCGGGTCTGGTGGATGGAGCCGAGCTTCTTCGGGTAGCCCTGGTGCAGCCCCCGGGCGATCGCGAAGTCCTTGTCGACCCAGATGTGCGCGCAGCGGCTGTACGTCCGGCCCCGGTACGCGCAGCGGACGACGGCGAACGCCTCCTTGTACTGGGCGCGCACCGGGTCGAGCAGCTCCCGTCCGGAGTCGGAGCAGGACTGCCAGTCGGCCCAGATCAGCGCGACGGCGCCCGGGTCCTCGTCGGCGAGCTCCAGCGGCTCGGGCAGCAGCTCGCGCACCCGGGCCGGGTCGGTGCGGTACTCGACGGTGAGCAGGTCGCCGGAGTAGCGCCACGGCGGCGGGGGGATCAGCGACGAGTCGCCGGTCGCCGTCTTGGGGTGGAAGTATCCACGGACACTGGCCACTTGGGGTTCCTTACGCGGTGGGAGCGGGGTGGGGGAGGGCGGGCCGCGCTACGGCCGGCTGCGGGAGGGCGGGCTGCTCTACGGCCGGCTGTTCGACGGCCGGCTGCTCGACGGCCGGCTGCTCGACGTCCGGCTGCTCGACGTCCGGCCGCCGCAGCAGCTCGGCGCGGTAGCGGGCGGCGGCCGCCGAGGCACCCCGCCCGCCGAGGGCGACGACGCCGACCAGGCGGCCGGCCCGGTGGTAGCCGACCAGGACGTCCCCGTCGGGGTCGCCGTCGAGGTCGCCGGCCAGGACGCGCGCGTCGTCCCGGCCGAGGCCGGGGGCGCCGAAGGACTGCAGCCGGAAGTCGTGCTGGTCGCTCCAGAAGGTCGGCAGCGGGGCGAACGGCGCGAGACCGTGGTCGGCGCCGGCGAGGTGGGCGGCGAGCACCCTGGCGGCGTGCTTGGCCGTGTCGGTGGGGATGGACCAGTGCTCGACGCGGCGCGGGACGCCGTCGTACCGGGCGTTGGGGAAGCGGGCGACGTCACCGACGGCGACCACCTCCGGCCGCCCGCCGGCCCGCAGGTGCTCGTCCGTGCGCACGCCGTCGGAGAGGTCCAGGCCGTTGCCCTCGAGCCACTCGGTGTTGGCCACCGAGCCGACCGACTCCACCACCACGTCCGCGTCCAGCACCCGGCCGTCCGCCAGCGCCACCCCGGTGACCCGGTCCTCGCCCCGGAAGCCGGTCACCCCGGTGCCGAGGGCGAAGCGGACGCCCCGCCGCCGGTGGCGGCCGAGCAGCGACCCGGCGAGCAGTTCGCCCAGCGGGCCGACCATGGGCAGCGGCTGCGGGTCGACGACGGTGACCTCGGCGGCGCCGAGGGCGACGGCGGTGGCGGCCACCTCGCAGCCGATGAAGCCGGCTCCGACCACGACCACCCGCGCGCCGGGCCGGGTCAGCGCCTCGCGCAGCCCCCGGGCGTCGGCCTGTGTCCGGACGGTGTGCCGTCCGGTGGCGGGGCCGGGGCAGCGCAGCCGCCGGGCGCGCATGCCGGTGGCCACGACGAGGGCGCGGTAGGGCAGGGTCTCGCCGCCGTCGAGTTCGACGGTCCGGCGGTCGAGGTCGGCCCGGACGACCGCGGTGCCCAGGCGCCAGTGCACGTCGGAGACGCCGGCCCGGGGCCGGAGGGCGAGCGAGTCGAAGGAGGCCGTGCCCGCCAGGACCTCCTTGGACAGCGGGGGCCGGTTGTAGGGCATGTGGGGCTCGTCCCCGACGAGGGTGATCGGCCCGTCCCAGCCCGCGGCGCGCAGCTGTTCGGCGGCGCGCAGCCCGGCCATGGAGGCGCCGGCCACGACGACGGGTGCGCCGGCCCCGGCGGTCGGCGTGCCGGCCCCGGCAGTGGGTACGCCGGCCCCGGCGGTGGGTGCGGTCACGGCTCAGTCCTCGATCCGGATGGCCTGGAGCGGGCAGACGTCGGCGGCCTCCTCGACGTCGGCGCGCAGGCCCTCGTCGGGGTGGGCGACGTACGCGAGGTGTCCGTCCTCGTCGAAGCGGAAGACGTCGGGGGCGGCGAAGACGCACTGGCCGTGGTCCTGGCACTTGTTCATGTCGACGACGACCTTCATGGCCGGTCCTCCTGGTGGTGGGGGAGCGTCGCGGGAAAGGGAGGGAACGGGGGGATCGCGGGGGGCGTGGGGCCGCGGGGGCCGGATCACGGCCGAGGGGGCGGCGGACGCCGGAGGCAGGGGGCGATGGCCGCCGAGGAAGGCGGTGACGAGCGACCGCCAAAACGTTTGATGTCAAATAACATAGGAAGCAGCCGGCCTCTGGTCAAGAGCTATCCGGATGGATAAATTTCTGGGGCAGACCCCTTGCGGGAGAGCGACCGGCGTCCCTACCGTTTGCCACCAGCGAGCGAGCGTGTCCTGCCCCACCCCGCAGCCCGAAGCCGCCGCGCCCCCTCCCCCACCCCGCCACTGCCGTGCGCCCTGGCCTCCCGACGCCGTGAACGCGGGGAGGCGCCCCACTTCCCCCAGAGGAGACACCGGTGAGCGCATCCGACATCCCGCCCGTCCGCCACCACCTGGAGCGGCTGGCCGCCCAGGGCATCGACGTGGTCCGGGTGACCTATCCCGACCTCATCGGCACCGAACGGGCCCGGGACGTCCTGCTGGACCACCTGCCCTCGGCCTGCGAACACGGCCTCGCCTTCTGCCGCGCCGTCTACCACACCAGCCCCCAGGGCGACGTGGTCCCCGTCCCCGGCGGCCTGGACGCCGGCCTGCCCGACATCTGCGTGCGCCCCGACCTCGACACCCTGGCCGCCCTGCCCTGGGAGCCCGGAGTCGCCAGCTGCCTCGGCGACGTCACCGACCCGGCCACCGGACGGCCCGCCCCGGAATCCCCCCGCGACCTGCTGCGCACGGTCGTCGACCGGTGCCGGGAGCACGGCCTGCACCCGGTCGTGGGGCCGGAGTTGGAGTACTTCCTGTGCGACGCCGCGCCCGGGACGCCGCAGGGCTGGCGCCGCTACAGCGAGGCCGCCGGCGTGGTCTACACGGCGGGGCTGCGCGCGGACGCCGACAACCACCTGCTGCGCACCCTGCGCCTGCTGCGCGACCTCGGCATCGGCATCACCAACGGCAACCACGAGTTCGACGGCTCCCAGTTCGAGATCAACCTCAACCACTCCGACGCCATGGCGGCCGCCGACCGCGCCTTCCGCTTCAAGTCCGCGGTCAAGGAACTCGCCCGCAAGGAAGGCCGGTTGGCCACCTTCATGGCCAAGCCCTTCCAGGGCGCCGGCGGTTCCGGCTTCCACCTCCACCTGTCCTGCGTGGACGGCGCGGGCGGCAACGTCTTCGCGGACCCGGCCGCGCCGTACGGGCTCAGCGCGACCGCGCGCCACGCGGTGGCCGGCGTCCTCGCCCACGCCCCGGCGCTCGCGGCGCTGGCCAACCCGACGGTCAACTCCTACAAGCGCTTCGGCCCCGACACCCTCGCCCCCTGGCTGATCGACTGGGGGCTGGACAACCGCAGCGCCATGGTCCGGATCCCGCCGGAGCGCGGCTCCGGCAGCCGCTTCGAGCTGCGGCTGGGGGACGCGAGCGCCAACCCCTACCTGCTGATCGCGGGGACCGTCGCGGCGGCCCTGCTGGGCGTCCTCGCCGGCGAGGAGCCCGCCGCCCCGCTGGAGGGCTACGGCTACGACCGCGCCAGGTCCGCGCTGCTGCCGACGTCCCTGCCCGAGGCGCTCGACGCCCTGGAGGCGGACCAGGACCTGACCGGGGTGCTCGGCCGGGACTTCGTCGACGCCTACCTCTCGTACAAGCGCGACGAGGTCGCCCGCTTCCAACGGCACGTCACCGACTGGGAGTTCACCGAGTACGCGTACCACCTGTGAGACCGAGGAGACCAACCGTGACCACCGTGCCGTCCACGCCGCCCGCCTCCGGCGCCATCGACGAACCGCTGCCCCTCGACCAGGTGGACCTGGCCGACCTCGACAACTTCACCGACGGCGTCACCCCGTGGCGGATGTTCCACACCCTGCGCCACCAGGACCCGGTGCACTGGCAGCCGGAGGAGGCGCCCAACTCCGGCTTCTGGGCGGTCACCCGGCACGCCGACATCGCCCGCGTCGACCGGGACGCCGAGACCTTCACCTCGACGAGGTTCGTGAACCTGGAGGAGGTCGACGACGACCAGATCAAGAAGCGCGCCTCCATCCTGGAGCTGGACGGGGTCCGCCACCGCGCCCTGCGCAGCATCCTCCAGCGCCAGTTCGGCGCGGGCGTGATCAACAGCTACGCCGACTTCCTGCGCGGCCTGACCGCCACCACGCTGGACGCCGCCCTGGCCAAGGGCCGCTTCGACTTCGTCAAGGAGGTCTCCGCCGACTTCCCGATCAACGTGCTCGCCCGCCTCCTGGACGTGCCCCCGGAGGACAACCAGCAGCTCATCGACTGGGGCAACCGGATCATCGGCAACACCGACCCGGACTACGCCGACGTCCTGCTGCACAGCGCGGAGAGCGAGAAGTACCGCGACCTGCCGTTCCGTTCGCCCGCCTCGCTGGAGGTCTTCGCCTACGGCCGCGAACTCGCCCGGCAGCGGCGCGGCGGCGCCGGCACCGACCTGGTCTCCAGGCTGGTCAACGAGACCCCCCGCGACGGGGTGCCGCTCTCGCCGCAGGACTTCGACAACTACTTCCTGCTGCTGGTCGTCGCCGGCAACGAGACCACCCGGCACACCATCAGCCACTCCATGCTGGCCCTCCTCCAGCACCCCGAGCAGCTCGCCCGCCTCCAGCAGGACCCGTCCCTCATCCCCGGCGCGGTGGAGGAGTTCCTGCGCTGGGCCTCCCCCGTCTACCACTTCCGCCGCACGGCCACCCGCGACGTCGAACTCGGCGGCAGGCGGATCAGGGAGGGCGAGAAGGTCGTGATGTGGTTCGCCTCCGGCAACCGCGACGAGGAGGTCTTCGGCAACCCCTACGACTTCGACGTGACCCGCCGCGACAACGACCACGTCACCTTCGGCAAGGGCAGCCCCCACCTGTGCCTGGGCAACCTGCTCGCGCGCACCGAGATCCGCATCATGTTCGAGGAGCTGATCCCGCGGCTGGCGGGCATCGAACTCGCCGGGGACGTCCCGCGGGTGCGCTCCAACTTCGTCAACGGCATCAAGCGGCTCCCGGTCGAGGTCACCCTCGCCTGACCCCGCCGCACGAGGTCGGACGGGCCGCCGCCCGTGCGGGGACCGCGGGGGGCCCGGGGCCCGGGGGGCGGGGGGGGAGCGCCGCCCGGCGGGGGGGCGGTGGG
>NZ_JBHJSJ010000054.1:0-63315 GCF_042268845.1 Kitasatospora sp. NPDC056273 | reverse complement strand
ACCTGGTCCCACTGGCGCAGAAAATCCCAAGCCCGGGCACGCGCCAGCCACTACAAGCGAAGAGGGCATGTCGAAGTGTCGTTGCAGTACTAGGGTCGTGGGCGGGCCGAGGGCGGTCGTGGGCTCTGAGGGACTGAAGCGGATGCAGCGGATGAAGATGACGTTCGGGCTGTTGGGGCCCCTGGCGGTCGCCGTGGACTCCGTGCCGCAGGTGTTGCCGCGGGCCGCGGTGTTGCGGGGACTGTTGGGGGTCCTGCTGCTGGCGGAGGGGGAGCGGCTGTCGGTGGGGCGGCTGCTGGAGCTGGTGTGGGCGGGGCAGGCGGACCGGGTGGGCCGGGGTGCGGTGCACACCGGGATGTCGCGGCTGCGCGGCTGGCTCGGCGGGTTCGGGGACGAGTCGGTGGTGCTGGAGTCGGATGCGCAGGGGTACCGGCTGGTGACCGGGCCGGGCGCGGTGGACCTCGGGCGGTTCCGCGGGTTCGCCGCCGACGGGGACGTGGCCGGGGCGATCGGGTTGCGGCGCGGGCCGGTGCTGGCCGGGCTGGAGCGGGTGAACCGGGAGGACCCGCTGGTGGCCGCCGTGGAGGACGAGGTGCGTGCCACGGTCCTGGCCCTGGCCCGGGCGGCGCAGGCCGACGGGGCGGCCCGGGCGGCCGTTCCCGCGCTGACGGCGCTCGCCGAGGAGTACCCGTACGACGAGCCGGTGCAGGCCGCCCTGTTGGAGCTGCTGGCGGCGGACGGGCGGGCGGCGGAGGCGTTGCGCCGCTTCCAGGCGTTGCGCCGGCGGCTGTCCGAGGAGCTGGGGATCGAGCCGGGCGAGCAGGTGCAGGGCGTCTTCCTGGCGCTGCTGGCGCACGACCGGGAGGACGCCCGCGCCGTTCCGGGGCGGTCCCGTATGCCCTCCCAACTTCCGCGTGACATCCCGGACTTCACCGGTCGTGACGAGCAGGTGCGGCTCGTCCTGGACGCCCTGGCGGCCGGTCGGGTGCCGGTGATCGCCGGGATGGGCGGCATCGGCAAGACGGCGCTGGCCGTCCACAGCGCCCACCGCGCCGCCGTCGACTACCCGGACGGCCGGCTGTACGCGGACCTGCGCGGGGCCGACGAGACGCCCGCAGACCCGGCCGGCGTCCTCGCCGCCTTCCTGCGCGCCCTGGGCGCGGACCCCCGGGAGATCCCGGCCTCCCTGGAGGAGCGTTCCGCGCTGTACCGCACGCTGCTGGCCGGCCGCCGCACGCTCGTCCTGCTCGACAACGCCGCCGGGGAGCAGCAGATCGGCCCGCTGCTCCCGGGCACCCCGGCGGACCCGGCCGGGCACGGGCCGGACCGCCCGGCCGTCCTGGTCACCAGCCGCGCCGCGCTCACGGCGCTGCCCGGCTCGCACCTCGTCGACCTGCATGAACTCGACGCGCCCCACGCCCGGACGCTGCTGCGCCGCATCCTCGGGGACCGCCGGGTCGCCGCCGAGCCGGTGGCCGCCGCCCAGATCGTCGAGCTGTGCGGCGGCATGCCGCTGGCCGTCCGCATCGCCGGGGCCCGGCTGGCCGCCCGGCCGCGCTGGACCCTGGCCCGGCTCGCGCACCTGCTGCGCGACGAACGGCGCCGGCTCGACGAACTGGCCGCGGGGAACCTGGCCGTACGGGCCGGCTTCGCCGTCGGCTACGCCCGGCTTCCTGAGCCGACCCGCCGGACGTTCCGGCTGCTCGGACTGCTCGACGCGCCCGACTTCGCGCCGTGGGTCGCGGCGGCGGTGGCGGGCATCCCACCGGAGCGGGCCGAGCGCCAGCTGGAGGAGCTGATCGACGCCCAGCTCCTCCAGGAGACCGGCACGGAGCCGCACCTGCGCTACCGTTTCCACGACCTCGTCCGGCTGTACGCGCGCGAGCACGCCGAGGCCGCGGACGAGCCGGCCGCCCGCACCGCCGCGCTCGGACGGGCCTTCGGCGCCTGGCTCTGGCTGGCCGAGCAGGCGGCCGATCAGGTGCCCGGGCCGTGCTTCGCGCCGATCCACGGCACCGCGCCGCGCCACCCGATGCCGTCCGGCGTCGCGGCGGCGCTGCTGGACGACCCGATGGCCTGGTTCGACGCCGAGCAGCCGGCCCTGGACGCGAGCGCCCGGCAGGCCGCCGCGCTGCGCATGGTGCCGGTGGCCTGGGACCTCGCCGCCTGCCAGGAGAAGTACTGCGACGTGCGCGGCCTGTACGACGAGTGGCGCACCACCCACCTGGCCGTCCTCCAGGCCTGCCGGTCGGCCGGTGACGGCCTGGGCACCGCCGTGCTCACCCGCGGCCTGATCGAGGTGACGACCTGGACCACCCCGGCCGACGGCTCCGGCACGGCCGTCGACCTGGCGGACGGCGCCCAGACGATGGTCGCCCTGGAGGAGCGGGCGCGGCACCTGCGGCGCCTGTTCGAGGAGGTCGGGGAGGAGCGCGGGGCCGCCGACGCCCTCGTCCTGACGGCCTGGAGCCTGGTCGCCCAGGGCCGCGCGCAGGAGGCCCTGGACGCCGGCCACCGTGCCCTGGACCTCGCCACCGCCCACGACCACCCGGGCGGCGAGGCCCGGGCGCACCAGATCATCGCCATCGCCCACGGGGAGACGGACCTCGACCGCACGATCGAGCACCTCACCGAGACGCTGCGGCTGGCGCGGCTGATCGGCAACACCCGCTTCGAGGCGACCGCGATCCAGTTCCTGGGAGCCGCCCACGGCCGGGCCGGCCAGGTGGAGCGGGGCGGCGAGCTGCTCCTGCGCTCGCTCGCCATGGCCCGCTCGCTCAAGGACCGCTACGTGGAGGCGTTCTCGCTGCTGTACCTGGCCACGCTGTACGCGGCCACCGGCGACGGCCGCGCCCGGGAGATGGCCGAGGCCGCGCTGGCCATCGCCCGCCGCTTCGACCTGGGGCACCACCTCGCCCAGGCCCTCGGCATCCTCGGGGAGCTGGACCTGGCGGCGGGGGACCGCGCCTCGGCCGTCGCCCACCTGGAGGAGTCCGTGCTGGTGTGGCGCGCCCGCGGCTGGCGCTCCTTCCTCGCGGAGGCGCTCCGGGCGCTCGGCCGGGCCTACGAGGCGGCCGGGCTGCCGGAGTCGGCCGCGCGGGTGCTCACGGAGGCGCGGGAGCTGAGCGACGTCCGGTAGCGGCCGGGGCCGGGGCCGGGGCCGGGGCCGTTGCCGTTGCCGCAGCCGGGGCCGTGCCGGTCGCGGGCCGCAGCCGTCAGTGATTGGTAAGCGATCGGTAAGCGCCCCTGCCTAGGCTCGATCCCCACGGCACGGGACAGGCGTACGCGCCTGTCCCGTACGCGCCGCATGGGCTGCCGGTCGGGTCCGCGCAGGGGACGGACCCGGCCGGAGGTGCGGCCGTCGGGACCGCGGCATCCGCCGGTGCGCGACATCTGCCGGCCGACGGGATCCGTCGCCCGGGCCGGGGCTCAGGCGAGGGCGGCGTCGAGGAAGGCGTGCCAGGCGGCGTGGACGCGCCGGGCGTGGGACCCGTCGGAGCTGTCGGACTCGTCGCCGACCCCGGCGAGCAGGTCCAGCAGCAGGCCGCGGAGGACGGCGAGCACCACGGTGGGATTCGCCCGGGTGCCGTCGAGGACGCGTTCCAGCGGTGGCAGCCACTCCTCCAGCGAGGCGGTGCCGAAGTCCGGCCACGGCCCGCGCCGGCCGAAGGCGCGGACGTACCCCTCGAAGAACAGCCGCAGCGCCCCTCGGTGTTCGGGCTGCGTCAGCCACTCCCAGAGCAGGTCGAGGGTCTCGCGGGCGCTGCCGCCCTCGGCCTCGGACCGTTCCAGCAGCGCCAGTTGCTCGGCCCGTCCGACCGTCAGGACCTCCCGGACCAGCTGCTCCTTCGACCCGAACAGGTACAGCAGCACGCGCGGGCTGGAGCCGATCCCGGCCGCCAGGGGGCGGAGGGAGAGGTCGGACACGTTGTGCTCGGCGACGTAGCGGACGGTCGCCGCGAGGAGATCCTCGCGGCGCGGGGACGGCTGCCGGGCCGACGCGCGCCGAGGGGATGACGGACGGGGCGACGGGTGGGAGGGCGCGTTGGTGGGAGCGGACACGTGCTCTATCGTTTCACTGAAACGAGTGTTTCAGTGAAAGGGGATGCCGCATGGCCGCCAGCGCACCCGGAGCCGCGACCATCCGCGAGGCCCTCCGGCCCGGAGACCTGGGCGCCGTCGCCGCCCTGCACGGCGTCCTCTACTCCCGCGAGTACGGCATGGACGCGACCATGGAGGCCTATGTCGCCGCCGGGATGGCCGAGTTGGTGCTGGCCCGGGCCCGTGAGGGCGGCGCGGCACCCGGCCGCCTGTGGGTCGCCGAGATCGACGGCCGGGTGGTCGGCGCCACCGGTCTCGTCCGGGCGGAGGAGCGCCCCGGCTGGGGCCAGCTGCGGTGGGTGATCCTCGACCCGGACGCCCGGGGCCGGGGGCTGGGCCGCCGGATGCTGGAGACGGCCCTGGACGAGGCCCGGGCCCGTGCGTACGAGGGCGTGCTGCTCTGGACGGTCGAGGGACTCGGCGCCGCCCACCACCTCTACGCGACGGCCGGGTTCGAGCTCACCGTCTCCCGCCCGGCCCGCAAGTTCGGCGTCGACGCGGTCGAGCAGCGGATGGACCTGCGGTTCTGAGGGGACGGCGGCCGGGCGGGCGCGCGGGTTCGCCCCCGTGCTCGGCGCGCGCCGTCGCCCACCGCCGTCCCGTCCTGCGGTTCCCGGTGCTCAGATCTTCACGGTGAGCCAGGCGCCGAGGCCGCTGCAGCCGCGCGCGTCGTAGGTGGTGCTGCGGTACCCGGCCGGGATCGGCGAGTACGGGCAGGTCCAGACGCCGTTGCGGACCAGCTCGTGGTACCAGGCGCCGACGCCGCTGCACCCCCGGGAGTCGTAGTTGGTCAGCACGTAGCCGGAGACGATCGGCGAGCCGGAGCAGGTCCAGAGGCGGTCCTGCGCGGGCCGCTGGTACCACGAGCCGTGGTTGTTGCAGCCGCCGGCGTTGTACATGGTGATGACGTAGCCGGCCGGGACGGGCGCCCCGGAACAGCTCCAGCCGCCGGCTGCGGCGGCCGCCGAGGCTGAGGAGGCCGCGGAGGCCGTGCCGGCCGCCGTCGTGCCGGTGAGGGCGGCCGCGAGCACGGCGACCGTGGCGGCCGCCCTCCCCGTACGGGTCATCAGCTTGCGGAGGATCGTGGTCACGGCGACACCGTTCCGATCGGTCGTCTCCCCGCCGTCGGTGCGGCGCGGGGAGGGTGTAACAGCGGGGATGCGCCGCACCTTAGCGGCGGTGATCAGGTCGCTGATAGATCCAGATCGATACATCGACGGACCTGACCGAAAACGATCCCAACTGACCGTCATGGCGCCGCCCGGCCATGCTCCGGACGGCGGTCGCCGGATGCGTCCGGTTGGTCGTCCCACGCGCCGCCCGCCCCTGCCCGGACCTCCCGCAGGACCGTCCCGCTGACCAGGGCGTTCGGGCGGATCCGGCAGGAAATCCGTCACGCTCCGTAGCGCTTCCGATTGCCGCGCGCCTCCGGCCGGAGAAATCTTGTGGATGCTCGACCGCCCGATTTCTCCCGATTCTCCCAAGGAGCCCCACGTGTCATTCCCAGCCCGTCCTCGAACCCGCCCGTCCGCCTGGCCGGCGACCGTCGCCGCCCTCCTCTCCCTCTCCGGGATCTGGACCGGAGCCGTGACGGCCGAGGCCGTTCCGACGCCGTCCGCCCTGCCGGCGGCCGCCGGTATCACGGCCACCGGTCAGACGCCCGGCGCCTATTCGGACTGGACCTTCAACACCACCGACACCGTGACGGACGTCGACTTCCGCAACACCGTGGTCACCAGCCCGGGAGACGGCGACGTGTACTGGGCGCACCAGTTCAACTTCGACGGGAACCTCTCCTACACCGGCTTCCAGCTCGGCAAGCAGAACAGCGGACAGTTCCTCTGGTCGACCTGGGCCGACAAGGACCTCCAGTTCAAGGACGGGACCGAGGGCTCGCACTGCTGGAACAACGAGGGTGAGGGCCAGCACCTGCAGTGCTCCAACACCACCGTCAACCACGGCCGTCCCGTCACCGGGGACACCTACGCCTTCCACGTGGAGATCGACCCCGTGACCCACTGGGCGAAGGTCACCGTGAGCGACGAGACCGCCGGCACCAGCTTCGTCCTGGGCGAGGCCCTGCTGCCGAACTCCTCGAAGATCCAGCACAGTTGGAGCAGCTGGGTGGAGTACTTCGACTGGAACGACTCCCGGTACGTGTGCGACGACAACGCGTACGCCGAGAACCGGTGGGGCAAGATGACCGGCAACGGCGGCACCCTCACCGCCGCGAACACGGGAACGTCGACCAGCGGCACCTGTCAGGACATGGTCCGGCAGCAGAAGCAGGACGACGGGACGCTGATCACCGAGACCGGTCTCGGCCAGTCCGCCCGCTGGCCCCTGCGCTTCACCAACGGCGC
Source organism: Kitasatospora sp. NPDC056273 (assembly GCF_042268845.1). Lineage (NCBI taxonomy): Bacteria > Bacillati > Actinomycetota > Actinomycetes > Kitasatosporales > Streptomycetaceae > Kitasatospora > Kitasatospora sp. NPDC056273. The sequence continues at coordinate 56,851 of NZ_JBHJSJ010000054.1, read as the reverse complement.
CTGTCTGGACCGCGGCGGCGCCACCGGCGTGATCACCTACGGCTGCGCCGAATCGCCCAACGGCAACCAGCTGTTCGTCTTCGCCCGCGACGGCAGCATGCGCAGCGCCGAGGGCAACGAATGCCTGGCCGCGCCGTCCTCCGTCGGCGGTCAGATCACACCCGCCGCGTGTGACGGCTCGGCCGCCCAGCAGTGGACGTACGACGTGATGAACGAGGCCGTGGTGAACTCCGCCGGCTGGGCCATGACTTCCAGCACCTCCGGGGGCAGCGGCGACCCGGTGACCGCGCAGGTCTTCGACGGGCGCGCCGAGCAGACGATCACGCCCTTCGAGGTGTGACGAACCACCAGGTGTCAACGCCCCACGAGGTGTCATGAGGTACGAGGTGTCGACGCCCTACGGGGGGTGAACGAGCCGACCCGCCCACGGCCGCGCCGGAACACCCGGCGCGGCCGTTCGTACCCACCCTCTATGATCCCGCCCGGGGGGAAGGTCGCTGAGCTGGGGTACGACACCGCTGTGTCCGCTCTCCCCTCGGGGGCGCACACCCGCGTCGCCGATTCGACGACCGGGAGACGAACACTCGGTGATACTCACTCAACGCCTGGGCCGCGGGCTGCTCGCCGGCGCCTCGGCGCTCGCGCTGGCACTGCTGCCCGCGGGCCTCGCACCCACCACGGCGGCCGCCGCACCCGCCGGCTCAGCACCCAGCGGCTCAGCACCCGCCGGCTCAGCACCCGGCGCACCGGCCGGTGACGGGTCCGGCCCGGCCCCGGTGGACCTCACCACCACGCGCGCCTTCGCGGACACCTTCCGGCTGGACCCGGCCCAGGACACCGACCCGCTGTACGGGCTGAACGTCGGCCTCGACGCCCGGCAGTCGCCCCCGGCCGGGCAGCACGGGATCTCCTACACCCGGGTCTCCGGCCGCTGGGACACCTCGACCGCGCCCGACCAGTGGTTCGTCCAGACCAGTCATCCGGACCACCCCGACAGGCTGCTGTTCGCCAAGGGCGTCTCCGCGATCATGCTCGGCGCGCCCGCCGTCGCGGACGGCACCGGCCACTACACCGTCTCGACGGTGGTCGACCCGGTCGTCGGCGACACCGGCGGCGCCGACTGGGGCTCGATCGTGCTGAGCCGCAGCCACCGCGGCAACGGCTACGTGACCGGCGGCGACGTCGACCTCGGCCTGACCGTCACCTCGGGCGGCAAGCTCGCCCTCTTCCACGGTGGCGGCGGCGAGAACCCCTTCTGGACCGGCACGGTGGCGCCCACGGCGCAGTACGCCGTCTCGCTCACCGTCTCCACCGGCGCCGACCGCGCCGTCACCCTGACGGTGAACGGCACCCCGTTCACCGTCTCCGCGCCGGCCGGGGTGACCCGCTGGCCGGGCAGTGAGTTCCTCTACCTCGGCGCGTACCTCTCCGACCCGAACCGCGTCACCACCTTCGGTGACGGCGCCGGCCACGGCCTGAACGTCAGCCGGATCGACACCAGCGCCACCCGCAGCGCCAAGCCGTTCGTCGACACCTTCGACGGCGCGCCCAACGCCACCACCGACCACGGCCTCAACCAGGACCTGGCTGCCCGCCAGCCGAGCCTGATCTCCGCCAACTACACCGCCGTGTCGGGCGTCAAGGGCCTGGCCCTCGACCCGCCGGCGGGCTCGGTGCAGGTCAACAGCCCGGCCCACCCGAACGTGCTCTCCTTCCCCAAGGGCACCTCGGCGGTCCGCCTCAACAAGCCGGCCACCTCGGACGTCCAGAGCGGCGCCTACACGGTGCACGCCGTCCTGACCCCCGTGGTCGGCAGCACCTCCGGCCAGGACTGGGCCTCCCTCGCCGTCGGCAACGCCTCGGGCGGTACGGGCGCCGTCGACGCCGAGGACATCGCGCTCGGCCTGCGCGTCCAGGCCGACGGCGGGTTGACGCTCTTCCAGGGCGGCACCCCGACCGCGCTGCCCGCCGTCCCGCCGGCCGGCTCCTACGAGGTGTCGGCCGCGCTGGCGACCGGCGACCGGCAGCAGGCGACCGTCAGAGTCAACGGCACGACGGTGTTCTCCGGCCGCACCGCCGCCAAGCTGCCCCGCGACGGCTACGTCTCGCTCGGCGCCCACCACTCGGCGGTCGGCCAGGTCACCACGGCGGACGACCTGCGGGTCTCCATGCTGGGCGGGCTCGGCTACTACGGGTTCTTCGACATCCGGGACCCGAACGAGCCGAACTTCAGCGCCAACCACGCGCCGGAGGTGGCGCAGTGGACCAACTTCAACAACTACCTGCGCGACCAGGACCCCCGCCTGGAGTTCCTGGACCAGTGCCGGCCGGCCGCCTGCGTGATCGACCTCAACCAGGAGACGGTGGTCCCGCGTTCGCCGGGTTCCTGGGCCGTCGACCCGAACCCGAACGCCGCGCAGAACCTCCTGAACCTGGTGCGGCGCATCGGGTCGAACATCGACAAGATCGGCGCCGTCGACGTGAGCGACGAGCCCTACTCGCACGGCCTGAGCCCCGCGCAGGTCCAGACGCAGGCGGAGCAGATCAGGGCCGCGTTCCCGGACAAGACGCTGATCATGAGCCTCGACCGCTGGAACGCCGAGCAGACCGCGCCGATCCCGTCCACGGTCGACATCGTCGGCTTCGACTACTACTGCGAGGGCCGCGGCGAGATCCAGCGGCTGCTGGCGAACCTGAAGACCTTCCTCTCCTCGCCGGACCAGCACCTGATGCTCTTCCCGGAGTCCACCAACGAGTACCGGGTCGCCGACGGCTGCTACTCCGGCAAGACCGACGCCGACATCGCGGCGTACAACGCCGAGTACCGCGCGATCGCCGCGCAGGACCCCCGGGTCGTCTACCTGCAGAACTTCCGCTGGCTCGGCCCGGACCAGCCGAACAAGGTGCCGCTGACCGTCGCGGCGCAGAAGAGGATCGGCAAGGCCGTGGTCGACGCCACGCCCACGCCGGCGCCCGCCTCGGTGGGCGTGTACCGGCCCTCGGACGGCAGCTTCGGCCAGGCCGCCCACAACGGCTGGTACACCGGCCAGGCCGTGTTCGGCGGCGGGGGCGGCGACGTCGTCCCGCTGACGGGCCACTGGAACGGGCCGGGCACCGACACCGTCGGCGTCTACCACCGTGACACCGCGACCTTCCAACTGTCCTACGACAACGCCACCGTGGCCGCCACCTTTCCGTTCGGGGCCCCCGGTGACGTCCCGCTGGTCGGCGACTGGAGCGGGCAGGGGCGGAGCACGGTCGGCGTCTACCGGCCCAGCGACCAGTACTTCTACCTGTCCGACGACAACGCCACCGTCAGGTACCGGATCAAGCTGGGCAACGAGGGTTGGAAGCCGCTGGTCGGCGACTGGGACGGCAACGGCACCACCACCGTCGCCGTCTACGACCCGCAGACCCAGACCTTCTACCTGAACGACTCCAACGAGACGGAACACCCGCGCCCGGGCGTCAGGTTCGGCAACCCCGGCGACCGCCCGGTCAAGGGCGACTGGGACGGCAGCGGCAAGGAGACCATCGGCGTGTACCGGCCCGGCGACCAGACCTTCTACGGGGCCGCCGAGAACTCCGACCTGGTGGTCTACAGCAGGAAGTTCGGCAACCCGGGCGACATCCCGCTGGTGGGCAACTGGGGCTGACACCCCGTCCGCCCGTCCGAAATCGGCGCCCTCCCGACCGCCGCGCGGCGATCGGGAGGGCGCCTTCGGGCCGGCCGCCCGGCGCGGGTCAGCAGCGCCCCTCGCCGAGCATGATCCGCGCGATCAGCTCCTGGCGGCTGCCCACCCCGGTCTTGGTGAACACCGACTTCAGGTGGTCCTGCACCGTGTACGGCGTCATCGCGAGGGCCCGGGACACGTCCCGGGTGTCGCCGCCGCGCACCAGCAGCAGCGCCACCTCCCGCTCGCGGGCGGTCAGCCCGTACGCGGCCAGGTACAGCGGCATCACCTCGGCCGGCGAGGCGGGCGAGGCCACCACCGTCACCGCGCCCGCCGCCCCGCCGTCGCGCAGGGCGGAACCGTGCAGCAGGTACCAGCGGTCGTCCCGGCTCCACACCCGCACCGGGGCCTGCGGTACGGGCAGCCCGTGCGCCGCCCGGCGGGCCTGCTCGGCGGCCATCGCCACGCCGGTCGGGACGGTCAACGAGGTCGGGGTGGGGTCGGCCAGCCGGGCGAGCAACTCCTCGGCCGGTCCGGACAGCGCCTGCAGCCGGTTGCGCCGGTCCAGCACCAGCACCGCCGGCCCGGCATCCGCCTCCTCGGGCGGGCCGGCCGGTACGTGACAGGCCCTCAGCGCGTTGCCCAGGTGCCGGGCGGCGGCGTCGGCGAGCTGCCGCTGGCCCTCCAGGTACGGACCGCGGTCCGGAGCCCGCAGGAACGCCGCGCACCCCCACATGCCGCCGGCCGCGTCGAACACCGCCCGCAACTCGTCCCCGAACCCGGCTGGCCTGACCTGCTCCCGGAACCGCACACTCTCCCGCAGCGACCCCCGGGTCGCCCGGCTCAGCGTCTCGGCCTGCACCCCGCTGCGCCGGATCTCGGGAAAGGTCGCCACGTCGTCCGCCCACACCTCCAGCCGCACGGCGTGCTCGAACGCGTCCAGGGTGAGGTCCTCGCTCTGCACCGAGTTCACCAACCCCGTCGCCGGATCCGCGGTGTGCCAGCACACGGCGTCGAACTCCAGCACCGGCCGCAGCAGTTCATCCGCCCGCCGGAAGACCTCGGGTGCCGTCAAGCCCGCCCCGGCAAGCTCCCGCACCCCCTCGATCGCCGCCCGCCCCGCCACCCCACGTCGCCCCATCCGGTGAAGCTAGCACGACAGTTCGCGCCCCACCCACGTGTCGAGGGGCGACGCCCCGCGGTGGCCCCGCCCGACGGCGGTCCGGCCGGAGAGCCGTGCCGCCCGGGTGGGGCGGTGCTGCTCTCCGGCCGTGAGTGGACCTGGTTCGAGGACGGGGTCCGGCTACTTGGACAGGCGGGACCAGTCGGCCGGTTGGGCGGGGTCGAGTTGGCGGAGCTGGTCGAGGACCTTCGGGTCCTGGGCGTCGAGCCAGTCGGCGACCTGGCGGAAGGAGACGCAGCGGACGCCGTCGCGCTTGCAGACCCCCTTCATCACGTCCTCGATGGCCTGCATGTAGATGCCGCCGTTCCAGGACTCGAAGTGGTTCCCGATGAACAGCGGGGCGCGGCTGCCGTTGTAGACGCGTTCGAAGCCGGCGAGGTAGCTCTCGCGGGTCTCCTTCTCCCAGGTGTCGTACTTCTTGGGGTCGCCGTTGGTGGTGTTCCCGGACTGGTTCGCCAGGAAGTTGAAGTCCATCGAGAGGCTCTGGGTGGACTTGCCGGGGGTGGGGAGCAGCTGCAGCGGGAAGTTCCAGATGCCCTCCTTCTTCGTCGGCCAGACCTGGAACTCGCCCGGGGAGCTGGCGTCGTAGCGGAAGCCCGTCGCCTTCTCGGCCGGCAGCAGGTTCTTCTGGCCCTCCAGGCAGGGGGCGCGGCCGCCGACCAGTTCCTTGGTGTAGTCGAAGGGGAGCGGCGGGAGGTCCTTGAAGCCGGTGTTGGTCTTCCAGTTGGTGACGAAGGAGACGGCCTGGTCGAGTTCGCTCTTCCACTCCTCGGTGCTCCACTCGCCGCCGCCCTTGGCGTTGCAGAAGTGCCCGTTGAAGTGGGTGCCGATCTCGTTGCCGTCGAGCCAGGCGAGGCGCAGCTGTTCCAGGGTGTCCTTGATGTGGGGGTCGGTGGCGTAGTCGATGGAGGCGTCGCCGGGCTTGTGCTGCGGCGGCTTGTAGAGCGTGCTCTTGGACTTGGGGAGGGTGTAGAGGCCGCTCAGGAAGAAGGTCATCTGGGCGTTGTTCTCGGCGCCGAGCTTGCGGAAGCGGGAGAACTGGCGGTCGTCGCCCTCCAGCGCCCCGTCCCAGGAGAAGACGACGAACTGCGGCGGCTTCTCCCCGGGCTTGAGCTTCTCCGGCACGGGCTGCTTGGGCTGCGGGCCGGTGTCGGAGGTGGAGCCGTCTCCGAGCACCTTGACCTGGCCGTCCCAGGTGGGGGTGGGGGCGGGCGGTGGCGGGGCGGGGGCCTCGGTGGTGGTGCTCGGGGCGGGGCTGGGCGGGGTGGTGCCGGTGGTGGCGGTGGGTCTGCTCGGTGTGCCGTCGCATCCCGTCGCCAGGGCGGAGGCCCCGAGGACCCCCATCGCCAGCAGGATGGCCGAGCCGCGAGCAGTCCGCACGGGACCCCATTTCTCTGATCTTCAATCAGGAGCTGTTCAGAAGATGATCGATGAATGTGATCATCAGAACACTTTTGATCGACCTCTGTCGAGGTCGGGAAGGTGTGGCTTTGGTGGGGGTGGGTCGGGTGAGCAACTCCCTTGTGGAGCATGGGAGATGGCGCGCCGAGCGGGCTCCGGTGGAGGCCCCCGGAGGGTGTGGGGGTGAGGGGTGGTTCATCGTCGCCGCCACCGCAACGGCCGCGGCCGCCGATGGGTTCAGCGACTGATCGGGCGTCACGCGGGTTTCGGCCAAGTTCGTGGCATGGGCATGGCGCTACGTGCCCAGCCGTTCCGGCCCCGGCTAGGGTCGCTCCAGCTCAGCGAACCTCCGGCGCCCCACGGCCCTCGTGCGGCGTCCCGTGGACCTTCCCGATTGGACTGGTGTGCCATGAACAGGACGTACTACCGCCCGCTGGACCGTCCCTCGACCACGAGCGTCCGCAGCCGGCTCGCCGCCGCGGCCGGGGCCGCCGCGGTGGCCGCCTGCGTGCTCACCGGCGTCGCGGTCGCCACCGCCGGTGCCGCGACCGCCGCGCCCGCCTCGGTCCCCAAGCCCGCCGTCACCGTCTATGGCGTGGCCGGCGCCACCCAGCCCGCCGCACCCCGCTAGACCCGCCCCTTCGGCGCGCCCGGGTGGCGGTTCGTCCGAACCGCCACCCGGGCGTCGCCGTTCCCGCCGGAGGGCCCTGGACGGGCTTCGCCGCATTGACAGGGGACATCCTCGGGCTGAATGCTAAGCAAGCGCTTAGTCAATGAGGATCCACCCCGAGGAGCCGCCCGATGGCCGAGACCCCCGTCGACCCGCCCGGACTGGACCTGGCCCGTCTCCGGTCCCGGCTGGAGCGCGAGCTGCCCGGCCTCCTCCAGGGGCCGCTGCGGGCCGACCTCGTCGAAGGGGGCCGCTCGAACCTGACGTACGTCCTGGGCGACGGCGCCTCCCGCTGGGTCCTGCGGCGCCCGCCGCTCGGGCACGTCCTCGCCACCGCCCACGACATGGGCCGCGAGTACCGGGTGATGACGGCGCTGCGCGACACCGGGGTGCCCGTGCCCCGGACGCTCCTGCTCGACCCGGACGACGAGACCCTCGGCGCCCCCTGGTACCTCATGGAGTACGTCTCCGGCACCGCCCACCGGGACGTCGCCCCGCTCGCCGCCCTCGGCGAGCGGCGGGTGCACGCACTCGGGCAGCGGCTGGTCGACACCCTCGCCACCCTGCACCGGATCGACCCGGCCGCCGTCGGCCTCGCCGACTTCGGCCGGCCCGAGGGCTACCTGGAACGCCAGCTGCGCCGCTGGTCCAAGCAGTTGGCCGCCTCCCGCAGCCGCGACCTGCCCGAGCTCGACCGCCTGCACGCCAGGCTCGCCGAGCGTCTGCCGGCCTCGCCCACGCCCGCGCTCGTGCACGGCGACTACCGCCTCGACAACGTCCTGGTCGACGACGCCGACACCATCACGGCCGTCCTGGACTGGGAGATGTCCACCCTCGGCGACCCGCTCACCGACATCGGCCTGCTGGTGATGTACACCGAACTCGCGGGCGTCGGCGGCGGCATCATCCCCTCCGCCATGACCGCCCCCGGCTTCCCGAAGGCCGACGAGATCGTCTCCCGCTACGCCGACGCGACCGGCCGCCGGGCCGAGGACCTCGACTGGTACGTCGCCTTCGCCTCGTTCAAGCTCGCCGCCGTCGCCGAGGGCATCCACTACCGCTTCCGGCAGGGCCGCACCCTGGGCGCCGGCTTCGAGCGCGCCGGCGAGATGGCCCCGATCCTCGCCCGGCACGGCCTGAGCACCCTCAAGGAGAGCTGAGAACCGATGGACTTCGCCTACGACGCCCGGACGGAAGAACTCCGCGAGCAGCTGCTCGCCTTCATGGACGAGCACGTGTACCCCGCCGAGCCCGTCCTCGCCGCCCAGCTCGCCGACCCGGCCCGCGACCGCTGGGCCGTCCCCCCCGTCGTCGCCGACCTCCAGGCCGCGGCCCGCAAGCAGAAGCTCTGGAACCTCTTCCTGCCGGGTGAGCTCGGGGCCGGCCTCACCAACCTCCAGTACGCTCCGCTCGCCGAAATCACCGGCCGCAGCATCCAGTTGGCCCCGCCCGCGCTCAACTGCGCGGCGCCCGACACCGGCAACATGGAGCTGCTCGCCCAGTTCGGCAGCGCCGAGCAGCGCGAGCGCTGGCTGCGCCCCCTCCTCGACGGCCGGATCCGCTCGGCCTTCGCGATGACCGAGCCCGAGGTCGCGTCCTCGGACGCCACCAACATCGCCACCCGGATCGAGCGGGACGGCGACGCGTACGTGGTCAACGGCCGCAAGTGGTACATCACCGGGGCGATGAACCCCGACTGCCGGATCCTCATCGTGATGGGCAAGACCGATCCGGCCGCCGAGCCGCACCGCCGGCAGAGCATGCTGCTCGTCCCGCGCGACACCCCGGGCGTGACCGTCCGTCGCGGCATGACGGTGTTCGGGTACGACGACGCCGACCACGGCGGCCACGCCGAGGTCCTGTTCGAGGACGTCCGCGTCCCGGTGGGGAACCTGATCGGCGAGGAGGGTACGGGCTTCGCCATCGCCCAGGCCCGGCTCGGCCCCGGCCGGATCCACCACTGCATGCGGGCCATCGGCATCGCCGAGCGGGCGCTGGAGCTGATGTGCCGTCGGGCCAACGAGCGGGTGGCCTTCGGGAAGCCGCTGGCCGAGCAGGGCGTGGTGCAGGACTGGGTCGCCGAGTCCCGGGTGCGGATCGAGCAGCTGCGGCTGCTGGTGCTGAAGACCGCCTGGCTGATGGACACCGTCGGCAACCGGGGGGCGCACACCGAGATCCAGGCGATCAAGATCGCCACCCCGCGCACCGTCGAGTGGATCCTGGACAAGGCCGTCCAGGCGCACGGCGCGGCGGGCGTCAGCCAGGACACCCCGCTCGCCCAGCTCTGGGCCGGCAACCGCACCCTGCGGCTGGCCGACGGCCCGGACGAGGTGCACAAGCGCTCGCTGGCCCGGAGGGAACTGCGGCAGTACCGGCGCTGACCCGTAGGGGTGTGATACCCGGGTATTCCGGGGCCGGTTGGCCCCCAGGTATGACGGCGGCGGCCCGTTCCCGACCGTAGTGTCCTGCGTGTTCGATCGATCGGAACACGGAGGGACACCATGGGAATTCCGGGACGGGCGGTGGCGGCGGCGGTGCTGGCGGCGGCAGCGGCGGTGGGCACGATCGGCACGGCCGCGGGAGCGGTCCTGCCGCCGCCGGGGGACACGAGCCCCGGGCGGCAGGCCCGGGCCTGGCTGCCGGAGCCCAGCGGGCCGTACCCGATCGGGACCACCGCCGTGCACCTCACCGACACCGCACGGGAGGACCCCTGGCACCCCGGGCAGCGGCGCGAGCTGATGATCAGCCTCTGGTACCCGACCTCCCGGCCGGCCGCCGGCGACGACCGGGCCCCGTACATGGAGCCCGCCGCCGGGCGGCACTTCGACGGCCCGGACGGCGTCGGCCTGCTCAACTACGGCACCACGCCCGGCCGCACCGACTGGTCGGCCATCCGCACCCACGCCCGCCGGGACGCCCCGGCGCTGCCCGGCGGCCCGCGCCCGGTGGTGCTGTACTCGCCCGGCCTCGGCGACCCGCGCACCTGGGGGACGGCGCTGGTCGAGGACCTCGCCTCGCGCGGCTACCTGGTGGTCACCGTCGACCACACCTACGAGGCCTCCGAAGTCGCCTTCCCCGACGGCGACCTGGCCCCCTCGGTGCTCCCCGGCATGCTCGGGCAGCCCGGCCTGGACGTCGGCGCGGTGCTGCGCAAGGCGATGGACACCCGGGTGGCCGACACCCGCTTCGTGCTGGACCAGCTCGCCGCGCTCGGTGAGCGGCCGGGCCTGCCCGCCGGGGTCGCCGGGGCCCTCGACCTCGGCCGGATCGGCATGGTCGGCCAGTCGGCGGGCGGCTTCACCGCGCTCCAGACCATGCACGACGACCCGCGGATCGCGGCCGGGATCAACATGGACGGCCAGCTGCACTTCCCCGGCCCTGACGGCCACACCGGCGTCTTCCTGCCCAGCGTCGCCGAGGACGGCCTCGACCGCCCGTTCCTGCTGATGGGCACCGGCAGCGAGGACTCCGGCGGCTACCGAGACCAGCCCGGCTGGAACGCCCTGTGGCGGCACAGCACCGGCTGGCACGCCGACGTCACCCTCACCGGCTCCCGGCACGGCTCGTACACCGACGCCCAGCCGCTGCTGCCGCAGCTCGCCCGGCAGGGCGTGCTCGGCGCCGACCAGCTGCGCAAGGACGTCGGCGACATCCGCCCCGGCCGGGCCGAACTCGCCACCCGCAGCTACGTCGCGTCCTTCTTCGACCGCTGGCTGCGCGGCCAGGACGACCACCTGCTGGACGGGCCCTCGGCGCGCTTCCCGGAGATGGCGTACGAGCGGTAGCCGGGCCCGGCGTGCCGGGGGCACCGGACGGGGTCAGCGGATCCCGGAGCCCGGGTTGGCCCCGTCCCACCGCCGCCGGGAGTCGACGATCGCGTCGTGGTGGTCGTACGACCAGTCCGTCATCGCCCGCACCAGGTGGGTCAGGCTGTGGCCGAGCGGCGTCAGCTCGTACTCCACCTGCGGCGGGACGGTCGGGTGGACGGTCCGCGAGACCATGCCGTCCCGTTCCAGGCGGCGCACGGTCAGCGTGAGCATCCGCTGCGAGATGCCCGGCAGCGCGCGCTGCAGCTCGCGGAACCGCCGTACGCCCTGGGCGAGTTCGACGACGGTGAGGACGGACCACTTGTCGCCCAGGCGGTCCAGCAGGTCGCGGATCCCGCAGTCCACGCCGTCCTCGCACCAGACCACCGGGCGGGGGGTGGTTACCGCGGTGTGCCCTGCTGACATGGAAGTGCCTCCTTACGCCGGACGCCCAGGCTACCGAGGATGGTCGCGAAGCCGACGAACGATCATCTGCTCGACCGACCATCCCTGGAGGAACCCCATGCTGCTCGTCACCGGAGTCAACGGAGGCCTGGGCGCGCTCGTACTGGAGCGGCTCGCCGGGCGGGAGGGCGTCGTCGCGGGCTCGCGCACACCGCAGCGGGTGCCGGCGGGCGTCCCGGCCCGGCTGGTGGACTTCGACCGGCCGCGGACACTGGCGGAGGCCTTCACCGGCGTGCGGACCCTGCTGCTGATCTCGGCCGGCGCCGCCGAGGACGACGTGGTGATCGCCCGGCACGGCGCCGCGATCGGGGCGGCGGAGCGGGCGGGCGTCGATCACGTGGTCTACACCAGCCTCTCCAGCGACGGCGACCACCTGCCCTACGCCCTCGCCCACCGCTGGACCGAGCGGCGGCTGCGCGCGTCCGCCACCCTGCGCTGGACGGTGCTGCGCAACGGCCTGTACGCCGAGTTCCTGGGCGCGATCGCCGCCCCCGGCCCGGACGGGGTGATCAGCGCCCCGCTCGGCGACGGGCGGCTCGCGGCGGTGGCCCGGGCGGACCTGGCCGAGGCGGCGGTGAACGTCGCCCTGGCGCCCGACGGGCACGCGGGCCGGACGTACGAGCTGGTGGGGGAGCGGGCGGTGGGCGGCGCGGAGGTGGCCGAGGCGCTCGGCGCCGCGTACCGGCCGGGACGGCTGACGGACGCCCGGGCGGCGGTGGCGGCCTCGGACGCGCGGGACTTCCAGGTGCCGATGGTGGTGGGCACCTACTCGGCGATCGCCCACGGCTTCCTCGCCGGCCCGGGCGGGCCGGGCGACCTCGCGGCCCTGCTCGGCCGCGCGCCCCGCCCGGCCCTGGAGGTCATCGCCGAGGGGCGGTGACCTCCGGGTCACATGCCGCCGCCCAGGGTGACCCCGCCGTCGACGACCAGGGTCTGGCCGGTGATCCAGCCGGCGTCGGGGGAGAGCAGGAAGGCGACGGCGCCGGCGATGTCCTCGGGGACGCCGAGGCGGCCGAGCGGGTAGGCCTTGGCGACCTTCTCCTCGCGGCCCTCGTACAGGGCCTCGGCGAACCTGGTCTTGACCACGGCGGGGGCGACGGCGTTGACCCGGATGCCCTGGGGGCCCAGCTCGGCGGCGAGTTCGGTGGTGAGCCGGATCAGCGCGGCCTTGCTGACGCCGTACATGCCGATCCCGAGCGAGGAGCGGATGCCCGCGATGGAGGCGACGTTGACGACCGAGCCGCCGTGCTCGCCCAGCCACGCGGCGTGCGCGCGGCGGGTCCAGGCCAGCGGGGCCAGCACGTTGACGGCGAGGATCTTGGCGGCGGCGGCCTCGTCGGTGTCGAGGACCGGCCCGTAGACCGGGTTGATGCCGGTGTTGTTGACCAGGTGGTCGAGCCGGCCGAAGGCCTCCAGGGTGCGGGCGACGGTCTCCTCCTGGTGCGCCGGGTCGTCGGCCTTGCCCGCGACGGCGATCGCGTTCTCCGGGCCGCCCAGGTCGCGGACGGCCTCGGCCAGCGGCTCCGGGTTGCGGGCGGTGAGGCAGACCCTGGCCCCGCGGTCGACCAGCTCGCGGGCGATGCCGAGGCCGATGCCCCGGCTCGATCCGGTGACGACGGCCACCCGGCCCTTGAAGGAGTGCACCACGGAGCGTCCTGCCTTTCGTGCGGGGGATCCCTGCTGTCAGCTGACTAAGCGCTTGCTCAGCATGCTGTCGGTGCGGGAGGCTGTCAACAGTCCGCCGACCGCTTGCCCGTCGCACGCCGGCCCGGGTCGGGGGTCGGGCCGAGGGGTGGCCGGCGCGAAAGCCTGTACGAGTTTCTCTGGGAGGATGACGCCATGACCAGCACCCCGCTCGCCGACCTCTGGCCGACCCTGCCCGGCGCCGACGCCCGCCCCGAAGCGGCGTACCGGCTGCTCCAGGCCGCCGTCGAGTCGTTCGCGGAGCGCGGCTTCCACGCCACCACCACCCGGGACATCGCCACGGCGGCGGGGATGAGTCCGGCCGCGCTGTACATCCACTACCAGTCGAAGGCCGCGCTGCTGGCCGAGATCAGCCGGGCCGGGCACGCCGCCACGCTGACCCTGGTCCGGGGCGCGGTGGCCGGCGGGGGCGGACCGGCCGAGCGGATGCGGGAGCTGGTCGAGCAGTTCACCGCCTGGCACGCCCGGGCCCGGACGGTCGGCCGGGTGGTCAACTACGAGCTGCACGCGCTGCCCGAGGACGCCTACGCGGTGGTCGCGGCGCTGCGGCTGGACATCGAGCGCGAGGTCAGCGCGCTGATCGAGGCGGGCGTGGCGGCGGGGGAGTTCCAGGTGGCGGAGGTGCGGACGGCGGCCCGCGCGGTCACCTCGCTGGGCATCGACGTCTCCCGCTGGTACACCGACAACTCCTCCGAGGCGCCGGAGGAGCTCGGGCGCCGCTACGGGGAGCTGGTCCTGCGGATGCTCGGCGCCCGGGTCTGAGCCGGCGCCCCGTGTCGCCCGTGCCGCCCGTGCCGCCCGTGCCGCCCGTGCCGCTCCGGGCCCCTTGACCTGCTGCGACGAGGCGAGCAGACTCGTATACGCAGTACGTGTCCCTCGTACGTGTGCCTCGTAGACGTACGGTGCCGACGACGTTCGGCGCCACCCGGCCCCGAGAGACGGCCCCCCGCGCGGCCCCGCGCCGCGCCCCCAGCAGCACCCTCCCGCGGCGGCCACGCCCCCGACCGGCGGCGCCGACGGGAGCAGACCCCGACCCGGGCCGGTCCGGCCGGCCGTGTCGCGGGGCCCGTGCGGCCCGGCGGCACCGGGACGGCGCGCGTGGCGCGCCGGGCGCGGCCCGGGTGGAGGGAGAGGGGAGGCGCGGCAATGCCTTCCCAAGAAGCCCCCGCCCATCGACGACCGAGCCCGGTGCGCCCGCGATTCTGGCTGGAGACGGCCCTTGGCGCGCTGTCCGGGCTCCTGTTCCTGCTCACCCTGGTGTGGCCGCAGTGGATCGAGACGCTGCTCGGCCTCGACCCGGATGCCGGCAGCGGCGCCGCGGAGTGGCTGGTGGTCGCGCTCGCGGCCGCCGTCACCGCCGGGTGCGCGCTCGGCGCGCGGACCGAGTGGCGCCGGGCGCACCCGGCCCCGGTCCGCGCCGCGCGGTGAGCGGATCGGAGGACCGTCATGACCGACACCGCACCCGCCGCCGCACCCCGGCTGACCGACCTCGTCCGGAGTGCGCCGCTGAGCTTCCTCGGCACCGTCACCAGGGTCGGCGGCACCTCGCTCGCCGCCCTGCCGGCCGAGGCCAGGAACGAACGGACCGCCGTGGTCCGGGTGGACCAGGTGCTGCACGCACCCGCGGCCTTCCGGCAGCTCGGCGGCAGCGAGGTCACCGTCCAACTGGCCGCCGACACCGAGCTGTTGAAGGTCGGCGACACGGCGGCCTTCTTCACCAGGGGGATGGTCTACGGGGAGGGCCTGGGCGTGGCCGAGGTCGGCCGGCTGCCGGCCGACGCCGTCCGGCAGCACGTCTCGCTGGCCGCCACCACGGCCGACGAACTCCCCTTCTCCTCGGTGCAGCGGGAGATCCGCGACCAGGACCTGGCCGCGCACGCCGCCGAGGCGGACGCCGTCGTGGTCGCCACCGTGGTCGGCCTGGAGGACCTCGGCCTGGCCGAGTACTCCGAGCACGACCCGCACTGGTGGCGCGCCACACTCGACGTCTCGCTCGTCGAGTCCGGCGGCGCCGCCCCCGGACCGACCACCGTGCTCTACCCGGCCAGCGGGGACATCCGCTGGCGCGCGGTGCCCAAACCGACGCCCGGGCAGCTGGGCCTGTGGCTGCTGCACGCCACCGGGGGCGAGCTCGCCGCGCGGGCGCCGTACCGGCTGCTCCACCCCGAGGACTACCAGCCGGCGCAGAGGCTCGCCGTGCTGCGGGAACGGAGGTGAGCCGACATGCCCTCCATCAAGGTCGTCAACATCACCCCGAAGGCGCTGAGCGGCGACACCAACCTGGACAGTGAGCCCAACCTCGCGGTCGACCCGGAGAACCCGCTGGAGATGGTCGCGACCGCCTTCACCCCCGACCCGATGAACGGGCCGCTCGCCCCCGTCTACGTCTCGACGGACGGCGGGGACACCTGGGTGCTGAACAGCGTCGTCCCGGGCAACGGGGCACTCGGTACCGGGGACATCAGCGTCGGCTTCGGCGGGGCGGGGGGCCGGCTCTACACCGGCATCCTCAACGGCCAGAGCGGCGACCTGCAGATCCTGCGCGCGCCGGACATCACCGCGAGCACGCCGATGGCCGTGCTCGTCGACCGGAGCGGGGAGGACCAGCCCTGGGTCGTCGCCACCACCGTCACGGCGAACGGTGGCAGCGGCGACCGGGTGTACATCGGCAGCAACGACGTCGCCCAGCCCGGCGGCACCGCCACCGTGGACGTCTCGAACGACGCCGGCACCGGGCCCGCTCCGGCCGGTTTCGCGCCCGTCAAGCTCGACCGGCACACCGGCACGCTCTTCGACGGGCCGCCGGTGCGGATCGCCGCGCACCCGGACGGCACGATCTACGTCGCCTTCCTGAGCGTGACCGCCACCGGCGCGGGGGCCCTGATCACCTTCGACGTCGTGATGACCCGTGACGACAAGGGCGGCGTCGGACCGAACCCCTTCGAGGACCTCCTCGACTCGGCCGTCGGCGACGTCGGCCAGCGCGTGGTCACCGGCCGCAAGGCCCGGTTCAACCCGCACCAGCGGTCGCTGGGCCAGGAGCGCACCGGTGCGGACCTGGCCGTCGCCGTGGACCCCACGGACTCCAACAGCGTCTGGATCGCCTACTGCGACAACCTCGGCGGAACCGCCCCCACCGACTACGTGCTGCACAGCCGTCACTCGGCGGACCGGGGCCAGACCTGGGCCGCGGCCCGCCCGGACGTGGTCAACGGCAAGAACCCGTCGCTGGCGGTCAACTCCGACGGCCTGGTCGGGCTGGTCTACCAGCAGCTGGTCCACAACCAGTGGTCGACGGTGCTGGAGCTGACCAGCGATGGCTTCGGGACGACGGAGAGCCATGTGCTGCACCAGGCCCCGGGCGACGTGCCGCCGGCCGGGACGCAGTTGCCGTACCTGGGGGACTACCTCCGGATGGTCACGGTCGGAAGGGACTTCTACGGCGTCTTCGCCGGCAACAACACCCCCGACCGGGCCAACTTCCCGGTGGGTGTGACCTACCAGCGCAACGCCAACTTCACCACCCACCAGCTGCTCAGCTCGGACGGGGTCACCCGGGTGCCGCCGTCCATCGACCCGTTCTTCTTCCACCGGGCCGCCTGAGCACCCGCGCACCCCCGCATCCCAAGGCGCCCGCCACGACCGGTCGTGGCGGGCGCCCTGCTGTCGGGCACTGTGGCTTTCGGGGCAGGGGTTCAGGCGGTGGCCAGGCAGAACCGCACCAGCCCGGCGTCCACGTCGAGGACGATCCGCTGCATCTCGGCCCACGGCGGGTGGAACTGCGTGCCCCACTCGACGGTGAAGCCGAGCACCTTCCCCTGCTCGGGGTCGACGAAGTGGCGGGCGAAGACGTAGTCGTCGCTGGTGCCGCTGGTCGGGTACAGGTGGAAGCCGCTCAGCGGCTTGTACGCCAGGCCGCGCACGCCGTGCAGGCCCTGGCAGAAGGCCTCGGCGAGCAGCACGGCGGTGTCGGCGTCGGTCTTGGGGATGTACTCCGCGTACGCGACGTCGCCGGGCAGGCCGCGCTTGCCGTCGTACTGGCTGTTGCGGAAGTTCATGGCGGGGGTGACCGACTGGTTCTCGTCGTCGCCCCAGTTGTAGAGCATGTCCTGGGAGTAGCTGTGCACGTCGACGAACCACCCGGTCCGCGGGAACTGGTCCAGCAGCCAGCGGACGTTGCGGGTCTCGGGCTCGGAGAAGGCGCTCGGGCCCTCGTAGACCTGCTGGTCGCACGGGTCGGCCGACACCTGCGGGGTGGCGGTCGGGGCGAAGGCGGTGGCGAAGTCGAAGAGGAAGTCGTAGTTGCGGTTGAGGTCGACGCCGACGCAGTCGGGGTTCGTGCTGCCCCCGGCGTTGGCCGGGTTGCGGTTCTTGCGCCACATCGGGTCGGCGGTCTGGCTGAACAGTCGGCCGTCCGGGTTGACCAGCGGGAAGAACACCAGGTCCAGCCGCTGGAGCAGGTTGCGGACCTGGTCGGCGGTGAAGACGGTGCCGCCGTAGCCGAGGCCGGTGCCGTCGCGCTGGGCCTCCAGCAGGTCGGCGGCGAGGTGGACGAGGATCTCGCAGCTGCCCCATTCACGGGCGTGCACACCGCCGATCATCATCACGCAGCTCTTGGGCACCGGGGCCGGTGCACCGATCCTGAGGGCGTGGGCGGTGCGGCCCTCGATGGAGGGCTCGGGCAGGGTGAGCAGTTCGGACGTGCCGGGGTAGGCGGTGGCCAGTCTGGCCACGGCGGACTCGACCTCGGTGATGTTCAGGTACGGCATGACGACCTCCCGGGTCAGCCGGCGGGCTTGGCGGCGAGGCCGTGCGGGACGGCGTCGGCGGCGGCGAACCGGTCGCCGGTGCCGACCTCGGCCTGGGCGGCGCGGCCGGCCTCGCTGGCGTTGCCGATCCGGGTGACGGTGACGCCCTCGCGTTCGAGGGCGGCGATCCGGGCCTCCGGGGCGTAGACGTCGATGCCGACGCTGCCGTCCGGTTCGACGTGCGGGCGGCCACCGGTGTCGGGGCGGGCCTCGCGCAGCAGGGCGCGCAGGACCTCCGGGTCCCTGGCGGTGACGCGGAGTCGCAGGATGTCGGGTCGGGGCGGTCGGGTGGGAACGGCGGACATGGCGACCTCTTCTCGGGCGCCGGGGGAGCGCGGCCCACGGCCGGCTCGGCGGTGCCGGATTCGAGCGGATATGTCCGACGTGTACCTCGTATCCTCAGGATGCGTCGCCGCCGTAGAAGCCGTCAAGGGGCGGCTCGGGCATCCCGTCGAGCAGGCTGTCCAGGCCGCTCAGCATCTCGGCCTCGTCGTCGAAGTCGGAGAACCGGGGCACCAGGGCGCGCAGCCTGGGGTAGTCGGCGGCGGGCAGCCTGTGCAGGCCGAGCCGCAGGGCCGGGTCCGGCTCGTTCGGGTTGTCGACCACCTGGCGCTTGTCCACCAGCAGGCAGCCGAGGTTCCAGGCGACGAAGGTGCGGTAGACGGTCAGCGCGCCGGCGTCGTCGAAGCCGGCCCGGCCGAGCACGGCCAGGATGTGCTCGGTGAGCTCCAGCACCGAGGCCGGGCGGCGGGCCACCGGGACGGCCAGCGGGCGGGTCGCGACCAGCGGCAGGATCTCGGGGTGGGCGTGCGCGGTGGCGGCGAACGCCCGGGCGATCCGGCGCAGTTCGGCGCGCCAGCCGTCCTCGTGCGGGCCGCGGGCGGCGTCGGCCCGCAGCCGGGCGTTGATCTCGTCGAAGTAGGCCTCGACCAGGCCGTCGATCAGCGCCTCCTTGCCCGGGGTGTAGCGGTACAGGGCCATCGACTCCACGCCGAGATCGGCGGCCAGCCTGCGCATGGTCAGCGCGGCCAGGCCCTCGCGGTCGACCAGGGCCACGGCGGCGCCCAGTACCAGCGGGCGGCTCAGCCGGCCCCGCCTCTCGGGGGCGTCCTGCTCGGCCATCTCCGCACTCCTCCGGGTCGGTGGCGGCGTCGTCGGGCGGTCGGCTCGGCGGGGGCGCGGGGCCCGCTGCCGGGCTGGGGCTTCGGCGGATGTCACTCAGCGGATACAGAACCAGGATACAAGGGAGGAATAGGACGTAAACGGGCACGCGGCCGCGCGGCGGCGATGCTGCCGATCCCGCTGGTCAGATGACCGGGCGGGGGGTGGTGGGGGCGGCGACCGGGGTGGCGGAGACGGTCATGGGGCGATGGTGACGGCCCGGGGCGGGGGTGGCAAACGGCTTTCCGCGGGCCCGGGATAGCGTGGGGGCGATCCCGTGATCACCGTCCCGAGGAGAGCCGATGAACAGTCAGAACGATCCCGTGCGCGTGCTGTTGGCGGAGGCCTGGTCCTCCTGGGCGGAGCGGGGCGCGGCCCTGGCCGCCGAGGACTGGGACCGGCCCACCCGGCTGCCCGAGTGGACCGTACGGGAGCTGTTCGCGCACGTGGCACCGGTGCCGGAGATGTTCACCGGGCTGCGCGCGGCCGTCCTGGACACGCCGGCCGAGGTGGCCGACGGGGCCGGCATCCTGCGGGCCTACAACCGGCCGGGCGGCATCGCCCACACCGCCGCCGGGCAGGTCGCCGAGGCGGCGAAGCGGACCGCCGAGGTGGCCGAACCCGCCGTGCTGATCGCCCGGTTCGGCGTCGAGGGCCCGGCGGCGCTGGCCGGCCTCGCGGACCTGCCGCCGGGGACCACGGTGGCGCACCCGCTGCTCGGCAGCGTGACGGTCGGCGCGCTCGGCGAGGTGGCGCTGATGGAGGCGACCGTCCACCTGCTCGACCTGATCGCGGCCGTCGGCGGCCCGCCGCCCGCCGAGGGGGCGCTGCACTTCACCCGCGCCCTGCTGGCGGAGGTGGCCGACCCGGTGGCCTTCATCGAGGCGGCGACCGGCCGCAGCGCCGAGGCGGTGCTCCCGGTGCTGCGGTAGGGCTTCCGTCGGGTGGGGTGAGGCGTATGCGTCTCATGTCATGAGCCTTTCAAAGGTGCGGGTTTGCTGTCACGCTGCTGCTCCCGGCCCGCTCCCCACGAGAGGCTCCGATGAGAAGACTCCTGCCTGCCCTGACCGGCGCCGCCCTGTTCGCGGCGACCGGCCTCGGGGGGGGCGCCCCCCCCCCCAAGGGGGGGGCCCCCGGCCGGGACACCCCCCCCCGGGGGGGGCCCCCCCCGGGTGGTGTGGCGGGGGGGGTGCGGGGGGGGGGCCCCCGGGGCCGCCCCCCACCCCCCTGGGGGCGCGCGCCGCGGACTGCACACCCGCCCAGGTGGCGGCCAACGGCGGTTTCGAGTCCGGTGGTTCGTCCTGGTCGGCGCCGAGCGGCGCGATCACCGCCGACACCGGCCAGAGCGCCCACTCCGGCAGCTCCTACGCCTGGCTCGACGGCTACGGCTCCAGCCACACCGACACGCTCTCGCAGTCCGTCACCCTCCCCGCCGGGTGCGGCACCGCGACGCTCGGGTTCTGGCTGCACGTCGATACCGCCGAGACGACCGGCAGCACCGCGTACGACAAGCTGACCGTCAAGCTCGGCTCCACCACCCTGGCCACCTACTCCAACCTGGACGCGAAGGCCGGGTACGTGCACAAGACGCTCGACGTCTCCGCCTTCGCCGGCCAGTCCGTGACGCTCGCCTTCACCGGCGTCGAGGACGCCAGCCTGCAGACCAGCTTCGTGCTGGACGACGTCACCCTGGACGTCTCCGGCGGCGGCACGTCGCCCCAGCCCGGCGACCCGACCCGCACCCCGGTCGCGCCGGCGTACACCGTCGGCCTCACCAGCGACTCCTCCGGCGGCAGTTGGACCGGGCACGAGAGCGTGACGTTCACCAACGCCTCGCCCGACCCGCTGAACGAGGTGTACCTGCGGCTGTGGGACAACGCCCACGGCAGCTGCCCCAGCACCCCGATCACGGTGACCAACGTGACCGGCGGCACGCCCTCACCGCTCACGGTGAACTGCACCGCGCTCAAGATCACCCTGCCGGCCCCGCTCGCCCAGGGCCAGAGCGGCACCGTCGCCTTCGACCTCGGCATCACCGTGCCGAGCGGTGCGGACCGCTTCGGCCACGACGGCGCGTACAACTTCCTCGGCAACGCCCTGCCCGTCCTGGCGATACGGGACGCGGCCGGCTGGCACCTCGACCCGTACACCAACAACGGCGAGTCCTTCTACTCGGTGGCCGCGGACTTCGCCGTCACCCTGGACCACCCGAGCAGTCTGCTGGTGCCCGCGACCGGCACCTCGGTGGACACCCCCGGCACGGCCGGGCGGACCGTCACCAAGGCGACCGCGAGCAAGGTGCGCGACTTCGCCTGGGGCGCCGGGCCGTTCACGAAGATCTCCGGCACCTCCGCCGCCGGGGTGAAGGTCAACGTCTACTCGGTGGCGGGGATCAGCGCGGCCGACTCCCAGTCGATGCTCTCCACCGCGACCTCGGCGGTCGACGCCCACGCCCAGCGCTTCGGCGCCTACCCGTACGGCGAGTTGGACGCGGTGCTCGACAACAACTTCTGGTTCGGCGGCATGGAGTACCCGGGCTTCGTCCTCGACCTGGTCAGCACCACGGCGCTCACCCACGAGATCGGCCACCAGTGGTGGTACGGCATCGTCGGCGACGACGAGTACAACGGCCCCTGGCTGGACGAGGCCTTCACCGACTACGCCACCGACCTCGCCCTCGGCAAGACCGGCAACGGCTGCTGGAACAGCGTCTCCTGGGCGTCCTCGGCGGAGCGGATCACCAACTCGATGGCGTACTGGGACGCCAACTCCTCGCGCTACTCGACGGTCGTCTACGGCTACGGCAAGTGCGCCCTGCACGACCTGCGCCGGACGATCGGCGACAGCGCGATGACCACGCTGCTGCGGAACTACGCGCAGGCGCACTGGTACGGCGTCTCCACCACCGCGGAGTTCAAGGCCGCGGCCCAGGCCGCCACCACGGTGGACCTGAGCTCCTTCTGGAGCCAGCACCGCATCGACGGCTGAGCCCGGACATCCGTATGTCCCGGACGTCGCCCCCGGTTCCGGCCGGGGGCGACGCCCGTTCGCGTCCCCGTCACGCCCCTGTTCGCGACCCCCCCCGGCGTCTCCAGGCATCCCCTTGACGGCGTCGGGGGCCGGGAGGACGCTGTACGTGTACGACATAAGCGTGTGCCGTACGCGGACAGTCGAAAGCACACGACCAAGAGTCGCGAGGCTCCCGGCGCTTCCCCGACCGCTGGAGCGATCATGTCGACCAACCACTACGTGGCGCTGCCGGACAGCTCCCGCGTTCCGCTCGACGGAGCGCGGGTCATCGGACCGGCCGACCCACGGGCACCCCTGACCGTCACCGTCTACCTGCGGCGCGACCCCGACGCGCCCCCGCGCCCCGACGTCTACGAGCTCGCGATGCAGCCGCCGACCCACCGCACCGCCCCCGACGACGAGGAGTACGCCGCCGTCCACCGGTGGCGCGACACCGACCTCAAGGCGGTCGAGGCGTTCGCCGGCGAGCACCACCTCGCCGTCTCCCACGAGAACCCGCTGGCCCGCAGCCTCCAGCTGACCGGTACCACCGAGGACGTCTCGAATGCCTTCCGCGTCACCCTGGCCCGCTACCGCTACCGGGACGCCGACGACAACGCCCGGATCTACCGGGGCCGCGAAGGCGCGGTCAACGTCCCCGCCGGACTGAGCGGCATCGTCACCGGCGTCTTCGGCCTGGACAACCGGCCGATCGGCGCCAATCTGCTGATCCGCCCGGCCTTCACCGACCTCTCGCTGCCGATCGCCGAGGACGTGCCGGGGCTGCCGGCCGGCGTCTTCCTCCCGACCGACCTCGAAACCCCGTACGCCTACCCCGCCGGAACCGACGGCAGCGGGCAGTGCGTCGCCGTCCTCGCGTTCAACGGCGAGACGGATCCCGGCGTCCCCTCCGGCGGCTACTCGGCCGACGCGCTGCGCACCTACTTCGCCGCCCTGGGACGGCCCATGCCGGACATCACCAACGTGGTGATCCCCAACGTCGGTTCCACCGGCAACGACCCGGGCCGGGACGACGGCGGCCCGCTGCGGCTCGACAGCACCGGTGAGGTCATGCTCGACCTCGCGGTGGTCGGCTCCCTCGCACCCAAGGCGAAGATCGTCGTCTACTTCAGCAAGTTCACCGAGCAGGGCTGGGTGGACGTGATCCACCGGGTCGTGACCGACACGGTCAACCGGCCCTCGGTGATCTCCTGCAGCTACGGCAACGCCGAGGAGGGCCGCACGGTGTGGACCCCCGGGGCGATCGACAGCGCCGACAGGGCCTTCAGCAGCGCGGCCGAGAAGTTCATCAGCATCTGCTGCGCCTCGGGCGACGACGGCTCCAGGGACCAGGCGCTCGACGAGCGCGCCCACGCCGACTTCCCCGCCTCCAGCCCGCACGTGCTCGGCGTCGGCGGCACCCGCCTGGTGGTGGATCAGGGGCAGGTGGTCAGCGAGACCGTCTGGGACGACGGCGCGGGCAACCGGACCGGTGGTGGCATCAGCAAGCTGTTCCCGGTGCCGCCCTTCCAGGACGGCACCACCGTGCCCCCGTCGGTCAACCCGCCGCACGCGCACGGCCGGGGCGTGCCGGACGTGGCCGCGCTCGCGGCCGGCAGCACCGGCGTGGTCGTCCCGAGCATCGACGGCGAGCACGTCCTCGTGACCGGCGGCACCAGCGCAGCCGCCCCGATGTGGTCCGCCTTGCTCGCCCGGGTCAACCAGGGCCTGCCCGGCGCGGCCCAGGTCGGCTTCCTCAACCCGCTGCTGTACGCGAAGTTCGGCGCGGGCGTCCTGCGGGACATCACCACGGGCAGCAACGGCGCCTACTTCGCCGCGAAGGGCTGGGACCCGTGCACCGGCCTCGGCAGCCCGGGCGGCCAGCGGCTGCTGGACGGGCTCAAGGCCCTGTGAACCCCCGTCGGTCCGATACCGGCCGGTGCGGGACGCGCTGCGGCGTCCCGCACCGGCGCGGGTGCGTCGGCCGTCGGCCGTCGGCCGTCAGCCCAGGGCGAGGGCGCGGAGGCGGTCGGCCGCGCCGTTGAAGTAGTTCTGGTCACCGGGGAAGGTGCCGGAGTCGGCGAACTGCCAGAAGGTCTGGTAGCCCCAGCCGTTCGGCAGGGTGCCGACGGAGGAGGCGTAGCGGGCTATCCAGAGCGGATTGGTGGTGCCGAAGCCGCCGTTGTCGCCGGTGCACTGGCTCCACCAGTTGGTGGTGGTGTAGATGGTGGGGTAGCGGCCGGTGCGGGAGTGCACGGTGTTGCTGAAGTCGCGGATCCAGCTGACCATGGCGCTCTGGCTGAGGCCGTAGCAGGTGGCGCCGTAGGGGTTGTACTCGATGTCCAGTGCGGGCGGCAGGGTCTTGCCGTCGGCGGACCAGCCGCCGCCGTGGCTGACGAAGTAGTTGGCCTGGGTGGCGCCGGAGGAGGCGTTCGGCAGCGCGAAGTGGTAGGCGCCGCGGACCAGGCCGGCGTTGTACGAGCCGTTGTACTGCTGGGCGAAGGACGGGTTGGTGTAGCCGGTGCCCTCGGTCGCCTTGACGTAGGCGAACTTGGCGCCGTTGGCCGCCACCGAGGACCAGTTGACGTTGCCCTGGTAGCCGGAGACGTCCAGCCCCGGGGTCTGGGTGGCGGCGAGGGAGGCGAACGGGGCGGCGGTGCTTCGCCCCTCGCGGGCGGCGACGGTGGAGCCGGCGAAGTCCTGCTCGGGGTGGAAGCCGGGACGGCCCTCGGCGACGGGGGCGACCGGGGCGGGGTCGGCCGCGTACGCGGGGGCGGCGGCGCCGGCGACCAGTGCGGTCGCGGCGGCGAGGGCGGCCAGTGCGGGCAGTCGGCGGCGGGCCGGTCTGGCGGCCGCTGCGGAGCTCGCGGCGGTGGCTGTGGTGCGGGCGGAGCGGGAAGAGCGGGGCATGAGCACTCCTCTGGTCCGAGCGTGGGGAAGGTCGAAATGACCCGGTTCGGCCGGGGTCTGACCGGCCGTACCGCAGAGTAGCCATGTACCTGGCACCGCCACCAGGCATCTTTTTTCACATGGTGAACGCACGTCACCTCGGTCGGAACGCCATGACCGGCAACCGGCGTTGCCGGTTCTGCCGGTGCGGCCGGCCCCGGGGAGGGATCGGCGGCGGGGGCGACGGAGGAGCCGGCGGAGGGGGCCGGGGGAGGGGCGGGCAGCGGAGGCGGCGCCGGGTGCGGCGGGGGCGCTGTGGCACGATGCCCGCGGGCCGGCCACCACGGGCGGCCCCCTGCACGTGAGGAGAGACCACCCATGATCGAGACCGCCACCGACTTCGCCCGGCCCGCCGGGGAGCCCGTGTTCCGGCCCGCCACGCCCGCCGACGTCCCGGCGCTGGTCGCGCTGGTCGAGTCCGCCTACCGGGGCGATTCCAGCCGGGCCGGGTGGACCACGGAGGCGGACCTGCTGGGCGGCCGGCGCACCAACCCGGAGGCCGTCGCCGAGGCCGTGGGCCACCCCGACGGCGTGGTGCTGCTCGCCGAGCGGGACGGCGAGCTGGTCGCCTGCTGCCAGCTGGAGCGGCGCGGCGGGCTGGCCTACTTCGGCATGTTCTCGGTGCGTCCCGGGCTCCAGGGCGGCGGCATCGGCCGGGCCGTGCTGGCCGAGGCGGAGCGGGTGGCGGGCGAGGAGTGGGGCGTCGGCGCGATGGAGATGACGGTGATCGAGCAGCGCGCCGAGCTGATCGCCTGGTACGAGCGGCGCGGCTTCCGGCGCACCGGCGAGTTCAGCCCGTTCCCGTACGGCGACGAGCGCTTCGGCATCCCGCGGCGCCCGGACCTCCGGTTCGCGCACCTCGTCAAGGAGTTGAAGGCGGAGTCCGCGGGGAATTGACGTCCGTGTACGGAAGTTGACGGCTGTGCGGAGGCCGGGGCCGGGTCGTCCGGGCGGTCGTACCAGTAGTCGTACCGGTGGTTGACGGCCTCGGAAACGGCCCGCCCTCGGGGTTCGGTTCAGTTCCGCTGGACCGGGTTTCCGCAGGTGATCCGCCGTCAACTCGCTGAGCTGGGGCGATGCGGAGATGTCATACCTCGTTCATTATTGGTCTAGGCCAATGTGAGAGGCTGAGCGCGAACGGCCACGTTCCGTCCGCTGCCCAGGGGGGCCATTTCCGCATGCCCGTTCTCCATGGCACCGCCATGCCCGCACCCGACACCGGTCCGCGCCGGACACCCGCGGACCCCGACGACCACCGGCTGCCCAGTCCGCCCGACGACGAGGAGCTCTACTGGTACTTCGGCCCGCAGCGCCGCTGGGTGCTGCTCTGCGCCACCCTCTCCTACGCGGGAGCCACCGCCACGCTCGGCCTGTTCGCCCTCAGCAAGCCGCTGCTCTGGCCCTTCCTGGTGCTCACCGTGCTCAACGCGGCCACCTGGCTGCTCTCGCTCACCGACGGCCAGCGCGCCCGGCGCTTCACCCGCGACTCGCACGACCTGCTGCTGCGCGCCTGGAGCCCCGCCCGCGCCCCGAGCGTGGACCTGCTGCTGCCGACCGCCGGCGAACCGCTGGCCGTCCTGGACAACGCCTACCGGTACACCGCGGCCGTCCAGTGGCCCGGTGAGCTGACCGTCCTGGTCCTCGACGACGCCGGCCGCCCCGAGGTGCGCGAACTCGCCGAGTCCTACGGCTTCCGCTACCACGCCCGCCCCGACCGGGGCCGGTTCAAGAAGGCCGGCAACCTCAACCACGGCCTGGCCGAGGGCACCGGCGAGATCGTCGCCGTCCTGGACGCCGACTTCTGCCCCCGCCCCGACTTCCTGCACCACCTGGTGCCCTACCTCGACAACCCCGGGGTCGGCATCGTGCAGAGCCCGCAGTGCTTCGACACGGACGCCGACATGTCCTGGCTCGAACGCGCCGCGGGAGCCACCCAGGAGATCTTCTACCGCTGGATCCAGCCCTCCCGGGACGCGCAGGACGGCACCGTCTGCTGCGGCACCAACGCCCTGTACCGCCGCGCCGCGCTGCAGCGGATCGGCGGCTTCGCCGAGATCGACCACAGTGAGGACCTCTACACCGGCCTGGCCCTCGCCCGCGCCGGATGGTCCACCCGCTACGTCCCCGCGCTGGTCGCCAAGGGCATGTCGCCCACCGGCCTGCCCGCCTTCATCAGCCAGCAGTACCGCTGGTGCCTCGGCTCCCTGGCGCTCGTCCGCGACCCGGACTTCCGCCGCGGCCCGCTGCCGAAGTCCGCCCGGCTCTGCTTCTGGAACGGCATCCTCGGCTACGTCACCAGCGCGGTGAACGTCTTCGCCGTACCGCTGCCCGCCCTGATCATGCTGTTCTTCCGGCCCGAGGAGATCCAGCCCTGGCAGGTGCTGCCGTTCCTGCCGCCGATCTGGGTCGCCCTGGTGCTGCTGCCCGCGATGTCCCGGACCCGCTGGCGCTTCGAGGTCACCCGGGTCCAACTCCTCGGCGGGCTCTGCCACGTGGTCGCCATCGCGCACGCGCTGCGCCGCCGCTCCGCCGACTGGGTGCCCACCGGCGCCGTCTCCGGCGGCAGCACGCTCGCCCGCACCGTCGCCCGGATCGGGGTCGCCTGGCTCGGGCTCGTCGTCCTCGCGGGCGCCGCCGGGCTGGTCCGGGCCGCGCTGCTGTACGGCTGGCGGCCGTACTGGGCGCTCGCCGGACTGCTCGCGCTCACCACCTACACCATGGTCCCGCTGATCCGGGAGCTGTGGCCGCTGCTGAACGGGACCAACGGGGGCAAGGGCGCCGCCGTCGGTGAGGTCGCCGCGCCCGCACCGGGCCGCTCCGACCTCGGGTTCGGACGGGCCGAGGCCGTCGCCGTCACCGCCGCGCTGCTGCTGTGCGGGCTGCTGGCCTCCGGCTGGGCCGACCCACTGATCTTCTGACGGACCGTCACTTCCACTGCAACACCTGCCTGTTGCGTTTCCTTGCGCGTCGCCCCACCGGCGCGGACACCGCCCGGCCGCCCCATCGGCCCGGCGGGCCCGACAAACCGCTGCCAGCCCTGCAAGGAGCACCGCCGTGTCAACGGCCGTACCACCACCGTCGTCGTCCTCCTCTTCCGCTGATGTCCAGCCCTCCGTTCCGACCTCCGCCGCGTCCGGCCCAGGCGTCGACCTGCTGCCCGGCGTCGTCCGGGTCGACCGGGAACTCGCCGCCCCGCAGCGCGCCACCGTCGCCGAGAGCGGGCAGGCCCGCCGGCGCACCGCCTTCCGCCCCGACATCGAGGGGCTGCGCGGCGTCGCCGTGCTCTCCGTCCTCGCCTTCCACTCCGCCGTCCCCGGCCTGACCGGCGGCTTCGTCGGCGTCGACGTCTTCTTCGTCATCTCCGGCTTCCTGATCACCGGCCTGCTCGTCGGCCGCCCGCTCGGCCTGTGGGACTTCGCCGCCCGCCGCGCCCGGCGGATCCTGCCCGCCGCCGCCACCGTGCTCGTCGCCACCGCCGTCGCCGGCGGTGCCCTGCTCGACCCGCTGCGCGGCACCGACCTCGCCCGCGACCTGATCGCCTCCGCCGGGCAGTTCGCCAACTGGCGCTTCGTCGGCCAGCAGACCGACTACCTGGCCGCCGAACACGACCCCAGCCCGCTGCAGCACTTCTGGTCGCTGGGCGTGGAGAACCAGTTCTACCTGCTCTGGGGCGTGCTGCTGCTCGGCCTCGCCCGCTACCTGCACGGGCGCCGCCGCACCCTCGCGATCACCCTCGCCACGGTGGCCGTCGGCGGCGTCTCCCTGGCGCTCTGCCTGCGCTGGACGGCCACCTCCGCGCCGCTCGCCTACTTCTCCACCGGCAGCCGGCTCTGGGAGTTCGCGGCCGGCGCCTGCGCGGCGCTGGCCGGCCCGGCCCTGCTCTCCCGCGCCGAGCGGCGCCCGGTGGTGTGGTCGCTGCGGGTGGTCGGCTGGCTCGGCCTCGCGGCCGTGCTCGCACCGGTGGTCCTGTACGACCGCGAAACCCCCTTCCCCGGTGCCGCCGCGCTGCTGCCCGTTCTCGGCACCGCCGCCGTCCTGCTCGCCGGACACGCCGCCGGGCACGACGGCCCCGGCGCCGCCGACGCCGGGCGGCTGCTCGCCACCCGCCCGCTGCGCGCCGCCGGACGGCTCTCGTACGCCTGGTACCTGTGGCACTGGCCGGTGCTGACCATCGCCCAGGCCCGGTACGGCGCTCTGCCCTGGACCACTCTGCTCGCGCTCACCGCCGCCAGCGCGCTGCCCGCCTGGCTCACCCTGCGGCTGGTCGAACAGCCGCTGCGGTACGGCAGCAGCCCGGCACCCCGGCGCGGGCTCGCCGTCGGCGCCAGCGCCCTGGTCATCCCGCTGATCGCCGCGCTCACCCTCGGCGGCGGCACCGTACGGGCCCTCGGCGACCCCTCCTCCGGGCCCGTGGCGGCGCCCGCCGGAGCCGCCGACGGCCCGGGCCTGCTCGCCCCCGGCACCCGGGTGCTCACCCTGACGCCCTCGCTGGCCCGGGCCCGGGAGGACTTCCCGCCCGGCAAGGGCTGCGAGATCCCGCTCAACGCCGACAGCAGCCCGCGCTGCCTCTTCGGCGCCGAGGACAGCCCCGACCGGATCGTGCTGCTCGGCGACTCCCACGCCGGGCAGTGGATCTCCGCCGGCCTCGCCCTTGCCGAGCAGCGGCACTGGGCCCTGGAGGTGCTGGTCAAGCCCGGCTGCCCGCTGGCCACCCTCACCGTGCGCAACAACGTGCTCGGCCGGACCTTCGAGGAGTGCGACCGCTGGCGCGAGAACACCCTCACCCGGCTGGCCTCCGGGCCCAAGCCGCGGCTGGTCCTGATGGCGGGCCTCAACCGCTACGGCAGCCCGGAGGAGCGCACCGAGGGCTGGACCCGCACCCTGGACCGGCTCACCGCGCTCGGCGCCCCGCTCGCCTACCTCGGCGACACCCCGATGCCCGGCAAGGACATCCCGACCTGCCTGGCCGCCTCCGACGGGCGCTCCGACGCCTGCTTCTTCCCGCGCGACACCGCGTTCGAGCCCGACCCCGTACTGGACGGCGGGCTCGCCGCCCGGTACGGGGTGCGGACCCTCGACCTCGGCCCGCTGCTCTGCCCCGGCACCGGGCCCTCCTGCCCGGCCGTGCTGGAGGGCGTGGTGCTGTACCGGGACACCGGTCACATCACCGACACCCTGGCGCGGGTGCTGGCGCCCCGGCTGGACAGGGGGCTGCTGGGCGCCCCGGGGGCGTCCGCGGCTCCGGCGGGTCCGGGCGCTCCGGCCGCGCCTGCGGCTCCCGGGCCGACGTCGGACCGGCCGGACCAGCAGATTCAGCCGGAGCTGCCGGGTCAGCCGGGTCAGCCGGTTCAGCCGTAGAGGCTGTGGCAGACCCGGGCCTGGTCCGAGCCGGGCGGCCAGTGGCCCGCCCGCTCGGCCTGGTCGCAGATGGTGTTCTGGCCGCCGCCCGCCCCGGTACTCGCCGGGGCGGGCGCGCCCGACGGGCCACGGGCCGGCGTGCTGGTGTGCGGGCTGTGCCCCGGCTTGGGGCGCGCACTCGCCGAGGCGTGCTGGGCGTCGGGCGTCGCGCTGCCCCCGGCACCGGGCGCGGCCGTCGCCGTGCCCGGCCCGGTCACCGGGACCGCCGCGCCCGGGGTGGGCGGCGGCAGCGGGGACGGCGCCGGCGTGACCGGCGACGGGGAGACCGGCAGCAGCCGCGCCGCCGTCGAGTCCGAGGCGGTGGGTGAGGCGTCCGGCAGCGCCGCCACGCTGAGCTCGTCACCCGACCCCGGCCCGCACATCGCCAGGACGGACGCCAGCACGGCGCCCGTGCCGACCATCGCGGCCGTCCAGGCCTTGCGCGACAGGCGCCTCGGCGGTGTGGCGGTGGACCACGGCGGTAGCGGATCTGTCGGAACCGGCGGCGGCTGCCAAGCGTTCTGCGGCCACTGCCACTGCCCTCCGGTGGGCTGCCCAGTCATGTGCTCGTCCTTCCAGCGGCCCCCCTAGAACCTTGCTGTGCTCAACGAGCGCGCCGACGCCGGGACATGACCCGGAAGAGGGGTCTGGACGGGCGTTGATTGCCACCGCGCCACATGCTGGGGGGCATGGAGACCAACAGCACGGCCACCCCCCTGGTCGAGGTGGCCGAGTTCCGCACCGACAGCCGCTACCGCCTCGTCCGCTTCGAGGGCCACGGCTGGGAGCCGCTCGCACCGGAGGAGTTCGAGCCGCGCGTCCACCAGCTCTTCCCCGACCTCGACCCGCGCGACCCCCAACGGGTCCACTGGGCCGACCGCCCCTGGGAATGGCCGGCCTGGCACGCCGGCGAGGCCTGAACGCGGTCCGACTGGGCCCGAACGCGGCCTGACGGGGCCCGAACCCCGGTTTGACGAGGTCTGAACGGCTCGGCGCGGGATCGGCACCCCGCGACTTCGTTACGCTGGGCGGGTGAGTGTGGATCACTTCTGGCGCCGCCTGCCGGGTCAGGCCGTGGACACCTGCTCGCCGGAGGAACTCGGCGAACTCGTGCCCCGCGACCGCGACCTCCGGTACGACCGGCTGGCCGCCGCCGGGCTCGCCCTCGGTGTGCGGCGCACCGCCGTCCTGATGGAACTCGCGCTCACCGAGAACGGGCTGCACCCCGACCCGGCCGCCCGACTGCCCGTCTACGGCGGCGGGCGGCACGAACCGGACGGGGCACTGCCGTGCGGCGCCATGCCGGTGCTGCGCCCCGAACAGGTCGTGGCGGCCTCCGCCTTCCTGCGCGGCTCGGCGCTCGGCGAACTCGTCCGCCAGCAGAACAGCGTGCTCGCCCGCACGGCCGCGCACCTCGGCTACCCGACGCCCTGGTCCGAGACCTGGGCGGCGCTCGTCGTCCACGACCTGCGCGAGCTGCGGGACTTCTTCGCGAGCGCGGCCGCCGCCGGGGACGCGGTGGTCGTCCGGGAGGCCGAGGAGACCGGCCGCCCGGACGCGGCGCCGCAGCGGGTCAACTCGCCGTCCAGCACGGGGGCGTGAGCCTCGGCCCCGCCCCCTACGGGCGAACCGGGCTGTGCCCGCGGCCCTTTCGGTAGGTACCGACTCGACGGGCCCGTCGGCCCGTTCGTCGGCGGCGACCACGGCCTCGATCCTCCGGGGCCACGGCGAGCGGCATTCGCGCCGTGTGCGGAGGAAGCCCCGATTGTCCGTGATTCGGGTGAGGCCGAAGCGAGGCGACACCGCCCCGAGGCCGTCGGCACGATGGCTGTGCCGGGCCGGGGAACACCGGTCGGAGACCGCGGGGGATGGTCTCCGGCCGGTCCCGCACCGTACCGGACCGGCGTCCTGCCGGGTGCCGCCACCGCGCACCCGCCTTCCTGACGACCCCTGAAAGGGGACAGTCCCATGAAGAGGATCACCGCCGCCCTCGGCGTCGCCGCACTCGCGCTCTCCATCGGCGTCGCCGCCGCGCCCGCCGCTTCCGCGCAGGCGTCCAGCCGGTGCAACTACACCAGCAGTGAGCCGTTCCTGTCGGTCGGCGACAGCTCGACGGCCGTCAAGCAGCTCCAGTGCGAGCTCTACTACTCGATGAAGAGCAGCAACCTGGCCCGCGACGGCATCTTCGGCAACGGCACGCTGAGCGAGGTGAAGAGGTTCCAGGGCTGCGTCGGCCTCCCGAAGGACGGGCTGGTCGGCCCCAGGACCTGGGCGCAGCTCGACAAGTGGACCGCCTCCTCCGGCTACGCCTGCTGACACCGCGTCACCTGAGGCCCGGCCCCGCCCGCACGGGGCCGGGCCTCAGCCCGTAGCGGCGGCGAGGAGCGTCAGCCCGGCCGCGGTGGCGGTGTGGATCGCCGTGTTGCGGTCCCGCAGGGTGGTGACCAGCTCGGCCGCCCGCAGTACCGTCGTGTGCTCGCTGGCGCTCGCCGCGGAGATGCGGACGGCGGCGGCGACGTCCCCGGTCGTACAGCCCTCCCGCAGGACGCGCACCGCCACGTTCAGCTCCACCATCGCCGCCATCGCCCCCGCGACCCTGGTGCGCGCCAGGTCCTCGCCGGTGAAGTGGAACCTGAACGCCATCCCGCCTCCCGTGATGGGGAGCTGACGAAGAGTCACTTCCCGTCCATGATGCCAGTGGAAGCCGCGGACGGGAGGGGCAAGCGCAGCTGTGATGACCGGGGTGCGATCGGATGGATGCGAAGCGCCCGCGCCATGCGGTGATCCTGGCCCGCGCCATCGCGGCCGTTTCGCCGCGCCGGTGTCGAGCAGGACCCCGCCGTCCGGGCCACGCGACCGGGTCAACGAGGGGTGCGGATCCGGGGGACCCGACCTACGGTGAGGATCGGGACGCCGGGCGGCCGTACGCCGCCGGTGGCGCCCCCCACCGTTGGCGATGGCCCGCTCGCCGGGCGCCCGCACCGTGCGCGGCCGGTCCCGTACGGAATCGCCGAATCCGGTCATTCGGAAACCAGACACTCGTCGCCACGACGAGTGGGAGGCATCATGAGAAAGCTCCCGGTCGCACTGGCCCTGATCCCCGCCGCCGCGCTGATCACGTCGTGCTCCGACAACGGGGGAGCGGCGTCCGGCGGCAGCACCGCCGCGCAGAAGCCCGCCGTCGTCACCGCCGAGCCCGTGCAGTCCCAGGCCCCGCAGTCCCAGGCCGCCCAGGCACCGCAGACGCAGGTGAAGGTGGTGACGGACGGGCTGGGGGACCCGTTCGAGCTCGCCTACGCCCCCGACGGCCGGCTCTGGGTCAGCGAGAAGTCCGGGCTCAAGATCACCCGGGTCGACCCGCAGAGCGGCGCCAAGAGCACCGCCCTCGACCTCACGGGAAAGGCCTTCCACAGTCAGGACGGGCAGGACGGCGTCCTGGGCTTCGCGTTGCACCCGGACTTCGGCAAGGGCAAGGGCAGCGACTACCTCTACCTCGCCTACACCTACAAGAACGGCAACGACTCGGCCACGAAGATCGTCCGCTACACCGCGAAGGACGGCCTGCTCTCCGACGAACAGCCCGTCCTGACGGGGCTGCCGGGGCACAACCAGCACCAGTCGGCCCGGATCCGGTACGGACAGGACGGCAAGCTCTACTACTCGATCGGCGACCAGGGCCACAACTACATGGCCGACTACTGTCTGCCGAACCACGCGCAGGACCTGCCGACCGCCGCCCAGGTCGCCGCGTCGGACTGGTCGCTGTACCAGGGCAAGGTGCTCCGCATCAACCCGGACGGCTCCGTCCCCGACGACAACCCCGAGCTGAACGGCGCCCGCAGCCACATCTACGCCTACGGCATGCGCAACCCGGACGGGATGGACTTCGGCGGCAAGGACCTCTACACGGCCGAGAACGGCCCGCTCACCGACGACGAGTTCAACCTCATCACGAAGGGCGGCAACTACGGCTGGCCCAACGTCGCCGGGTGGAAGGACGACAAGGCGTACGTCTACTCCAACTGGTCGCAGGCCAAGGGCGGTTGCGAGAAGCTCACCTACAACCCGGACCCGAACACGCCGCCGGCCGAGGTGCCGACGACGAAGGAGACGGACTTCACCAAGAACATGGTCTCCCCGCTCAGCACGTACGGGACGACCGTCGAGAGCGGGCACAACTTCGGCACCACGCCGGTCTGCCCCGACGCCGCCTCCGCCTACATGTGCTGGCCGACCATGGCGCCCGGCAGCCTCAAGGTGTACGGGGACGACGTCCTCGTCACCTCGCTGAAGAACGGCACCGTCTTCCGGCTCTCCAAGGACGGCAAGAAGTACGAGGAGCTCTTCCGGACCGTCAACCGCTACCGCGACGTCGCCCTCAGCCCGGACGGCAAGACGCTGTACATCGCCACCGACAGCGAAGGCCAGCACATGGTCCGCGGTGACGGCGGTACCCCGACCACCCACCTGGCGAATCCGGGCGCGATCCTCGCCGTCCCCTACGACCACAACACGACGCAGTGAAGCCCCGACACGGAGGTGAGACAGTCATGACCCGTCACGAGGAACAGCCCAGGCGTGCCCGGCAGCCCCGGGAGCGCACCACCGACCGGCCGAACACCCCGATGGAAGGCGCCCGTTGGCGCAAGCCGAGCTACCAGGTGGTGGAGGCGTCTCTGGAGGTCTCGGCGTACTACCTCGCCAAGCGGTAGCGGCCCCCGGACCGCACCGCACCGGTAGGACCACCACTCGAAGAGGGAGGAAGCGCTGTGCGACTGCACGTACTCGGTACGGCAGCCGGCGGCGGTGTCCCGCAGTGGAACTGTGCGTGCCCCGGCTGTGCCGGGGCACGCGCGGTTCCGTCGCGCCGACGGCTGCACGCGTCCGTCGCCGTGGAGACCGAGCCCGGCCGGGTGTACCTCGTGAACGCCACACCGGACATCGCCGAACAGATCGAGCGCTGCCCCTGGCTGCACCCCGAGGGCCGGCGCACCCGGCTGTCCGGCGTGATCCTCACGGACGCCGAACTCGACCACACGCTCGGCCTGGCGCGGCTGCGCGAGGCCGACGAACTGGAGGTCATGGCGACCGACGCGGTCCGGGACGCCGTGCACAAGGGACTCGGCCTCGGCGAGGTCCTCGCGCCCTACACCCGCCTGCGCTGGCGGGACTTCGACGGCGTCGCGCTCGAACCGCTCTCCGGCAAGCGCCCCCGCTACGCCCGGGACGCCTGCGACGGGGACTGGGTGAGCGTCCTGCGGGTGGGCGGACTGCTCTACGCGCCGTCGACCGGCGTCTGGACCGACGGCTTCGGCGAGGACGCCGACCTGGTCCTGGTCGACGGCACCTTCTGGGACGACGAGGAGCCGCGCACCGCCGGGTTCTCCACGAAGTCCGCCACCGGGATGGGCCACCTGCCCGTGCTCGCCACCCGCGACCGGCTCGCCGCCCTGTCCGCCCGGTGCCTCTACACCCATCTGAACAACACCAACCCGCTCGTCGACCCGGACTCCCCCCTCCATGAGGAGCTGGCGGACCGGGGCCTCGGGGTGGCCGCGGAAGGAGCGGTCCTCACATGGTGACGACCTTCGAGAGCGAGCTCAGGGCCGTGCCCGAGCGCCGCTACCACCACCGGCACCCCTTCAACCTGAGGATGCACCAGGGGCTCCTGCTGCCGGAGGAGCTGCGCACCTGGATCCTCAACCGGTTCCACTACCAGCGGCACATCCCGGTCAAGGACGCGCTGATCCTCGCCAAGCTGGAGGACCCCGCCCTGCGCCGGCTGTGGATCCGCCGGATCACCGACCACGACGGCGGCGACGGCGACGAAGGCGGCATCGAGCGCTGGCTGCGGCTCGGCGAGGCGGCCGGTCTCGACCGCGCCGACCTGCTCTCGGGCCGCGGGGTGCTGCCCGGAGTGCGGCTCGCCGTCGACGGCTACGTCAACCTCTGCCGCCACGGCACGCCCCTGGAGGCCGTGGCCGCCTCGTTGACCGAACTGTTCGCGCCGGACCTGATGGCCACCCGGATCGCCGCTTTCGAGCGCCACTACACCTGGATCGAGCCCGTGGGCCTCGCCTACTTCAGGACCCGCGTCGGCCAGGGCCGCCGGGACAGCGACGAGGCGCTGTCCCTGGTGCTGTCCTGGGCCCGCACCCGGGCCGAGCAGGAGGCCGCCATCGCGGCGCTCTCCTACAAGTGCGAGCTGCTGTGGACCCTCCTCGACGCCGTCGAACGGGCCCCGGCGTGACCTGGCGACCGGCCCTGAGCGGGTACGCGCGGCTGCGCCACTGCCCGGTGCGGAACAGCACGCTGCTGGTCGTCCCGGAGCTCATCGTCGTCCTCAGCGCCGAGGCGGCCGCGATCGTCGGACTGTGCGACGGCACCCGGACCGTACCGGAGATCACCACCGAGTTCCCGGTCGAGGGGGCCGACGACGTCGTGGTCTTCCTCGACGACCTGAAGGAGCGGGGATGGCTGCGGTGAACCCGCCCTGGGCCATGCTGGCCGAACTCACCCACGGCTGCCCTCTGCGCTGCCCGTACTGCTCCAACCCGCTCGAACTCACCTCCCGCAGAGCAGAACTGACGACAGATCAGTGGCTGGACGTGCTGACGCAGGCCGGTGAACTCGGGGTCGCGCACGTCCACCTGTCGGGCGGCGAACCGCTGTTGCGGCGCGACCTGACCGAGATCGTCGCGGGGGCCGACCGCGCCGGGATCTACGCCCAGCTCGTCACCAGCGGACTCGGCCTGACCCGGGAGCGGCTGGCCGCGCTGACCGCGGCCGGGCTGCCCAGCGTCCAGCTCTCCGTCCAGGGCGCCGACGCCGCCTCCTCCGAGCTGATCGCCGGACGCCGGTCGTTCGCGGCGAAGGAGCGGGCCGCCGCGCTGGTCCGCGAGGCCGGACTGCCGCTGGGCCTCAACGTCGTCCTGCACCGCCTGAACCTCGACGACATCGACGCGATCGTGGACCTCGGCATCGCCTGGGGCGCGGTGCGCATCGAACTCGCCAACACGCAGTTCTACGGCTGGGGACTGGCCAACCGGGCCGCCCTCATGCCCACCCGGGACCAGCTGGACCGCGCCCGGGAGGCCGTCGAGCGCCGACGGCGGCGGACCGGCGTCGAACTCGTCTGGGTCGTCCCCGACTACTTCGACGGCGTCGCGAAGCCCTGCATGGGCGGCTGGGGCGCGGTCTCCCTGACCGTCGCCCCCGACGGCCGGGTCCTGCCCTGCCCCGCCGCCTACGACCTCCCACTGGACCTGCCGAACGTCCGCGACCACGCCCTCGCCTGGATCTGGTCCGAGTCGTCGGCCTTCCGGGCCTACCGCGGCACCGACTGGCTGCCCGAGCCCTGCGCCTCCTGCGCCCTCCGGGAGGTCGACTTCGGCGGCTGCCGCTGCCAGGCCTTCGCCCTCACCGGCGACCCGGGGCGGACCGATCCCGCGTGTGCGCTGTCGCCCGACCACGGCCTGATCACGGAGCTCGCCGCCCGGCAGGACGGGGACCT
Source organism: Kitasatospora sp. NPDC056273 (assembly GCF_042268845.1). Classification (NCBI taxonomy): domain Bacteria; kingdom Bacillati; phylum Actinomycetota; class Actinomycetes; order Kitasatosporales; family Streptomycetaceae; genus Kitasatospora; species Kitasatospora sp. NPDC056273. Next base: position 19,111 of record NZ_JBHJSJ010000054.1, on the reverse strand, counting down.
CGTCTACCGGGATCCCGCCGGCCGCTGAGGCTCCGCTCCGCAGGCCGTCCTCCCCGGTCCGGCCGGCCCGTCGCCCGTCCGGTGTTCGGGTTCAGGTGGCGCTTGCGTGGTCCTGCGTGGCGCCGAGCAGCCGCCGGACGGCCTGCCGGGCGTGGTCCAGCGGTTCGGGGTCGCGCCGGACGGAGGCGAGTAGGACGGCGCCCTCTACCAGGGCGAGGGTCTGCCCGGCGGCGACCCGGGCCTCCGCCGGGCCGAAGCCCTCGCCCTCCAGTCGGTCGGCCAGGATCCGCTGCCAGCCCGCGTACAGCTCGGCGCAGAGCGCCCGCAGCGCCTCGTTGGTGCCGGACACCTCCAGGGCGACGGTGGCGATCGGGCAGCCGCTGGTGTACCGGGAGCGCTCCAGCCGTTCGGCGAAGGCGTCGATCAGCCGCCCGGCGAGGGTGACGGTGCCGGCGCCCTCGCCGGCCAGGGAGGCGAGCAGCGCCTCGACCTCCTGGCCGGCCTGGGTGAGCGCGGCGGCCACCAACTGGTCCTTGCCGCCGGGGAAGTGGAAGTAGAGCGAGCCGCGCGGGGCGCCGGTGGCGGCCACGATCCGGTTGAGCCCCGTCCCGAAGTAGCCCTGCGCCTCGATCAGTTCCCTGGTGCCGGCGATCAGCCGGGCCCGGGTCTCCTCACCCTTGACTCCCATGCGGCGATAGTAGACCGGTCTGCATATTCGTGTCGACGGGCCTTCGAGACTCCCTTGAGCGATGGTTGACCGATCGTCAGAAACGGTACTGGGGCGGGTAGCCGGTCCAGTGCAGCTCCTCCGGCAGGTGGCCCTGGTCGTTCAGCAGCAGGACGGCGGGCGGCCGTCCGGGCGTGTAGCGCAGGACGGTCAGCGCCGCGTTGGCGGCGTTGACGCCGAGCCACCGCCAGGCCGGGGCGTCCAGGGCGTGCCGGACCAGCCAGCCGACCAGGAAGGCGTGGGTGACGACCAGTTCGTGCCGCTCCTCGCGGCCCGGCACCGGCCCGGTGAACCGTTCGACGGCCCGCCGCGCCAGCACCGCGCCCTCCTCCCGCTCCGCCGCCGTGGTGCCCCCGAGGAAGTCCAGCAGGAACCGCGCGCCGTCGTCGGGCAGTTCGTCCCGCGCGGGTACGTACGGAACGAAGTCCCCGGCCTCCTCGCAGGGTTCCGGCCGCACGCCGGTCAGCTGCTCCGCGACCAGGCGCGCGGTCTCGGCCGCCCGGGGCAGCGGGCCGTGGTGCAGCGCCGAGACCGGGCGGCCGGCCAGCCGCCGGCCCAGCAGTGCGGCCTGCCGGCGCCCGGCGGCGGTGAGTCCGCTGTGGTCGCGGTGGGACTCGGCCTCGCCGTGGCGGGCCAGGTAGAGGTAGCGGGTGGCGGTGTCGGTCATGCCGTGGGACTCCTCGGGAGGGACGAAGATCATGTCGTCCCGAGTGACACGCCAGGGGCCGCGCCCGGTTCCGGCTCAGCCCGTGGGGGCCGCGTCCGCGTGGGCCCGGCCCGTGTGGGCCTCGTCCAGCAGCGCCAGCTCCTCCGCCGACAGCCGCAGCGCCCCGGCGGCGATGTTCTCCTCCAGGTGCGCCACGTCGCCGGTGCCCGGGATGGCCAGCACGTGCGGGCCGCGGTGCAGCGTCCAGGCCAGCCGGACCTGGGCGGTGCTCGCCCCGCGTGCCTCGGCCACCGCCCGGACCTGGGCGGGCTCGGCCTCCCCGGCGCCGTCCTGCCGTCCGGCCCCGGCGATCGCGTAGAAGGGGACGAAGGCGATGCCCTGCTCCCCGCAGATCCGCAGCAGCTCGTCCTGCTCCGGCGTGGCGCCGATGCCGTACGGGTTCTGCACGCAGACCACCGGCGCGATGGCCTGAGCCTCGGCGAGCTGGTGCGGGTGGACGTTGGACAGGCCCAGCTGCCGGATCAGCCCGGCCTCGCGCAACTCGGCCAGCGCGCCGAAGCGTTCGGCGACCGAGTCGGTGCCGAGGATGCGCAGGTTCACCAGGTCGAGGTGGTCGCGGCCGAGCTGGCGCAGGTTCTGCTCGACCTGGGCGCGCAGCCGCGCGGGGGTGCGGGCGTGCTCGACCCACTCGCCGTCGATGCCGCGGCCGGGGCCGACCTTGGTGGCGATCACCAGGTCGTCGGCGTACGGCGAGAGCGCCCGGTTGATCAGCTCGTTGGCGGAGCGCAGCGGGGAGAAGTAGAAGGCCGCCGTGTCGATGTGGTTGACGCCCAGCTCGACCGCGCGGCGCAGCACCCGCAGCGCCTGCTCACGGTCGCGCGGGACGGCGTGCGGGACGAGTGCCGGGCCGGTCTGCGGCAGGCGCATCGTGCCGAAGCCGATCCGGTGGACGGTGCGGTCGCCGAGCTTCCAGGTGCCGGAGGCGGCCGCGGTGGTGGCGGGGGTGGTGGCGGTGCTGTCGGACGTCATGCCGGTCATGATCGCTACTGAACCGGCCTGACCGCCAGTGATTCGAACATGTCCATGAGGATGGGAGCGGGGGCCGCGTTGGGGGAGGGGTGACCGGGCGTTCCGCCGTCCGTCGTCATGTCGGCCGGGCACACCGGTGTCGGCGGCGAGGGCGCGTCCCGCCGACCGTAGCGTGCGGGACATGACACCCCAACGGCACCCCCGGCACCCCCGGCACCCCTACACCCGACGGGCCGTCCTCGTCGCCGCGCTGCTCGGGGCCGCCCTCGGCGCCGTCGCGCTCACCGGGACACCGGCACGACCGTCCGCCGCCCGGCTGCGCCCGACCGGTGCGCCGCCGACCGTGTACGCGCACCGCGGCGCCTCCTCCGCCGCGCCCGAGAACACCCTGGTCTCCGACGAGGTGGCCCGGCGGGCCGGCGCCGAGTGGATCGAGGACGACGTCCAGCCCAGCAGGGACGGCGTCCCGTACGTGCTGCACGACGACACGGTGGACCGCACCACCGACGGCACCGGCCGGATCCGCGAGCTGACCGCCGCCCAGCTCGACTCCCTGGACGCAGGCTCCTGGTTCGCCCCCGCGTACGCGGGCACCCGGCTGCCGACCCTGGCCGCCCAGCTGGAGGACCTGCGCAGCCGCGGCGGCAGGCTGCTGCTGGAGATCAAGGGCCGGCACAGCCGCGACGAGGTCGCCCGGATCGTCCAGGAGGTGCGCGACCACGGCATGGCCGACCGGGTCCTCGTCCAGAGCTTCGAGGTGGACGCCCTGCGGTACACCCGCGAGCTGGCCCCCGAGCTGCCGCTCGGCCTGCTGCGCTCCACCCTGGACGCCGACCCGGTGGCGGTCGCCCGCGACCTCGGCCTGTCCGCCTACAACCTCGCGGACGACGCGCTGTCCGCCCGCCCCGGCGTGGTCGGGGAGCTGCACGCCGCCGGGGTGGCGGTGAATGTCTGGACGGTCGACCGGCCCGCCCGCTGGCAGGTGCTCGCGGCGGCGGGCGTGGACGGGATCATCACCAACCGCCCGGCCGAGCTGGCCGGTTGGAGCGCGGCCTGGTCGGCGCGGGGCGCCGCCGGTTAGGCTGCCGGGCGTGGAGCAGGAGAACGCGGCGGGCGCCGGGCCGGTGGACGAACAGGCCGGGGCGGACTGGATCCGCCGGCATCTCGGCGTGGTCCTGGAGCCGCAGGGCTCGCTGACCGCCTTCGACGGGCGCCTCGTCATCGACCTGGACACCCAGGTCGTCACCGTGGACGGCCGTGAGGTCCGGCTCCGCCGCTCGGACGTCAAGCTGCTGCGCGGCCTGATCGAGCTGGGCGAGGGCGTGCACGCGCCGGACACGATCCTGTGGAAGGTCTACGACGCGTCGCTCCACCCCCACGAGCTGAGGTACCCGATGGCGCTGCTGCGGGCGAAGCTCGGCGAGCCCGACTGGATCGTGCGGACCGAGGAGGGCCGCTACGGCCTGCGGCCCCCGGAGCTGACGTAGCCGCATACTGACGGCATGACGGGTGGAGACGGCGGCCGGGGTCCGGACCGGCGCGGGGTGCTGCGGGCGGGCGCGGCGGCGGCGCTGGCGCTGGGTGCGGCGGGGTGTACGGGCGGGAGCACGTCACGGGCGGCTGGGCCGAGTCCGAGCGCGACGACGCCGGGAACACCGACCGCAACACCCGCGCCCGAAACGCCCACGCCCACGGTCACCCCGCTGCCCCGCCCGCCCCTCTGGCAGCCCGGCCCCGGCGAGATCCAGCCCGACGTCAAGCGCCGCGCCGTCGAGCTGGTCGCCGCGCTCGGCGACTGGCCGCCCGGCGGGCAGGGGGTGGAGGCGGCCCGGGCCCGGGTGGCGGCGCTCGGCCTGCCGCCCGCGCTGGCCGATGCCGCCGGTCCGTTGGCCCCGGCGGCGTCGGAGGCGAGCCTGGAGGTGGTGGTCGCCCAGTACGGCGGCATCCTCGACGACTCGGCGAGCGTGCTGGTGGTGTGCCGCCAGTGGACCCGAGGCCCGGACGGCTCGGTGACCGAGGGCGGCACCACGGTGGACGTCCGGCTGGGCCGGGCCGAGCCGCGCTGGACCGTCACCGACCTGCGTCCGGGTGTCGCGGGCCCGGCGGCCGCCGCGCCCTCGCCCGCGGTGGCCCGGGTGCTGGCCGAGCCCCGGATCGAGCTGCCGCCGGAGGCCGCCGCCGACCTGCGCGGCGGCACGGTCCACGACAGCGTGCTGGAGGCGATGCTGCGGCTGGCCGGCCCGTACACGCTCTCGGTGAGCGTGGTGCGGACCGGCCACCCGCTGGACGTCTTCGGGACGACCCGGCCCAGCGACCATCCGCTGGGCCGGGCCTTCGACGTCTGGCGGATCGACGGCCTGGCGGTGGTGGACCCGGGTACGTCCCGGCAGCTGGTCGAGTCCTTCATGCGGGACGCGGCCGCCGCCGGTTCGTACAACGTGGGCGGTCCGGTGGCGGCCCCGGGCGGCGTCGGCAACCGGTTCTTCACCGACGACACCCACCACGACCACTGCCACGTGGGCTTCGACCACTAGGCACTGTACGTCAGTTGACGTTGACTCCGCTCCAGGCCGCCGCGACCGCGTTGTACTCGGCGCTGCCGGCGCCGTACAGGTCGCGGGCCGCGTTCAGGGAGGCGGAGCGGGCGCCCTTGTAGGTGGTGGTGGAGGTCATGTAGACGGTCAGCGCGCGGTACCAGATCTTGGCGACCTTGGCGTTGCCGATGCCGGCCAGCGTGGAGTTGTTGCAGGTCGGGCTGGTGTAGGTGACGCCGTTGACGGTCTTGGTGCCGCTGCCCTCGCTGGCCAGGTAGAACCAGTGGTTGCCGACGCCCGAGGAGTAGTGGACGTCGAGCTTGCCGACGCCGCTGCTCCAGCAGTCGGCCGAGCGGCCGTCCAGCGAGGGCTTGTCGAAGCGGCGCAGCCACGGCGGGGTGGACTGGTCGCTGAACAGGTAGTCGCCCTTGTCGACGCTGTTGTTGGCGTACCACTCGACCATGGTGCCGAAGATGTCGCTGGTGGACTCGTTGAGGCCGCCGGACTCGCCGCTGTAGCGCAGGTTGGCGGTGGCGCTGGTGACGCCGTGGGTCATCTCGTGGCCCATGGTGTCGAGGTCCACCTGCTCCGGGTCGGTGGTGCCGTCGCCGTCGCCGGTCATCATGCAGAAGCAGGTGTCGGACCACTGGGCGTTGTCCCAGTTGGTGCCGACGTGGACGAAGACGGTGGCGCCCTTGCCGTCGTTCTTGATGCCGCTGCGGCCGTGGACGTTCTTGTAGTAGTCGTACGTCCAGGCGGTGTTGGCGTGGGCGTCGACGGCGGCGGTGGTGCGGTTGGAGGAGAACTTCTTTCCGTCGCCCCAGACGTTGGTGGTGCTGGTGATCGCGGTGCCGGAGGAGGCCTTGAGCGAGCTCGCGGCGACGTTGTTGGCGTCCTTGGTGACGTGGCCGCGGACCGGGTCGGTCAGGGTGTAGCCGCCGTTCGCGGCGGTGGTGTCGATGGTGACCGTGCCGGTGTACTCGGAGTTCCCGGTGCCGGCCGCCTGGTGCTCGGCGTCGTAGGACTCGATCTGCTCGCCCGTGGTGGCGTCGGTGACGACCACCTTGCCTGCTGGCTGGCCGTGCTCGCCGGTGCCCTCGACGGTGGTGCGCCAGGCCAGCCGGGGGGTGCCGTCGGCGGCCCAGACGACCAGCTCGGGGCTGCTGACGGCGTCCTTGACGCCCGGGGCGGCGGCCAGCGCGCCGGCCGCGCCGGACTGCGCGGTCACCTTGGGGACGGTCGACTTCACGGCGGCGTCGTGGGCGGCCGCGCGGGAGGAGTCCTTGAGCCGGCCCTTGGCGTCCTGGTGGACGACCAGGTCGCCGCCGACCACCGGCAGGCCCTGGAAGGTCCGGTCGAAGCGGACGTGGGTGGCACCGTCGGCGTCGACCACGACGTCCTTGAGCACGAGGTCCTGGCCGGCGCCGAAGCCGAACACCCCCGCGTTGTGGGCGACGTTGGCGCGGGCCTGGGATATCGCGGCCTCGCGCATGCCGGGGGCGGCGGAGGCGGTGGCGGCCGGGACGGTGGCGCCGGCGAGGGCGGCGACGACCACGAAGGCCACGGCCACGCGGGCACGGCGGGAGGAGGACGTGGGGATCACTCGGACTCCAGTGGGGGTAGCTGTGCAGGGAAAGGAGCTGCGACCGAGATTGACGGGGGTCAGTCAGATTGAGCTAGAGGAAAGGTCATAACTTTGCCAAGTCGTGTCCTTGGTCGATAAAAAATGATCGGAAGTTAACAAGGGCTCTACAGTGCCGTCGTGACGATCGACTACCTGTGGCGCGGCCCGCTCACCGATCCCGAACTCGACGCCCTGCACGCCGAGGCCTTCGGCCACCCCGTGGAACCCGGCGGCCGGCTCGCCCGGCTGGAACGGCACAGCCTCGGCTGGGTCACCGCCCGCCGCACCGCCGACGGCGCCCTGCTCGGCTTCGTCAACCTCGCCTGGGACGGCGGCGTCCACGCCTTCCTGCTCGACACCGCGGTCTCCCCGGACACCCGGCGGCAGGGCGTCGCCACCCGGCTGGTCGCGGAGGCCGCCGACGGCGCCCGCGCGGCCGGCTGCGCCTGGCTGCACGTCGACTTCGAGCCGCACCTGCGCCCCTTCTACCTCGACGCCTGCGGCCTGCGCCCCACCGACGCCGGGCTGTTGGCGCTCTGACACCGTGCCGCCGGGCCGCCGGACCTCCGGTGCTCCGACACTGGGCGGCCGGCCCGCCGAGGCTCTACGCTTCCGCCCCATGGACGGATGGGTGGGGGCCTGGACCGGCGGCCGGGCGGCGGTCCACGTGGGCGACGTCGCGGACTTCAACGCGCAGTTCTTCGCCCCCGGCATGGATCCTGCACAGCGCCTGCGACGGCTGCGGCACGCCCACCACTACGCCTGCCTGGCCGCCTGCTACAGCCCCGAACCGGCGCTGCTGGTGCTGCCCGCCGAGGTCGCCCCGGAGTGGACCGACTGGCTGGCCCGGGAGTTGGCCTGGGGCCCGGTCGAGGTGCACAGCGGCGTGGCACCGGACCGCACGGTGGCCGAGGCCCTCGCGGACCGTCCCGCCCTGGCGGCCCGGATCGCCGACTCCGGCCGTCCGGTGGTGGGGTGGGGCCGGACGGCCGCGCAGGGCGAGGGGCCCGAGCTGGCCGCCGTCCGCCGCTACGAGTCCAAGGCCGCCGCGCACGACCTGTTCACCGCCCTCGCCCCCGGGCACCCCGGCATCCGGGTGCCGCACCAGGAGCGCCCGGGCGGTCGGCGCCGGGCGGCCCGCCGGCTGACCGCCCGCGCCGTCCGGGGCCTGACCACGGTGCTGAAGAGCCCGTACGGCGTCGGCGGCTACGGCACCGTCGTGGTGGAGCCCGCCGAACTGTTCGCCGCGGGCGGCGGCCGGGCCCTGCTGCGGCGCCTGGTCCGCACCGAACTCCTTCCCGCCGACGGGGAGTTGCTGCTGGAGGAGTACGTCGACGCCGGCCCGTCCGCCCGGCTTCGCGACCTCACCCAGGACGCCCTGGTCGGCCCGGACGGCACCGTCCACCCGGTCGGCGCGGGCGCCATGGAGGTGGCCGGCACCCGCTACCAGGGCGTCACCGTCGGCCCCGGCGCGGTGCCGGGGGACGCCGCCGACACCGCCCGCCGGTTCGCCGTGGCGGTGGGGGAGCGGCTGGCCGCCGAGGGCTACCGGGGCTGGTACGACGTCGACTTCGTCACCGACCGGGAGCGCCGGCTCGCCCCCACCGAGATCAACCTGCGGCTCACCGGGCCGGCCGTCGCCCTCGTGCTGCGCGCCCGCCTCGACGCGGTGCGCGGCCCCGGCCACCTGGTCCGCACCCTGGACGCGATGCCGCTCGGCGCCCGGCTCGACCAGGCCGCGCTGCACGACCACCTGGAACGGCTGCGGCCGCGCTGCGCCCGGCTCGGCGTCACCCTGCTGCCGCTGATCCCGACCGCCTCCCGCGAGCCGGAGCCCTTCGTCGGCCTCGCCCTGGCCGGGCCGGACACCGAGTCGCTGGACGCGGCCGAGGCGCTGGTCGCCGCCGCGAACCACGGGCTGGCCCGGATGTTCGAGGCGCTGCGCTGAGCCGCCGGCGACATCGGGCGCGCCTGAGCAGCCGCCGCTGGGGTCGGACCCGCCTGAGCCGCCGCCGGGGTCCCGTCACTCCTTCCCGGCCGGCGGCCGCCAGAGCACGAAGCGCACCAGCACCAGCGCCGCGAGCATCAGCGGGACGTTGAACGCGAACACCATCGCCGTCTCGCGCGGCCAGTCGGTGGCCCTGGTGAGCCGGTAGAGGTTGTCCTGCGGCCACCAGTTGACCAGCAGCCAGGCGATCGCCAGATGGGTCAGCACCGACAGCCCGAACGGCCTGCCCAGCCGCAGGACGGCCTCGAAACCGATGGTGAGGTAGACGATCCCGGCCCCGAAGGCCAGGTTCTCGCAGAGGTACAGCAGCTGGAAGAAGCCGCGGTACGGGGAGGGGACTCCCGTGAGGTCGGTCGAGCCGGGGAAGAGTGCGAAGGTCATCGCCCAGGCCGCGAAGGCGAACACCAGGACGCAGACCACCGCCGCGCAGCCGCCGGTGAAGCCCGCGTCCCCGGAACGCCGGCCCCCGGCCTTGCCGCCGCCCTTGCCGCCGCTCCGCCCGCCCGCCTTGGCGGAGCGCGGGGCGGCGTGCTCCGGCGGGGCCGGCAGCGGCAGTGCCGCGCGGTCCAGCTTGCCCGCCCGGGTGCGCGGCAGCTCGCGCAGCGTGACGACGGCGGCGGGCACCGGGCGGCCCCTGAGCTTCCTCTCCAGGTACTGGGAGAGCGACCAGCCGTCCGCCCCGTACACGGCCGGATCGGTCACCGCGTAGCCGACCAGCCGCCGCCGCCCCGGTACCGGCTCCACGTAGACGACGGCCGCCTCCCGCACCGCCGGGTGCCCGCGCAGCGCGCCCTCCGCGTGGACCGCCGCCCGCACCCGCGCCAGCACGCCGGTCGGCCGCTCCGCGCCGAGCGGGCCGACCACGGTCGCGGCCCGGGCGGTGAACTCCAGCACGCCGTCCGCCCGCAGCACCCCGAGGTCGCCGGTCAGCAGCACCCGGCCGTCCGGGTCGAAGTCCGCGCGGACGAAGCGGCGGGCGGTGTCCGCCGGCCGGTTCAGGTAGCCGCGGGCCAGGCCGGCGCCGGCGATCGCGATCTCCCCCGTCATGCCCTGCTTGGCGGGGGTGCCGTTCGGGCCCAGCACGTACACCCGGGTGCCGGGGAAGGGCCGGCCGACCAGCGAGACCCGTTCGGCGCCCTCGGCGGCCGCGGTGCCCCGGGCGTCGAACCAGGTGCTGTCCACGGTGGCCTCGGCCAGCCCGTAGACGTTCAGCACCCTCGCCTCCCCGCCGAGCAGCCGCTGCAGGCCCAACTGCTCGTCCAGGTACCACTTCTCGGCGCCCACGGTGAGCAGCCGCACCCCGGGCAGCCTGCCGCCGGTCCGCGCCAGCAGGGCGGTCAGCCGGCGCGCGGTGCGGACGTTCAGCTCCAGGACGGTGATCCGCTCGGCGGCGACCAGGGCGGGCAGCGCGCCGAGGTCGGCGGCGCGGTCCAGGGTGAGGTTGAACGGGGTGACGACCAGGGTCGCGCCGGTGCCGAGGGCCCGGACCCAGTCGGCGGTGAAGACGTCGAACTCCAGGCTCGCGGTCTGCAGGATCCGGTCCTCGGCGGTGAGCCCGTACACCTCGCGCCAGCCCTCGTACGCGGCCAGCAGGTTGCGGTGCTCGATCAGCGCGCCGAGGGGCAGGCCGGTGGAGCCGGAGGTGTAGAAGACGCAGGCGAGGTCGGCGGCGGTGACCTCGGGCGGCTCGAAGGGGGCCCGCGCGGGGGCGGCCGTGTCGACGCAGACCAGCGGCGCCCCGCCCGCGTCCGCCAGTCGGACCCGGTGGCGCTCCTCGGTGACCACCACGTCCGGTGCGGCGTCCGCCAGCACGTGCCGCAGCAGCGCGTCCGGCGCGGTGGGCTCCAGCGGCACGAACGCCGCGCCCGCCGTCAGCACGGCCAGCAGCGCCACGTACACCTCGGTGCCCCGGCCCAGCGCGACCGCCGCCCGGCCGCCCGGGGCCAGGCCCCGCTCCGCCAGCACGGCGGCCAGCCGCCCGGCCCGCTCCACCAGCTCCCCGTACGTGAGTTCCTGCCCGCCGCAGCGCACGGCCACCGCGGCCGGCGCCCGGCGGGCCCGTTCCTCGACCAGCCCGTGCAGCGTGCCGGCGGCCCGTTCCCCGTCCGCGGTCATCGAGTCCCCCCTCGTCCCCCCTCGGAAAGGGCACCATCCTCCTCCCAACTCCCGCCGGGCGACAGGGTTCTGGCGCGTCCACCCCTCGGACGCCCCGACCTCCCGCGACTCGACGGTTGTACTCTGCACGCGGACGGACGGCGCCGGACCGTCCCGTGCGGCGCCCCGCCCGCACCCTGCCCGGCACCGTGATCGGAGTCCCATGAACTCATCCGCCCCCGACTTCGCCGGGCCCGTGCTGCGCACCCGCGACGTGGACGTCGTGCGCGACGGCCGCCACCTGCTGCGCGGGATCACCCTGGAGATCCGGCCCGGCGAGCACTGGGCGCTGCTCGGCCCCAACGGCGCCGGCAAGTCCACCCTGCTCGCGCTGCTCGGCGCCGTCTCCCACCCCACCCGCGGCGAGGTGGACGTGCTCGGCCGCCGGCTCGGCCGGGTGGACGTCCGCGAGCTGCGCGCCCACCTCGGGCACGTCAACCCGCGCCACCCGCTGCGCTCGCCGCTGAGCGTGCGCGAGGTGGTGCTCACCGGCTACACCAACACGATCGAGCCGGAGTTCCACCGCAAGCCGGCCCCGGAGGCGCTGGAGCGGGCCGAGCAGCTGATCGACACGCTCGGCATGCGCGCGATGGCCGAGGCCGCGTGGACGACGCTCTCCCAGGGCGAGCGCGGCCGGGCCCTGATCGCCCGCGCGCTGATGCCCAGTCCCCGGCTGCTGCTGCTCGACGAGCCGGCCACCGGGCTCGACCTGACCGCCCGGGAGCTGCTGCTGGACAGCCTGGACCTGCTGCGCCACCAGCACCCGGAGCTGGCCAGCGTGCTGGTCACCCACCACCTGGAGGAGCTGCCGGAGAGCACCACCCACGCCCTGCTGCTGCGCGGCGGCGAGTGTGTGGCGGCCGGGCCGGTGGACGAGGTGATGACCACGGAGCTGATCAGCGAGACCTTCGGCCACCCGATCCGGATCAGCCGGCACGAGGGCCGCTGGACGGCCCGGGCCGCGGCCCGCCGGACACCGGGACGGTAGCCGCCGGCCGGGACGGTGGCGGCCTGCCGGGCAGGACGGCCGCCCGCCGGACACCGGGACGGTAACGGTTCAGGGGGTGGGTGTAGACGGAAAATCGTCTTTACGTAAGGTATGCCTTAGCTAATGATGGTCTGCTGGTCCCCGGCCGGCCGCACTGCCTTGGCACACCCATGCCCTTTCCCGTTGGAGCCCGCATGTCCGCCCGTCGCCGTTCCACCGCAGCCGCGCTGCTCACCCTCGCCGTGGCGACCGCAGCCCTGGCCGGCTGCGCGTCCAAGAAGGACGACAAGGCCGGCGGCTCCGACGCGGTCAAGGTGAACGCGACCGACACCGCCTGCGAGGTCTCCAAGACCACCTTCCCGGCCGGCCACGTCGTCCTGGACATCAGCAACAAGGGCTCCAAGACCACCGAGGTCTACGTCTACGGCGACGGCGACAAGATCGTCACCGAGCGCGAGAACATCGGCCCCGGCACCAAGGCGAGCATCAACGCCGAGATCAAGGCCGGCTCGTACGAGATCGCCTGCAAGCCCGGCATGGTCGGCAACGGCATCCGCCAGAAGATCACCGTCACCGGCGAGGGCGGCAGCGCCGCGCCGGCCGACCCGCGCCTGGCCGCCGCCGTCGACTCCTACCGGAAGTACGCCCAGGAGCAGGCCGACGCCACCATCCCGGCCGTCGAGGCCTTCGCCGCCGCGATCAAGGCGGACGACCTGGAGAAGGCCAAGTCGCTGTACGCGCCCTCGCGCACCGGCTGGGAGCGCACCGAGCCGGTCGCCGAGAGCTTCGGCGACGTCGACCCGAAGACCGACACCCGCGAGGACAAGCTGGAGCCGGGCCAGGCCTGGACCGGCTGGCACAAGCTGGAGAAGTCGCTCTGGGCCGACGCGAAGATCGGCGACGACGAGAAGAAGCTCGCCGACCAGCTGGTCGCCGACCTCAAGGACTGGCAGAAGAAGATCCCCGAGGCGGAGATCACCGCGACCAGCATGGCCAACGGCGCCAAGGAGCTGCTGGACGAGGTCGCCACCAACAAGATCACCGGTGAGGAGGACCGCTACAGCCACACCGACCTGGCCGACTTCCACGCCAACGTCGAGGGCGCGCAGAAGGCCTACGAACTGCTGAAGCCGGTCGCCTCCGAGAAGGACGCGGAGCTGGCGAAGACGCTGGACTCCGAGTTCGCCGCCATCAACACCCTGCTGGCCAAGTACAAGCAGGCCGACGGCACCTTCACCTCCTACGACAAGGTCACCGAGGCCGAGCGCAAGGCCTTCTCCGACGCGGTCAACTCGCTGGGCGAGCCGCTGTCGAAGCTGGCCGCCGCCGTGGTCGTCAAGTAACCGGCCACCCCGCCCCGAAGTACCCCGCCGACGCCGTGGCGGCCCGCGATCCGGGCCCCACGGCCTCCGCGGGTCAGCGCAGAAGTCCAGCACAGTAGAAGGGCCCGCCCGCCGATGGACGCGGAGAACGAGCAGCAGAACGGGACGCCGGCCGCCGCCGACGCCACCGGGACCAGGGGCGCGGTCAGCCGACGCGCCGTCATCGGCTGGGCCGGCGCGGGCGTCGCGCTCGGCGCCGCCGCCGTCGGCTCGGTCGCCGCGGCCACCCGGCAGGACGACGCCGTCCCGGTCGCCGCCCCCGTCGGCGCCGAGGTGCCGTTCTACGGCGAGCACCAGGCGGGCATCTCCACCCCGGTCCAGGACCGGCTGCACTTCGCCGCCTTCGACGTCTCCGAGAAGGCCACCCGGGAGTCCCTGGTCAAGCTGCTCAAGGAGTGGACCAAGGCGGCCGCCGCGATGACCGGCGGCCGCGAGGTCGGCACCGGCGCGGTGCCCGGCTCGCCGGAGGCGCCGCCGGACGACACCGGCGAGGCCCTCGGCCTGCCCGCCTCCCGGCTCACCCTGACCATCGGCTTCGGGCCGAGCCTGTTCGAGAAGGACGGCGTCGACCGCTTCGGCCTCCAGGCCAAGCGCCCCGAGGGCCTGATCGACCTGCCGAACTTCAAGGGCGACAAGCTCGACCCGGCCCGCAGCGGCGGCGACCTCTGCGTCCAGGCCTGTGCCGACGACCCGCAGGTCGCCGTGCACGCGATCCGCAACCTGGCCCGGATCGGCATGGGCACCGTCAACATCCGCTGGTCGCAGCTCGGCTTCGGCAAGACCTCCTCGACCACCCCGGACGAGCAGACCCCGCGCAACCTGATGGGGTTCAAGGACGGCACCCACAACATCGCGGGCACCGACGGCGCGAAGCTGGCCGACCACGTCTGGGCCGCCCCCGGCGACGGCCCGGAGTGGATGGCCGGCGGCTCCTACCTGGTCGCCCGGCGGATCCGGATGCACATCGAGACCTGGGACCGCGCCTCGCTGAAGGACCAGGAGGACACCTTCGGCCGCACCAAGGGCGAGGGCGCCCCGTACGGCAAGGGCAAGGAGCACGACGCGCCGGACCTCGCGGCGATGCCCGCGACCTCGCACGTCGCCCTCGCCCACCCGGACGCCAACAGCGGCCTGATGATCCTGCGCCGCGGCTTCTCCTTCACCGACGGCACCGACGGCCTCGGCCGCCTGGACGCCGGGCTGTTCTTCCTCGCCTACCAGCGCGACACCCGCAAGGCCTTCGTCCCGCTCCAGCAGAAGCTCGCGGCGAGCGACAAGCTCAACGAGTACATCCAGCACGTCGGCTCCGCCCACTTCGCCTGCCCGGCGGGCGTGCGCAAGCCGGGGGAGTGGTGGGGCCAGGCCCTCTTCGGCTGACACCCCTCCTGTTCTCCCGTACCATCTCGACACCCCCCAGGAGCCCGCGTGTTCGGCAACTACCTGATCGGCCTGCGCGAAGGCCTCGAAGCCAGCCTGGTCGTCTGCATCCTGATCGCCTACCTGGTCAAGACCGGCCGCAAGGACCGGCTGCCGCCGGTGTGGATCGGCGTCGGCTCGGCCGTGGCGCTCTCCATGGCCTTCGGCGCGGTGCTCCAGTTCGGCTCCTCGCAGCTCACCTTCGAGGCCCAGGAGGCGCTCGGCGGCTCGCTGTCGATCATCTCGGTCGGCCTGGTGACCTGGATGGTCTTCTGGATGCGGCGCACCGCCCGGCACCTGAAGACCGAGCTGCACGGCAAGCTGGACGCGGCGATCGCGATGGGCACCACCGCCCTGGTGGTCACCGCCTTCCTGGCCGTCGGCCGTGAGGGCCTGGAGACGTCCCTGTTCATCTGGACCGCGGTCCAGGCCACCGGTGACGGCTGGAACCCGCTGATCGGCGCCGCGCTCGGCCTGCTCACCTCGGTGGTGCTCGGCTGGCTGTTCTACCGGGGCGCGCTGAAGATCAACCTGGCCAAGTTCTTCACCTGGACCGGCGCGATGCTGGTCGTGGTCGCGGCCGGCGTCCTCGCCTACGGCGTGCACGACCTCCAGGAGGCCGGCTGGCTGCCGGGCCTGCACAGCACGGCCTTCGACATCTCCAGCACCATCCCCAAGGACAGCTGGTACGGCACCCTGCTGAAGGGCGTGTTCAACTTCCAGCCGGACCCGACGGTGCTGCAGCTGGTGGTCTGGCTGCTCTACCTGGTCCCGACCCTGGCGGTGTTCTTCAACCTCCTCGGCGGCGGCAGGAGCAAGAAGCCCGCCCAGCCGGTGGCCGCCAAGCCGGCCGCCTGATCCGGCCGTTCGACCTGTTCCACCCGTAGCACCCGCTCCACCCCGCTCCACCCGTACCGCCCCGTCCGGCACCCGCCGGTCGGGGCGGTTTCGTAGGAGCCGAGCCAGTTCTCGCCAGGAGCGGTCGGAACCAGTCAGGAAGACGACGAAAACGGTCAGCTCTGACAAACTGCAGTCCCAGTGGAACCGTTGCGCCACCACCTTCGTACTTAGGGTGACAGCACCATGCCATTACCCACACATGGGGGGAACATGACCGTTCGCAGGCCTGCCAGGTTAGTCGCCGCCGGTGTCGCCGCCCTCGCGGCGACCGTGTTGCTGACCGCGTGCGACGACGTGAAGTACACCGACGACAAGCCGGGCGACCCGAAGGCGAGCGCCGCCGGGGCCACCGTCCCGGGCGACCCGATGGCCGGCCAGGCGGCCGGTTCGCGCTGCAAGAGCGACGACATCACCGCCACCGTGCAGCTCAAGGGCGCGGGCTCGGCGATGCTGACGATCAAGAACAAGAGCAGCCACAACTGCACCCTGTACGGCTACCCGGGCTTCGGCGGACTGAAGGCCGACAACAGCGCGGACGCGCTGGCGGCCAACCGCGAGTCGCACCCCGGGCCCGCGGTGCTGGTGACCCTGAAGCCCAACAAGTCCGGCTACGCGGGCCTCAAGTGGAGCGCCTGCGACAAGTCGGACGCGACCTGCCACGTGCTCACCGGCCTCCAGGTCACCGCGCCGGACGAGACCACGGCGGTCAACGCCGAGGTGCTGGGCACCGACGGCAAGCCGGCCGGCCAGCTGCTGGTCTCGGCCGCCGGGCTGACCACCGGCACCCTGCAGCCGAACAACGAGAAGGTGCTGTTCAACTGATCCGGTTCACCCGATCCGGTTCACTTGATGCTGTCCGGTTGACGATGTCCACCTGATGACGCTCGCCTGATGACACGACGGAGCCCCCGGGCCGGTTCTTCCGAACCGCCCCGGGGGCTCCATCCGTTCCGGGCCCGGACTACTGGCTCTTGATCGAGTCCAGGATGTCCAGCTTCGCCGCCCGGTGGGCCGGCCAGAGCGCGGCCAGCAGGCCGATCACGGCGGCCGCGAGCAGGAAGCCGACGGTCTGCACCGGCGGCACCACGGTGGTGATGTCCTTGAGGCTGTCCGCCAGCGTGCGCACACCCGCCCAGGCGACCAGGATGCCGAGTCCGACACCCACCAGCCCGCCGAACAGCGCGATCAGCAGCGACTCCAGCCGGACCATCCGGCGGATGCCGAGCCGGTCCAGGCCGATCGCCCGCAGCATGCCGATCTCCCGGCGGCGCTCGAACACCGACATCGCCATGGTGTTGACCACGCCGAGCACCGCGATGACCACGGACATGCCGAGCAGCCCGTACATCATGTTCAGGATGCCGGTGATCATCTGGCGGTTCTCCGCCTTGATCTCCTTCGCGCCCTTGACCGCGATCAGCGGGTTGCCGCCGGTCGCGTCGCGCAGCGCCTGCTTCAGCTCCTCGGTCGCGCCGTTGGTGCCCTTGACCAGGACCTTCTCCAGGCCGGTGGCGGGTGCCAGGTGCGGGGCGACCACGGCCTCCGGGACGATGACCGAGGCCAGCGCGGTGTTGGCCTCCAGGATGCCGCCGACGGTCAGCGAGCCCTTGGCGCCGTCCGGGTAGGTGACGGCGAGGGTGTCGCCGACCTTGTAGCCGGCGCGCTCGGCGCGGCCCGAACTGACCAGCAGCCTGCCCTGCTTGAGGGCGTCCGGGGAGCCCTCCTTGACCTTGACGGTGGCCACCTGGTCGATGGTCGCGGCGTCCACCGCGGTCATCCACTCGCTGTCCTCGCCGTTCTGCCCCGTCTTGACGGTGACGCTGCGCTCGGCGCTGATCACGCTGACGCCGGGTGCCTTGGCGATCTGGGTGGCGACCTCGGGGGAGAGCTTCGAGAAGTTCTGCATCGCGACCGTGTAGTCGGCCTTGAGGTCGGTCTCGGCGGCCTTGTCCACGGCCTGGTTCACCGAGGCGCCGATCACCGTCAGCGAGGTGATCAGGGTGACGCCGATGGTCAGCGCCGAGGCGGTCGCGGCGGTGCGGCGCGGGTTGCGGACCGCGTTCTCCTGGGCCAGCTTGCCCGGGGCGCCGTACACGGCGCGCAGCAGCGGGGCGAACAGCGCGATCAGCGGCCGGGACAGCAGCGGGGTCAGCACGAACACGCCGATCAGCAGCGTGCCGGCGCCGAGGCCGACCAGCTTGACCTCCTTGCCGGCCACACCGCCGGCCAGCGCGGCGAGGCCGGCCAGGGAGAACAGCAGGCCGATGGTGTTGCGGATCCGCAGGCCCTTCTGGGTCGCGGGCTGCTCGGCCGAGCTCATCGCCGCCACCGGGGCGATCCGGGAGGCCCGGCGGGCGGGCAGCCAGGCGGCCAGCACCGTCACCAGCACGCCGACCGCGAGCGCGGTGGCCACCGTGGTCGGGGCGATGATCAGCGGGCCGTCCGGCAGGTTGGCGTCCATCGGGCCGTTGAGCAGCGACTTGAGCCCGGCGGCGATGCCGATGCCCGCCAGCAGACCGGTCACCGCGGCGGTCAGGCCGACCAGGACGGCCTCGATCAGCACCGAGCGGGTGATCTGGCGGCGGGTGGCGCCGACGGCGCGCAGCAGCGCCAGCTCCTTGGTGCGCTGGGCGACCAGCATGGTGAAGGTGTTGGCGATGATGAAGATGCCGACAAACAGCGCGATGCCCGCGAAGCCCATCAGGACGGTGGTCAGGACGGTGGTGCCCTTCCGGATCATCTCGTCCTGCTCGGCGGCGAGTTCGCGGCCGGTCTTCGCCTCGATGGAGTCGCCCTGCGGGACGGCCTGCTTGACGGCGGTGAGCAGCGCGGCGTCGTCGGTGCCCGGCTTGGACCTGACGTCCAGCTCGGCGTAGCGGCCCGGGGTCAGGTAGAGCTGCTGGGCGGTGGCGGTGTCGAAGGCGGCGAGCGAGCCGCCGGCCACCACGCGCGGGTCGTTGGTGGTCAGGGTGCCGGTGAGCTTGAGCTTCATCACCGGGCCGTTGACCGCGACCCGGACGGTGTCGCCGACCTTGTAGCCGCCCTTGTCGGCGGTCTTGCGGTCCAGCGCGATCTCGGTGGCGTCCTTCGGGCCGCGGCCCTCGACCATCGGGTAGCGCGGGTCGGTGCCGTCGGCGCCCGGCACGTAGTTGGTGCCGGTGGTGGAGAAGCCGTTGCCGATCAGCGCGCCCTTGGTGTCGGCGATGCCGGCGAAGCCGCTGACCACGCCGCGGACCTCGGCGACGCCGGGCACCGCGGCGACCTTGGCACGGGTCTCCTCGGTGAGGGTCGGGCCGGCGATCCGGCCGCCGTCGTCGTCGCTGAGGTTGCGGGCCTCGCGGTCGGCGACCGTGACGGCGACGTCGGTGTAGCTCTTGGAGTTCTGGGTCCTCAGCGCGTTGCCGAAGGTGTCGGAGAAGACCAGCGTGCCGGACACGAAGGCGGTGCCGAGCATGACGGCCAGTACCGTCATCAGCAGTCGGCCCTTGTGGGCGAGCACATTGCGCAGTGCGGTGCGGAACATGAGGGAGTGTCAGTCCTGGGGGTACTCGGGGGACGGGTGGCTTCGGGCCCTGGTGGGCCGGATCAGCTGGTGCGGCCCTTGGCGTCGAAGCGGCGCATGCGGTCCAGGACGGTGTCGGCGGTGGGCTGGTGGAGTTCGTCGACGATGCGGCCGTCGGCG
>NZ_JBHJSJ010000053.1:3061-64218 GCF_042268845.1 Kitasatospora sp. NPDC056273 | reverse complement strand
AAAACCCAAAAAATCCCGGGGCCCGTTTCTTTTGTTTAACCCCCACGGCGGGCGGGGGGCGCGCCCCCACGCCCGCCCGGGCCCACCCCGGGGCGGCGCCCGCCGGGGGGGGGCCCCCAGCCCCTTCGGCATCCGCGCAAGGAGCTCCTGATGATCGATGTCGCCACGCTGGTCGAGCAGGCCCGGGCGGGCCGGCCGCGGGCGGTCGCCCGGCTGATCACGCTGGTCGAGAACGCCGCGCCGCAGCTGCGGGAGGCGATGGCCGCGCTCGCGCCGTACACCGGGCGGGCGTACACGGTGGGCCTGACCGGCTCGCCCGGGGTCGGCAAGTCGACCTCCACCTCGGCGCTGGTCTCCGCCTACCGGCGGCTCGGCAAGCGGGTCGGGGTGCTGGCCGTCGACCCGTCCTCGCCGTTCTCCGGCGGCGCGCTGCTGGGCGACCGGGTCCGGATGCAGGACCACGCGACCGACCCCGAGGTGTTCATCCGCTCGATGGCCACCCGCGGCCACCTCGGCGGGCTCTCCTGGACGGCGCCGCAGGCGCTGCGGGTGCTGGACGCGGCCGGCTGCGAGGTGATCCTGGTGGAGACCGTCGGGGTGGGCCAGTCCGAGGTCGAGGTCGCCGCCCAGGCCGACACCACCGTGGTGCTGCTGGCCCCCGGGATGGGCGACGGCATCCAGGCCGCCAAGGCCGGGATCCTGGAGATCGGCGACGTCTTCGTGGTCAACAAGGCCGACCGGGACGGCGCCGACGCCACCGCGCGGGAGCTCAACCACATGCTGGGCCTCGGCGAGGCGCGGGAGGCGGGGGACTGGCGTCCGCCGATCGTCAAGACCGTCGCGGCCCGCGGCGAGGGCGTGGACGAGGTGGTCGAGGCGCTGGAGAAGCACCGCGCCTGGCTGGAGGAGCACGGCGAGCTCGCCGCGCGGCGCCGCCGCCGGGCCGCCGAGGAGATCGAGGCGATCGCGCTGGCCGAGCTGCGCGCCCGGATCGGCGACCTGCGCGGGGACCGGCACCTGGCCGTCCTCGCCGAACGCGTCGCCGAGGGCGCCCTGGACCCGTACGGCGCCGCCGACGAACTCGTCGCCGGCCTGACCCGCGGCTGACCCGGGCCGGGCGCGCGGGCCCGCGAACCGTTTCCGCCCCGCCGCGATCGGATCGCGGCGGGGCGGAGTGGTGCGTGGGGTGCTACGGCTTGCCGCGCAGGCCGCGGAGGTGTTCGGCGACGGGGGCGAGGGCCTGGTACATGTCGTCGAGCTGCTCCGGGGTGAAGCGGTCGATGAAGTGGGCCCGGACGCTGCGCACGTGGTCGGGGGCGACCCGCTGCATGGTCTCCCAGCCGTGTTCGGTGAGGTGGGCGTAGAGGCCGCGGCGGTCGCCGGGGCACTCCTGGCGCAGCACCAGGCCGGCGTTCTCCATCCGGGTGATCTGGTGGGAGAGGCGGCTCTTCGACTGGAGGGTGGCGGTCGCGAGGTCGGTCATCCGCATCCGGCGGTCCGGGGCCTCGGAGAGCACGACCAGGATCTCGTAGTCGTTGATCGCGAGGTTGTGTGGCTGGAGTTCGCGGCTGAGCTGGTAGTCCAGCAGCTTGGCGACCTCCAGATGGGCGCGCCACATCCGCTGCTCCCTGGCGGTCAGCCAGGGAGTCTCCTCCTCGGGCTGCGACGGAGGGGTGTCCGCGGTCTCGATCGTGTGCGTATCCATGCCCTCTAGCATAGCCGATTTAGTTCAATCTTGTACAAGTTTACAGACCGAAACGTCGTCCGAGGTCGCCCAGGTTACCGAGCCCGGGGATGTTGGGGTTGCCGCCGCCGTGCCCGGCCGTGCCCGGCTGGGACGGCACGCCGCCCACCGGGACGCCCGCCTCGGCGTCGACCGCTCCGACCGACCGCTCCGCCATCAGCTTCTCGCTCGACTGCAGCAGCACCTGGCCGGCGCCGATGAACTCGAACTGGTGCTCCTCGCCGGAGGCCCCGCCGATGCCGGTCAGCCGGCGCAGGCCGCCGATCAGCCCGTGCATGTAGTCGTGGTCGTAGTGGTGGCACGGCGCCGGGCAGTCCGCCCAGCCGACCAGCGCCTGCGGGTCCACCCGGATCGGCGGCTCGACGAAGTGCACCGGGCCGTTGGAGGCGGCGACGAAGCGGCCGGTGCCGATCAGGGTCAGGAAGCCCGGGATGATCGACTGCTTGAGCCGCAGCGTCGGGTCGAAGGCCAGCAGGTTGCCGGAGCGGACGGTCAGGTTGCCCTCGTCCAGGTCGTACGAGTTGAGGTCGAACGCCCGGTCGGCCAGCAGCAGTTTGCCGCGGCCCTCGGCGACCACCCAGTCCGCCGCGTGCATCGGCGAGTTGAAGTGCTGGCCGAGCACCCGGTCGACCGCCCCGGCGCCGACGCCCTTGAAGGTGATGTCGCCGTAGTAGGCGACCATCTTGCCCTTCTGGAGGAAGTAGGAGCCGTTCAGGTCGACCGAGAAGGCGTACGGGTTGACGTTGTCGCCGGCCGGCAGGCTGTGGGCGTCCCACACCACCGGCCCGGTGCCGCCGTGGCCGGTCGGCAGCGGGGCCAACGGGCCGCCGAACTGCTCCTGGGCGTACGGCTGTTGCTGGCCGTACGGCTGCTGGGGCGGCTGCTGGTACTGCTGCTGGGGCTGGTGGCCGGGCGGGGGCGGCGGGTAGCCCTGCGGCGGGGGCGGCGGGTACCCGCCGGGCTGCGGGTAGCCCGGCTGCGGGCCGTACCCCGGCGGGGGCGGCGGGGCCGCGAAGCCGGGCTGGGTCGGCTGGTTGTGCGGCGAACCGTACGGGGGCTGCGGCGGGTAGGACATCAGAGCTTCTCCTCGCTCGCCTGGACGTACACCGCGCCCTGCCCGGACAGTTCCAGCTGGAACGCCTCGCCCGAGCCGCGGCCGATCATGTCGCGCCAACCCAGCGCCGTGGAGAGCTTGTTGCGCACGTCGCCGCGGTGCGCCACGTACGCCTGCGGGTCGACGTGCACCGACTGGCCGGGGGTGATCGGCAGCTCGAAGACGCCGCCGTGGGCCATCACCGCGACCGAGCCCTGGCCCTCCAGCTTGGTGGTGAACAGGCCCTGTCCGGTGACCTGGCCGCGGACCATGCCCATCACCCCGCCCTGCGAGCCCATGAACATGGTGGACTGCCGCAGCGTGCCCTCGAAGGCGAGCAGCCGGTCCGCCTCGACGTACAGGGTGTCGCCGAACAGGTCGATCACGTGGACGTGGTGGCCGCCGTGGCCGAACATCACCCGGCCCTGGCCCTCGACGGTCATCAGCGGGGTGTCCTCGTTGGCCACCCGGCGGCCGATCATCGACATCACGCCGCCCTGCCCGCCGGTGATGTTCGGCGTGAAGCGGACGTCGCCGCTGTACGCGAGCATCGCGCCGCGCTGGCTGAACAGCCGCTGCCCGGGCACCACCTGGGCTTCGACCATCTTCCCGTTGATCTTCGTGAAGCCCATCAGACGTCGCCCCCGATGGTGGCCTTCTCGGAGGGCTGGACGTACACCAGGCCCTCGCCGGTGAACTCGATCTGGACGGCCTCGCCGCCGCCCTCGCCGATGATCGTGGTCCAGCCCGCGCCCGACTTCAGGCTGCGCTGCAGGGTGCCGGTGTGCGCCACGTACGCGCCCGGGTCCACCCGCAGCGGCATGCTCTTGTCGACCCGCAGGATGACGGCCGGGCCGTTGGAGGTGACGGCCGCCCAGCCGTGGCCCTCCACCTTGGTGGTGAACAGGCCGTTGCCCGAGGACATGCCGTTCAGCCCGGTGAAGCTGGTGCCGGTGTGCAGGGCGGACTCGGTGCAGAGCAGGTTGTCCGACTCGACGTACAGCGTCTCGCCGTTCAGCCGCACCAGGCTGATCTCGGTGGCCTTGTCGGCGAAGTAGCAGGTGCCCTGCCCCTTCACTTCCATGACCGTCATCTTCTCGCCGGTCAGCCGGCGGGTGACCATGCCGCGCAGGCCGTCCCCGCCGCCGGTCAACTTCTTGAAGGCCATCTGCCCGGTGTAGGCGACCATCGAGCCGTGTCGCGCCTTGACGGCGTCGCCGCCCAAGTCGACGGCGAGCACGCGCGATCCCTGGAGTCTGAACTGTGCCACGGCCGCAATCTAGCCGCTGCGGCCGTGGCGCGGGGAGGGTGCGTGGGCCGACTGGTACCGGTCTGGGACAAACGCGCCGGTCACGCCCGGCGCACGCGCCCCGGTCAGGCCCGGGCGTGCGCCCCCTGTCCGGGGCTCGGAACGGTGCCGGCCGCCTGCTCGACCTCCAGCAGCGAGGCCGAGTGGCGCTCCGCCTCGAAGGCCACCACGCCGCCGCGCAGCCCGAACAGGCGCTTGGAGAGCATGATCCAGAGCACCGCCGCGATGTTCAGCACCAGGGTGCAGATCTTCAGCGCGCTGACGTGGTGGCTCAGCTCGTAGCCCTCCAGCGGCAGGAAGGCCGCGGTGGCGACCACCGTCAGGTACTCGGCCCAGCGCTTGTTCAGCCAGAGGCCGACCGCCTCGACGATCTCGATCACCGCGTAGGCGATCAGCGCGCCCGCGACGATCAGCAGGGTGCTCTTCTTGAAGTCGAAGGTCTTGCGGATGGTCTCGACGATCGGGGCGTGTTCGAGGTCCCAGTGGAAGTGGTCGGTGACCGGCCTGAACACCGTGAGGTTCTCGTCGAAGACCCGGTGCACCGCGTCCTGGCTGTTGGAGAACTTCCACACGGCCCAGGCGACCACGATGATCAGCAGTCCGCGCAGCACCCGCTCGACGGCCAGGAAGCGCAGGATGAACAGGTCCCGCAGCGCCTTGCCGCGCGGCACCAGCGGCGCTTCGTCGGCCGGGCCGGAGCCGTGCGGGGCGCCCAGCGCGAAGTCGCCGCAGCGCAGGCAGCGCCAGGCGTCGCCGAGGGCGGTCGACGCGTGCAGCCGGGAGGCCAGCTCCGGCTCCGTCGGCGCGTAGGTGGCGTGGCCGCGCTTGGCGCAGGTCCTGCGGTCCCAGTCGCGCTTGAACATGTGGTGAGTACCCCCCGTGTGCGATGCCTCGGCGCCCGGATCGGTGGGCGCGCGGGCAGCAGGATAGGGGTTCCCGGTGACGGGCGGTCGCGCTCGGTGGCGTTCCGGCACAGAGCTGTGACAGGGCGGGCGGCCGCCGGACGGGCTTCGGGCAGGCGCCGGGCCGGCCGCTGTGAGATGGGGCACGGCGGCCACCCCCGGCCGGGGTCCCGTCCGTGGGCTCGGCGATAATGGGCCGGAATGCTTGTGAGTCGCTTCACAAGCGAGCCCGCGCCGCCGACCCCCCATATCGAGGTATCCATCGTGAACAGCAGCGCCGTCCACCGCCTGCGCCTGGTCTCCGGCCCCGAAGGGGTCTCCTTCATCCTGCTGCTGATCTGCTCGGTGCTGAAGCGGACGACCTCGTTCGACGCCGTCCCGGTGATGGGCATGGTGCACGGCGTCCTGTTCATCCTGTACGTGGTCTTCTGGATCCAGGCCTGGCAGGCGCAGAAGTGGGACGCCAAGCGCGGCGTCCTGATGTTCGTGCTCGCGGTGCTGCCCACCGGCGGCTTCTTCGCCGAGCGGATGCTGGCCAAGGAGGAGCGGGGCGAGCTGAAGCCCGCCACCGCCTGAGCCGGCCGCCCGGGCCCCCGCTCGGGCTCCGGCCTCCTCGTGGACGGTCGACAGGCTGCCACGGCCTCCTCTCCCAAAGGGCCGCGGCAGCCTGTCGCCGTTTCTTACCGGGGGTGGCTCGATTTCCCACCGGTTCCTACCGGGGGTGGCGCGGGTCAGCTGACGTTGACGCCGCTCCAGGCCGCCGCGACCGCGTTGTACTCGGTGCTGGAGGCGCCGTACAGGTCGGTGGCGGCCTTCAGGGTCGCGGTGCGGGCGGCCTTGTAGTTGGTGGTGGAGGTCATGTAGACGGTCAGCGCGCGGTACCAGATCGCCGCCGCCTTGGTCCGGCCGATGCCGGTCACCGTCGAGCCGTTGGAGGTCGGGCTGTTGTAGCTGACCCCGTTGATGACCTTCGCCCCGCTGCCCTCGGCGAGCAGGTAGAAGAAGTGGTTGGCGACGCCCGAGGAGTAGTGGACGTCCTTGTTGCCGACCGTGGAGGACCAGTAGTCGGCCGAGGCGCCGTCCTTGGACGGCTTGTCCATGTAGCGCAGCGGCGTGCCGTTGCCGTTGATGTTGAGCTTCTCGCCGATCAGGTAGTCGCCCGGGTCGACCGAGAGGTTGGCGGACCACTCGACCATGGTGCCGAAGATGTCCGAGGTGGCCTCGTTGAGGCCGCCGGACTCACCGGAGTAGTTGAGGTTCGCGGTGGCGGAGGTGACGCCGTGGCTCATCTCGTGGCCGGAGACGTCGATCGCGGTCAGCGGGTGGGTGTTGCCGGAGCCGTCGCCGTACGTCATGCAGAAGCAGGAGTCGTCCCAGAACGCGTTGACGTAGTTGGTGCTGTAGTGGACCCGGCTCGCCGCGCCGACGCCGTTGTTCTTGATGCCGTTGCGGCCGAAGGTGTTCTTGTAGTAGTCCCAGGTGGCCGCCGCGCCGAACTGGGCGTCCACGGCGGCGGATTCGCGGTTGGAGGCCAGGCCGTTGCCGAAGCTGTTGGTGGTGTTGGCGACGAGCGTGCCGCTGCCCGAGGTGCCGCCCTTGAGGTCGGTGGTGGACTGGTTGCCCCGGGAGGCGTCCTTCAGCTGGTAGGAGCTGCCGCTCTGGGTGGTGGTGAGCGAGACGCTGCCGACGTTGACGCCCTTGCCGGTGCCGGTGGCGGTCTTCACCTGCTCGTCGGTGGAGAGCACCTGGCCGGTGGCGGCGTCGGTGACGACCACCTGGCGGCTCGGGGTGCCGTCCGCGCGCTGGCCCTCGACCGTGGTGCGGTGGGCCAGTCGCGGGGTGCCGTCGGCGGCCCAGACGACCAGCTCGGGCGCGCCGGCGCCGTCGACCCGGCTGAGCGCGGCCTCCTCCTGGTCGGCGGCGCCGACCGTGGCCCGCACGGCGGCGGCGGCCTTCTCGGCCGCCTGGGGCGCGGCGAGGCCCGGGGTCAGGCTGGGCACGGACAGCTGTCCGGCGAAGGCCCGGTCGACGGACCTCACCGAGCCGTCGGCCTTCTGGTGGACGACCAGGTCGCCGCCGAGCACCGGCAGGCCCGCGTAGGTCCGGTCGTACCGCAGGTGGCGGGTGCCGTCCTTGTCCACCACCACGTCCTTGGGCACCAGCTTCTCCTGGCCGCCGAGGGCGAGGGCCTGGGCGACCGGGGCGCTCTGCCCGGAGGCCAGCGCGAGCAGCGCGGACTGCTGCTGGGCCGGCGAGGGGGCGGCGGCCTGGGCGGGGACGGCGGCGATCTGGATGACGCCGGCCAGCAGTGCGGTGGCGGAGAGTACGGCTCCGACAGTCAGCTTTCGCTTCACGTGCGGGGGTTCCTTCCACGAGACCCGCGGGTGCGTGCGGGTGCGCCGCGTACCGGGGCGCCGGGGTTGGCACCTTGGGGGCGGTAGGGCGCGGACGTGCCGGTCCCGTGCGGTACCTGACGATCCGCCGGAAACGGGTGGGGCGGCGGATGGTCGGACGGGACTTGGTCAGAAGCATGACAATCGTTGGCAGGGATGGACAGGGCGCCTACCGGGATTGGCCAAGAACCGCCAGTGCCGGTACGGATGGTTCGGTTGCCGCCCATTGCCCGGTTTCGGCGGTTCGTCCCCCTGGCGGGACTCCGCCAGCCGGACGGCCTTGACAGCCCCGGGCGGCTCGGGCGGCCCCGGACGGTCTCGACGGTCCGGGACGGCCCGGGCTGCCGCCCGGAACGGCGGACGCCCGGGACCTCCTGCCGGAGGCCCCGGGCGTCCGACGCGCCTGTGCGGTACGTCAGTTGACGTTGACGGCGGCCCAGGTCGCGGCGACGGCGCTGTACTCGGCGCTGGAGGCGCCGTACAGGTCGGCGGCGGCCTTCAGGGTGCCGGTGCGGGCGCCCGCGTAGTTGGTGGTGGAGGTGAAGTAGGTGGTCAGCGCGCGGTACCAGATCTGTGCGGCCTTGTCCCGGCCGATGCCCGCGAGCGTGGAGCCGTTGGAGGTCGGGCTGTTGTAGCTGACGCCGTTGATGGTCTTCGCGCCGCTGCCCTCGGACAGCAGGTAGAAGAAGTGGTTGGCGACGCCCGAGGAGTAGTGGACGTCCTTGTTGCCGACGGTGGAGGACCAGTAGTCGGCCGAGGCGCCGTCCTTGGACGGCTTGTCCATGTAGCGCAGCGGGGTGCCGTCCCCGTTGATGTTGATCAACTCGCCGATCAGGTAGTCCGGCTTGTCGGAGGGCAGGTTGGCGTAGAACTCGACCATCGTGCCGAAGATGTCCGAGGTGGCCTCGTTCAGGCCGCCGGACTCGCCCGAGTAGTTGAGGTTGGCGGTGGCGGAGGTGACGCCGTGGCTCATCTCGTGGCCGGCCACGTCGAGTTCGGTGAGCGGGTGGGTGTTGCCGCTGCCGTCGCCGTACGTCATGCAGAAGCAGGAGTCGTCCCAGAACGCGTTCACGTAGTTGGAACCGTAGTGGACCCGGCTGGTGGCGCCGACGCCGTTGTTCTTGATGCCGTTGCGGCCGAAGGTGTTCTTGTAGAAGTCCCAGGTGACCGCCGCACCGTACTGGGCGTCCACGGCGGCGGACTCGCTGTTGGAGGACAGGCCGTTGCCGAAGCTGTTGGTCGTGTTGGCGACCAGGGTGCCCGAGCCGGAGGTCTTGCCCTTCAGGGTGTACGTGGCCTGGCCGCCGCGGGTCGCGTCCTTGAGCTGGTAGCTCGAGCCGCTCTGGGTGGTGGTCAGCGGGACGGAGCCGACGAAGACGCCCTTGCCGGTGCCGGCGGCGGTCCGCACCTGCTCGTGGCTGGAGAGCACCTCGCCGCTCGCCGCGTCGGTGACCAGCAGCTGGCGGCTCGGGGTGCCGTCGGCGCGCTCGCCCTCGACCGTGGTGCGGTACGCCAGGCGCGGGCTGCCGTCGGTGGCCCACACGACCAGCTCGGCCTTGCCGGTCTGGTGCACGGCGGTCAGCGGGGACTCGTCCTTGTCGGCGGCGATGCCCACGGTGGACTGCACGGCGCCGGTCGCCTGGTCGGCGGCCTTGTCGGCGGGGATCTGCGGGGTGAGGCTCGGCAGGGCGATGGTGGCGCCGGTGGCCTTGTCCACCGAGGTGGTCGAGCCGTCGGCCTTCTGGTGCACCACCAGGTCGCCGCCCAGGACGGGGAGGCCGGCGAAGGTGCGCTCGTAGCGCAGGTGGCGGGTGCCGTCGGCGTCCACCACGGCGTCCTTGGCCACCAGTTGCTCCTGGCCGCCCAGGGCCAGGGCGTGCGCGACCTTGCCGGCCTGGCCGTTGGCCAGGGCGATCAGGTCGGCGCGCTGCTTCGCGCCCTGGGACTGCGGGGCGGGGTCCGCGACGGCTGCGGTGCTCACCTGGACGACACCGGTGAGCAGGGCGGTGGCGGAGAGTACGGCGACTGCGGCGAGCTTTCGCTTCACGAACGAGTCCTTCCGGAAAACCGCGAGCGGGCGCGGTCGCGCGGCGTTCCGGGGGCCGGGGACGGCACCTGAGGGGCGGAACGGGCGCTGACGTGCGGGCCCCGTGCGGACTGAGCGGCTTCGCCACCGGTGGGTGGGGGTGGTGGCTGCCGAACGGGGTTGATCGAAAGCATGACAATCGAGCAAATCAAATGACAGGTCTTGCTCATGAATTGGCCAAGTCCCGCCACGGCGGAGGAATGTGAACGGATGGACAAAAGGGGCAAATCGTCCTGGTTTGCAGCGGGTTACCGTCCGAACCGAAGCCTGGTGGCGCGGCGCCGGGCCGCTCCGGGGTCAACCCCGGTGCGCCGGTGGCCCGTTGCCGCACGTTCACGTCGGCGCAATGTCCTGGTATGGACCTGGCCGTCCGATTGGCGGGTTCCCGCCACGTGTTGCGCTTGTCCACCATCAGGACGCCTGGTAGCACACGTCCCGTCCGCCGGTACGGTAAGGAGGTGGCCAAGCCCCTCGCTCTCGACTTCGACCCGATCGCCCGCGCCGACGAGCTGTGGACCCGCCGTTGGGGCGGGGTCCCCTCGATGGCGGCGATCACCTCGGTCATGCGCGCGCACCAGATCCTGCTCTCCCGGGTGGACGCGGTGCTCAAGCCGTACGGGCTGACCTTCGCCCGCTACGAGGCCCTGGTGCTGCTGACCTTCAGCCGGACCGGCGAGCTCTCGCTCTCCAAGATCGGCGAGCGGCTCATGGTCCACCCGACCAGCGTCACCAACACCGTCGACCGCCTGGAGCGGGCCGGCCTGGTCGCCCGCCGCCCCAACCCGCTGGACGGCCGCGGCGTGCTGGCCGCGATCACCGGGCGCGGTCGCGAGGTGGTCGAGGAGGCGACCCGGGAGCTGATGGCGATGGAGTTCGGGCTGGAGGAGTACGACGCCGAGCAGTGCCACCAGGTGTTCGAACTGCTCAGGCCGCTGCGGATCGCGGCCGGCGACTTCGCCGAGCCGTCCGAGGGGGCTGCGAAGGGCCGGGCGTGAAGGCGGCTACCCTCGTGTGAGCGGTGCGCGGATCCGGGCGTACCGGCGGACCGTGCCGAGCGAGGCGAGGAAGATCATGAAGGCGACCCCCCTGCTGGGCTGGTACCGGGCCCTGGCCATTGCGACCGGTACGGCGCTGCTGGTGTTCTGCGGCTTCATGGTCGCGAAGTACGGCTTCGACGCGGCCAAGGACGTGACCACGTACGTCGCGATGCTGCACGGCTACCTCTACATCGGGTACTTCGTGGTGACCTTCATGCTCGGGCAGAAGCTGAAGTGGCCGATGGGCCGGCTGGTGCTCACCCTGGCGGCGGGCTGCATCCCGTTCCTCTCCTTCGTCTTCGAGCGCAAGGTGGCCCGCGAGGCCGCCGAGCAGCTCCCGGCGGGCGGCGGCGCCCGCCAGCCGGCCGGCGTCTGAGCCCCGGGCTCCGGCTTCCGGGCTCCGACTCCCAGGTTTCGCGAGAGCGCCCCTTCCCCGACCGGGGGAGGGGCGCTCCGGCGTTCCCGGGCCCCGTTCGGGCGGCTCCCGGGGCCCCGGGCCGGATCCCGGGTCCCTTTCGGGGGATCGCGGGCCGTGCGGGCGGGTTGTCCATCGACAAGTACTAGGACGTCCGAGTAAATTGTTAGGACGTCCTACTAGCTGTGCCGCCCCGTCGCCGCGGCGGCCGTACGGAGCGGAGTTCGGGATCATGGACGCCGAGGAGATCGAGCGGGGCCGGCAGCGCTGGCAGCAGCGGTACGACAAGGCCCGCAAGCGCGACGCGGACTTCACCACCCTCTCCGGCGACGAGGTCGAGCCGGTCTACGGCCCGCCCGCCGGGCAGGCCTACGAGGGCTTCGAGCGGATCGGCTGGCCGGGCGAGTACCCGTACACCCGCGGTCTGCACCCGACCGGCTACCGGGGCCGCACCTGGACCATCCGCCAGTTCGCCGGCTTCGGCAACGCCCAGCAGACCAACGAGCGCTACCGGATGATCCTGGACGCGGGCGGCGGCGGCCTCTCGGTCGCCTTCGACATGCCGACCCTGATGGGCTACGACTCGGACGACCCGAAGTCGCTCGGCGAGGTCGGCCACTGCGGTGTGGCCATCGACTCGGCCGCCGACATGGAGGTGCTGTTCGACGGCATCCCGCTCGGCGGGGTCACCACCTCGATGACGATCAGCGGCCCGGCCGTGCCGGTCTTCTGCATGTACCTGGTGGCCGCCGAGCGCCAGGGCGTGGACCCGGCGGTGCTCAACGGCACCCTCCAGACGGACATCTTCAAGGAGTACATCGCGCAGAAGGAGTGGCTCTTCGCCCCCGAGCCGCACCTGCGCCTGATCGGCGACCTGATGGCCTACTGCGCCGAGGGCATCCCCGCGTACAAGCCGCTGTCGGTCTCCGGGTACCACATCCGCGAGGCCGGGGCCACGGCCGCGCAGGAGCTGGCGTACACCCTCGCGGACGGCTTCGGCTACGTCGAGCTGGGCCTCTCCCGCGGCCTGGACGTGGACGTCTTCGCGCCCGGCCTGTCCTTCTTCTTCGACGCGCACCTGGACTTCTTCGAGGAGATCGCCAAGTTCCGCGCCGCGCGCCGGATCTGGGCCCGCTGGATGCGCGAGCGCTTCGGCGCCAAGACCGACAAGGCGCAGTGGCTGCGCTTCCACACCCAGACCGCCGGCGTCTCGCTGACCGCGCAGCAGCCGTACAACAACGTGGTCCGCACCGCCGTCGAGGCGCTGGCCGCGGTGCTCGGCGGCACCAACTCGCTGCACACCAACGCCCTGGACGAGACCCTGGCGCTGCCCTCCGAGCAGGCCGCCGAGATCGCCCTGCGCACCCAGCAGGTGCTGATGGAGGAGACCGGCGTCGCCAACGTCGCCGACCCGCTGGGCGGTTCCTGGTACGTCGAGGCGCTGACCGACCGGATCGAGCAGCAGGCCGAGGCGATCTTCCAGCGGATCCTGGACAAGGGCCGCGAGGACCACGAGATCGGCCCGATCACCTCCGGCATCCTGCGCGGCATCGAGGAGGGCTGGTTCACCGGGGAGATCGCCGAGGCGGCCTTCCAGTACCAGCAGTCGGTGGAGAAGGGCGACAAGCGCGTGGTCGGCGTCAACTGCCACCCGCGCAGCGTCACCCCGGAGCTGGAGATCCTGCGGGTCAGCCACGAGGTCGAACGCGAGCAGGTCCGGGTGCTGCGGGAGCGCAAGGCGGCCCGGGACGACGCGGCCGTCCGGGCCGGGCTGGACGCCATGCTGGCGGCGGCGCGCTCGGGCGAGTCGATGATCCCGCCGATGCTGGACGCGGTGCGCGCCGAGGCGACGCTGGGCGAGATCTGCAACGCGCTGCGCGAGGAGTGGGGCACGTACCAGGAGAACGCGATGTTCTGAGGCCGCGGCCGACGCGGAGCCGCCGTACGGGATCCCGTACGGCGGCTCCGCCGTGTCTCCGGCCGGGGTGCGCTCAGCCCGCGAGCATCGGTCCGAGCAGCAGGTCGGTGAAGCGGCGGGTCCACTCCGGGGTGATCGGCTCGCCGCTGACCAGGACGCGGTGTTCGACGGTGCCCGCGATGGTGTCGAAGATGATGTCGACCTCCTCGCGGGCCGAGGTGTCGTCGGTGTCCGCCTCCAGCTCGCCGCGGGCCTGGGCGGCCGCCCGGCCCTGGCGGACCAGCCGCTTCTGCGGGTCCACGATGGCCTCGCGGATCCGCCGCCGCAGCTGCCGGTCGCGGGTGCCCTCGGCGAACAGCGCGAGCAGCGCGGCCTGGGTCTCCGGGCGGGCCAGCAGGTCGGCGAACTGGGCCACCACGGCCTCGATGTCGGCCCGCAGGCTGCCGAGGTCGGGCATCACCAGCTCGTCGAAGAGGGTGGCGACGGCGTCCACCACGAGCTCGTTCTTGGACGGCCAGCGGCGGTAGAGGGTGGTCTTGGCGACCCCGGCCCGGCTCGCCACGTGGCCCATGGTCAGTCCGCCCCAGCCGAGTTCGGCCAGGGTCTCGCGGGTGGCGTCGAGGATGGCGCGGTCGGCGGCGGCGCTGCGCGGGCGGCCCTTGGCCCGGGCGGTGCCCGCGGGCGCCGGGCAGTCCTGGTGCGTGCCCTGCGGGCTCGCTGGGGGCTGGGCGGCCGGCACCGGGCCTCCTTGCGCTCTACTGGTAAGTAACTTGGGTGGGGCTGGTAACGGTAGCGACTGTTCGTCCGTTCGGGCAGCGGGGCACCCCGGGAAAGTGGGGCAGGTCACGTCCCCGAACCACCGGAGGGGCTTGCGGCCGGGCCACCGGCTCCAGTTACGCTACGACTCGTAGCGAAAGCAGTGACAACCAGGCGCCGCGTCCCGTGGGACGGGAGCGGCGCGGGCGCGGGTGGGGATCCGCGCCGAACGGTCCAGGCTACCGGGGGAGGGGCACGGCGCCCGGGAACCCGCACCGCGCGGTCCGCGCGGGGCGACTTTCCGGAGGTTGGTGCCCGCGAGCAGCGCGGACGGGGGAGGATGGTGCCATGCAGCCACGGAATTCGCGTCTCAACAGCTCCGCCCTGCGCGGTGCGGTCGACCTCGCCGCAGTGAAGGCGGCCGGCGAAGCCGCCCAGAAGGCCGAGCAGGCCCGGGCCGAGCGGGCTCGTCAGGCGTCCGCCGCCGATGCGGACGGAGCCGCCCCCGCCCAGACCGCCCACCAGCTCGTCATCGACGTCACCGAGGACACCTTCGAGACCGAGGTCGTCCAGCGCTCCACCGAGGTGCCGGTCGTCATCGACTTCTGGGCCGAGTGGTGCGGGCCCTGCAAGCAGCTGAGCCCGGTCCTGGAGGGCCTGGCCGAGGAGTACGCCGGCCGCTTCGTGCTCGCCAAGATCGACGTCGACGCCAACCCGCTGCTCTCCCAGCAGTTCGGCATCCAGGGCATCCCGGCCGTGATGGCCGTGGTGGCCGGCCAGCTGGTGCCGCTGTTCCAGGGCGCGGAGAGCGCCGCCAACATCCGTCAGATCCTGGACCAGCTGATCCTGGTCGCCGAGCAGCGCTTCGGCGTGGCCGGCCTGGCCGGTGGCGCGGCCGCCCCGGGCGAGGCCCCGGCCGCCGCCCCGCAGCGCCCCGAGGACCCGGCGCTGTCCGCCGCGCACGACGCGCTGGACGCCGGCGACCTGGGCGGTGCCATCCAGGCCTACCGGAACGTGCTGGCCGAGCAGCCGGGCAACACCGAGGCCAAGCTGGGCCTGGCCCAGGCCGAGCTGCTGAAGCGGATCGAGGGTCTGGACCTCCAGGCCGTCCGGGCGGCGGCCGCCGCCGACCCGAAGGACGTCGGGATCCAGCTCAAGGCGGCCGACCTGGACCTGGTCGGCGGTCACGTCGAGGACGCCTTCGGGCGCCTGGTGGCCACCGTCGGGCGGACGGCCGGCGAGGACCGGGACACCGCCCGGCTGCGCCTGCTGGAGCTGTTCGAGGTGATCGGCCCGGAGGACCCGCGGGTCGTCGCGGCCCGTACGGCGCTGGCGCGCGTGCTGTTCTGAGCCCGCTCCGGGCCGGTTCCCGGTCCGTCCCGAGCCGGTTCTGAGTCCGGATCAGGTCCGCTGCCTGGCACGGCGGATGACCTGCGGTGTCGCTGGTGATTTGGCGACAATCCGGTCAACTGAACAGAGGTTTACCAAATCTTGATTTCACCCGTGGGTGGTCACCTTGTGTGACCACCCATGGGTGTTTCGCTTGCGTTTCCGGCAGATTTCGCCGTCACGTTTCCTTCAAGACGTCACGCAGGGTGCAGCCCGGGTCGATTCCATGATCAACGCCACCTGATGTTGCATTACCCGTCAGTAAGGAACCTCTTGTGCTTCGCCCGGGATTCAAGCACGATCGGCCACGCCCGGTCCCGGGCTCCACACCCCGACCCCGGTCGGCCACGCGGAGCGCGGGATCCCCACCGGGCGGTCCGTCGGCCCCGGCCGGCGGGAGGGAGGGCAGGGGGGTATCCGCGGTCCCACGGCGGTTCCTGTCCTTCGACCGGCCGCGCGGCCCTGCGCGGTCGCTGGTTGTCGCTCGGGGGTGATCGCCGATGTCGTCGGTCCTGCCCGCCGCCCCGCAAGGACGGCCGGTGCTTGGACGGGAGGTCCGCTGCACGCGGGCCGCTCCCGCGTCCGACGACGCCCAAGGCGCTCTCCGCTACCGAGGACGTAGCTCTCTCCCATCCCAGGTCCCCACCGGTGCGGGACGCGCCGCCGGGGAGCCGGAGATGTACGTCCTAGAAGGAGGACTCGCATGTCCCAGACCTACGGCAAGACCCGCTGGAAGCGCTTCGCCCTGGTGATGGTGCCGAGCATCGCGGCCACCGCCGCGGTGGGCGTCTCGATCGCCAACAACGCGCTGGCGGCTTCGTTCAGCGTCTCCGGCCAGAGCTTCAAGGTCACCACGCCGGAGCTGCACGGCAGGAACTTCGCCCAGTTCGGCTCGATCGACGCGGAGTCGAACGGCACGCCGCACCCGGTCGCCGTCTCGGCCTTCGACGAGGCCACCATCAAGGGCCTCTGCCAGTCGGTGGTGACCGACCCCAACGTCATCCCCGGCCTGCCGTGGAAGCTGCCCAAGATCATCCTGCGTCTGGAGGCCGGCAACAGCGAGGACGTCAAGAAGCAGGTCTACGCCAAGAACCTGCTGATCGACCTCGACCAGCTGAACGCCGACGCCGAGTTCTCCAACATCAACATCGGCCAGGAGGCGTCGACCCTCAAGGGCGAGGCCACCCAGGGCTGGAAGTCCAAGCTCGGCGGCCTGCCGTCCGGTCAGACCGGCTTCGCACAGGCTGCCGAGAAGGCCGACCTGTACAACGTGCAGCAGACCGCCTGGGCCACCTCGGCCGGCACCTTCAAGCTCCCGGGCCTGAAGCTCGCGCTGCACACCGACGGTTCCGGCGAGTGCTACTAGGCCGTTGACGGCGGCGGGCCGGGCCCGGCCCGCCCGCCCCGACGGCACCCGCGGGACCGGGGACGGTGCGTGCGCCGTCCCCGGATCCCGTGTCTCCTCCATCCCTCGTTCACACCATCGAGGAGCTGCACCGTGTCCAGCGCCCTTGCCTCCTACCGGCCCGCCGAGCACGAGAACCCCGCCCAGTGGCTGCGCCGGGTGTTCCGTACGTTCCGTCGGACGCGGCCGTACTACGGCGGTCTGCTGGCCATGATCGCCGGCGTCCCGATCATGTACTTCCCGTACGCCAAGCTCTCGTTGGGCGGCATGACGGTGGCCATGGCCACCACGGCGGGTGCCGGGTCACTGATCATCGGCGTGCTGCTGATCGTGCTCGGGCTGACCGCCTGGTTCCAGCCGGCCGTACGGGTCTTCGCCGGCATCGCCACCACGCTGCTGACGCTGGTCTCCCTCCCGGTCTCCAACCTGGGGGGCTTCGGACTGGCCCTGCTGCCGGGCCTGATCGGCGGCGGGCTGATGGTCTCCTGGGCGCCGCTGCCGGAGCCCAAGGCCGCGAAGGCGGCCGGGCGCGGACGCTGGGGCCGGGCCAAGGGCGGCGCCGGGGACGCGGCGGCCGGGAACGCCGTGGCGCGGAGCGTCGCCACCGAGCCGGCCGCCGACGGCGCCGTCGAGGCGCCCACCGCCGAACTGCCCGCCCAGGGCGGGCCGCAGGCCGCCGAACCCGCGGCCGCCGTCCCGAAGCAGTCCGACACCGCGGACCGGAAGCGGGCCGGCGCCGTGGACCAGGAGGAGGCGCGGTGACCGGGCCGGCCGAGCAAGCCGACGGTACGACCGTTCCCGCGCAGCGCTCCGG
This sequence comes from Kitasatospora sp. NPDC056273, assembly GCF_042268845.1. Classification (NCBI taxonomy): domain Bacteria; kingdom Bacillati; phylum Actinomycetota; class Actinomycetes; order Kitasatosporales; family Streptomycetaceae; genus Kitasatospora; species Kitasatospora sp. NPDC056273. Next base: position 46,957 of record NZ_JBHJSJ010000053.1, on the reverse strand, counting down.
CCGGCACGCGGCCCCGCGCACCCCCGTACGGGTCCGGCTGAGGGGCCGGGCACTGGCGCTGGCCGCGGTGCCGACCGCGCTGCTGATGGCCGCCGCCTACACGCCCAACCCGGCGGTCGCCGAGTCGGCGGCGGGCAAGCCCTGCGGCACCGCGCCGGCCGCCGTGCCGGACGTCGCGCCGGTCGAGACGCCGGTGCCCAAGAGCGAGCTGCCCGAGCCGCCGCCGGGCCCGTCCACGGCGCCGAGCACCGCGCCGAGTACCGCGCCGAGCACCGCGCCCACCGCCGGCCCCTCGACGGACCCGGGCTCGGTGCCGAACCCCGCACCGACCACCGGCCCGGCCCAGCAGCCGACCTCGCCGGTCAAGCCGTCGGCCGCCGCGACGCCCACCACCACCGGCCCGGCGGCCCGGGCGGGGCTGATCGACGGCCTCGTCGACGGCGTCAACCGGCTGCTCACCCCGAACGGCTCGCCGAGCCCGACCCCGGGCGGCGCCCCGACCACCACCCCCGCGGCGCCCGCCGGCCCGGCCGCTCCGGCCGCCCCCGCCCCGCACACCGAGGCCCCGCACCCGGACGCCCCGGTGCAGGCCCCGGCCGCCGCCCCGCAGGCCGCGCCGCCCGCGACCCGGCCCGCCGCCGACGAGCCCTCGCCCACCGCCACGCCGAGTGGCAGGGCGAGCGGCAAGCCGAAGCCCTCCGCGACCCCGTCCGCGGACGCCTCGGCGACGCCCTCCGCGGGCGCCTCCGGCAGCCCGTCCGGCACGCCGACCGAGAACCCCAACTGCGATGTGGACGCCCGGGGCCTGACCGCCGGCGCGCCCGCCCCCGGGCACGTCGTCCCGGAGCAGAACTGGACCCTGAAGACCAGCCGGCTCGCCCTGCACGGCGCGGCCTTCCACGGCGTCTACGACGTGAAGACCGTGACCGGCAGCAAGCGCGTCCTGAAGTTCGTGGTCGACAGCGTGGACATCGACAACCTCGACATGTCGACCCTGGAGGGCAACGGCGTCACCTTCCACGTCCAGGGCGCCCCGGGTTCCACCTCGACGATGCGCAAGGGCCCGGTCACCATGTACGTGGAGCGGCTGTCCGGCCACCTCTCCAAGGTGCTCGGCCTGCCGATCCCGATCGACCTGGGCGAGATCACCCTCACCCCGGACACCCTGCCGCGCTGGCTGTACGACCTGATCGGCTCCATCCCGATCCCGCTGGACCTGGAGCTGACCGGCGTCACCGCCAAGCAGGCCGGCCAGTTCGGCGGCACCCTGCGCATCCCCGGGATGCGCCTGTTCAACGACGACGCCCCCTACAGCGACAAGTAGCGGACGCCACAAGGACCGTGGGGCGGCCATCCGGAAGGAGGACCGCCCCACGGGCGTTCAGGCCTGACGGGTGCTCACTCGCCCCGGGTGCCCAGGTGGTGCACCTGCACCATGTTGGTGGTGCCGGGGACGCCGACCGGGACACCGGCGGTGACGATGACGGTGTCGCCCTCGCCGAGCCGGCCGAGCTTCAGCAGCTCCCGGTCGACCTGCGCGACCATCGCGTCGGTGGTGGCCACCTGCTCCGTGACGTATGCCTCGACGCCCCAGCTCAGCGAGAGCTGGTTGCGGGTGGCGCTGTCCGGGGTGAAGGCGATCACCGGGATCGGCGAGCGGTAGCGGGACAGCCGGCGGGCGGTGTCGCCGGACTTGGTGAAGGCGACCAGCGCCTTGCCGTCCAGGAAGTCGCCCAGCTCGCACGCGGCGCGGGCGACGGAGCCGCCCTGGGTGCGCGGCTTGCGGCCCGGGTTGAGCGGCTGGAGGCCCTGGGCGAGCAGCTCGCCCTCGGCCGTCTCGCAGATCCGGGCCATGGTGCGGACGGTCTCGACGGGGTACTTGCCGACGCTCGACTCGGCGGACAGCATGACCGCGTCGGCGCCGTCCAGGATGGCGTTGGCGACGTCGGAGACCTCGGCGCGGGTCGGGCGCGAGGCGTGGATCATCGACTCCATCATCTGGGTGGCGACGATGACCGGCTTGGCGTTGCGGCGGGCCAGGGTGATCAGCTGCTTCTGGACCAGCGGCACCCGCTCCAGCGGGTACTCCACGGCCAGGTCGCCGCGGGCGACCATGATGGCGTCGAAGGCGAGGACGATCTCCTCCATGGCCTCGACGGCCTGCGGCTTCTCGATCTTGGCGATGACCGGCACGCGGATGCCGACCTCGTCCATGACCTCGTGGACGTCCTTGATGTCGTCCGCGTTGCGGACGAAGGACAGGGCGATCATGTCGACGCCCAGGCGCAGCGCGAAGCGCAGGTCGTCCTTGTCCTTCTCGGACAGGGCGGGCACGTTCACGGCCGCGCCGGGCAGGTTGATGCCCTTGTTGTTCGAGAGCACGCCGCCCTCGACCACCACGGTCTTCACCCGCGGGCCGTCGACGCTGACGACCTCCAGGGCGATGACGCCGTCGTTGATCAGGATCGGGTCGCCGGCCTTCACGTCGCCGGGCAGGCCCTTGTAGGTGGTGCCGCAGATGTGCTGGTCACCGGGGACGTCCTCGGTGGTGATGGTGAACTCGTCGCCGTTGTCGACGGTCACCGGGCCGTTGGCGAAGGTCGCCAGACGGATCTTCGGACCCTGGAGGTCGGCCAGGACGCCGATGGCCTTGCCGGTGTCCTCCGAGACCTGGCGGACCTTGCGGTACCGCTCCTCGTGGTCCGCGTGGTTGCCGTGGCTCATGTTCAGTCGGGCGACGTTCATGCCCGCCTCGACGATGGCCTTCAGCTGTTCGTAGGAGTCCGTCGCCGGACCCAGGGTGCAGACAATTTTCGCTCGGCGCATATGGATCAGTCTATCCGTTCGTGTTATAGGTGCATTCGGCACGCACCGGGAGGAATCGCCGACGAAAGCTTCCGAGGAGTGAGACGGATCCGTGTCAGTCCTCGGACTCCCGGCGTTCCCGGTGCACCAGCGCGAAGGTCTGTCGGGCGATCTCCAGCTCCTCGTCGGTGGGCACCACGGCGACCGCCACCCGTGCGTACTCGGGCGAGACGATCCGGGCCTCGCCGGACCGCACCGAGTTCAGTTCCGGGTCGACGGCGATGCCCAGTTCCTCCAGTCCCGCGGTGGCCGCCGCGCGCACCGGCGCCGCGTTCTCCCCGACCCCGGCGGTGAACGCGATCGCGTCCACCCGGCCGAGCACCGCGTAGTAGCCGCCGATGTACTTGCGCAGCCGGTGGACGTACGAGTCGAACGCGAGCTTCGCGTCCGCGTCCCCCTCGTCGGCCCGGCGCATGATCTCGCGCATGTCGTTCTCGCCGCACAGCCCGCGCAGGCCGCTGCGGCGGTTGAGCAGGTCGTCGATCTCGTCCACGGACAGCCCGCCGACCCGGTGCAGGTGGAACACCACGCCGGCGTCGATGTCGCCCGATCGGGTGCCCATGACCAGGCCCTCCAGCGGGGTCAGGCCCATCGAGGTGTCCACGCAGCGGCCGCCGGCGACGGCCGAGGCGGAGGCGCCGTTGCCCAGGTGCAGCACGATCACGTTGACCTCGGCCGGGTCCTTGCCGAGCAGCCGGGCGGTGGCCCGCGAGACGTACTGGTGCGAGGTGCCGTGGAAGCCGTAGCGGCGCACCCGGTGCCGGTCGGCGACGTCCTTGTCGATCGCGTACCGGGCCGAGTACTCGGGCATCGAGGCGTGGAAGGCGGTGTCGAAGACGGCCACCTGGGGGAGGTCGGGGCGCAGGGCCCGGGCGACCTCGATGCCGGTGATGTTGGCCGGGTTGTGCAGCGGGGCGACCGGGATCAGCCGGCGGATCTCCTTGAGCACGTCGTCGGTGATCACGGTCGGCTCGGTGAACCGCAGGCCGCCGTGCACCACCCGGTGGCCGATCGCGGCCAGCTCGGGGGAGTCCAGCCCGACGCCGTCGGCGGACAGCTCCTCGGCGACGGCCTTGAGCGCGGCGGCGTGGTCCGGGAAGGCCTGGACGGTCTCGCGCGGCCCGCCGGTGCGCGGGGTGTGCACCAGCCGCCCGCCGGCCTCGCCGATCCGCTCGACCAGCCCGGCGGCCAGCCTGGCCCCGTCCAGCATGTCGATCAGCTGGTACTTCACCGACGAGGAGCCGGCGTTCAGGACGAGGACGCGGGTGCCCTTGCTCATGCGGGGAGCTCCTTGCTGTCCGACGCGAGGTCCTGGGAGGTGCGGTCCTGGGAGGCGTGGTCCTGGGACTGGATGGCGGTGATCGCGACGGTGTTGACGATGTCCTGCACCAGCGCCCCGCGGGAGAGGTCGTTGACGGGCTTGCGCAGCCCCTGGAGCACCGGGCCGACGGCGACGGCCCCGGCCGAGCGCTGGACCGCCTTGTAGGTGTTGTTGCCGGTGTTGAGGTCCGGGAAGATCAGCACGGTGGCCCGCCCGGCCACCGGGGAGCCCGGCAGCTTGGTGGCCGCGACCCGGGCGTCCACCGCCGCGTCGTACTGGATCGGGCCCTCGACCAGGATGTCCGGCCGCAGCTCGCGGACCAGTTCGGTGGCCTTGCGGACCTTGTCGACGTCCGCGCCGGAGCCGGAGGTGCCGGTCGAGTACGAGAGCATCGCGACCCGCGGCTCCACCCCGAACTGGGCGGCGGTGGCGGCCGACTGGATGGCGATGTCGGCCAGCTGCTGGGCGTCCGGGTCGGGGTTGACCGCGCAGTCGCCGTACACCAGCACCCGGTCGGCCAGGCACATGAAGAAGACCGAGGAGACGATCGAGGCGCCCGGCGAGGTCTTGATCACCTCGAAGGCGGGCCGGATGGTGGCGGCGGTGGAGTGCGCCGCGCCGGAGACCATGCCGTCCGCGATGCCCTCCTGGACCATCAGGGTGCCGAAGTACGAGACGTCGGTGACCACGTCCAGGGCCAGTTCGACGGTCATCCCCTTGTGGGCGCGCAGCTTCGCGTACAGCTCGGCGAACTGGCGGCGCAGCGGGCTGGTGGCCGGGTCGACGATCCGCACCTGGGCGCGGTCGGCGGCCGGGTCCTCGGCGGGGAGGTCGATGCTCAGGCTCGACGCCTTGCGGCGGACGGCGTCCGCCTCGCCGAGCAGGGTGAGGTCGCAGATGTTGCGGCGCAGCAGGATCTCGGCGGCGCGCAGCACCCGCTCCTCGGTGCCCTCCGGCAGGACGACGTGCCGGCGGGTGCCCCGGGCGCGCTCCAGCAGCTCGTGCTCGAACATCATCGGGGTGACCCGCTCGGACCGGCCGACCTCGATCAGGTTGGTCAACTCGGCGGTGTCGACGTGCAGTTCGAACAGGCCGAGGGCGATCTCGGCCTTCCGGGGGCTGGCCGAGGTGAGCTTGCCCTCCAGGTGGGTCAGGTGGGCGGCGGTGGGCCAGCTGCCCTCGGGGACGACCGCGACCGGGGTGCCGGGGGCGAGCCGGGCGGCCAGTGCCATCACGTTGGGGCCGGGGTGCTGGCCGAGCGTCAGCAGCACGCCGGCGATCGGCGGGGCGCCGGCGGCGTGCGCGGCCAGCGAGCCGATCACCAGGTCGGCGCGGTCCCCGGGGGTGACCACCAGGGCGCCCTCGGTCAGCGCGTCCAGGAAGGTGGGCAGCATGGCGCCGCCGAAGACGTAGCCGCGCACGTCCCGGGCGAGGCCGGCGGCGTCCCCGAGCAGCACCTCGGCGCCGGTCGCCTCGACCAGCTGGGCGACGGTGGGCGCGGCCAGGGCCGGCTCCTCCGGGATGACGTAGGCGGGGACGGGCAGCTTCTCGGTGAGGGCGCGCTGGATGCGCTGCTTGGCGCCGGGGGCGACCCGGTTGGCGATCATCGCCAGGGTCTGGCAGCCGAGGTCGGTGTAGGCGCGGTGGGCGCCCAGCAGCTCGGCGACCACCGTCTCGGGGTCCTCGCCGTGCCCGCCGACCACCGGCAGCACGGCGGCGCCGAACTCGTTGGCCAGGCGGGCGTTGAAGGCGAGTTCGTCCGGGATGCTGGTGTCGGCGAAGTCGGTGCCGAGCACCAGGACGGCCTGGCAGCGCCGCTCCAGCGCGTGGAAGCGGTCGACCAGGGCGGAGACCAGTTCGTCCTGCCCGTGGGCGGCCTGGAGGGCGGCGGCCTCCTCGTAGCCGAGGCCGTACAGCTCGCTGCTGGGCAGGTCGAGCCGGTAGCGGCCGCGCAGCAGCTCGACCACGTGGTCGGAGCCCGGCTGCCCGGGGGCGGCGTGCACCAGCGGGCGGAACACCCCGACCCGGTCCACCTGGCGGGTGAGCAGTTCCATGACCCCGAGTTCGACCGCCTGGCGGCCGTCCCCCCGGTCGATGCCGGTCACGTACACGCTGCGCGCCACGTGGATGTCTCCGTCCCGTCGTCTCGGAAAGTGGTCATATCGACCATACCTTCGCACCCCGAACGGGTGTCCGCGAGCAGAGCGACGGGGTTCGGGCAAGGGGCGGAGGTCCCGCCCCGGGTGCCCGCCGACGGGGCGGGCACCCGGGGCGTCCGGGGCACCGGAGGCGCCCGGCGCTCAGCGCTCAGCGTGCGGGGCGGAGCCAGACGGTGGAGAGCGGGGGGAGGACCAGTTCGGCGGACCGGGGCTGGCCGTCCCACTCCACCGGCTCGGCCTTGACCGGGTGGGAGTTGCCGACGCCGCTGCCGCCGTACTCCTCGGCGTCGGTGTTCAGCGCCTCCTCCCACAGCTGGTCGCGGCCCGCCAGCCGGGGCAGCCCGACCCGGTGGCCGTGCCGGACGACCGGCGAGAAGTTGCAGACCGCGACCAGCGGCGAGCCGTCGGCCGCGTACCGGACGAAGGAGAGCAGGTTGTCCTCGGCGGCGCCGCCGTCGAGCCAGCGGAAGCCCTCGGGGACGGTGTCCAGCTCCCACAGCGCCGGGGTGTCGAGGTAGCGCCGGTTGAGGTCGCGGACCAGCCGGCGCACCCCGAGGTGCTCCTCGTGGGCCGGCCACCGCTCGTCGAGCACCCACCACTGCGGGCCCTGCTCGTGGTCCCACTCCGCGCCCTGGGCGAACTCCTGCCCCATGAACAGCAGCTGCTTGCCCGGGTGGGACCACATGAAGCCGAGGTAGGCGCGGTGGTTGGCGCGCTGCTGCCACCAGTCGCCGGGCATCTTGGAGACCAGCGCCCGCTTGCCGTGCACCACCTCGTCGTGCGAGATCGGCAGGACGTAGTTCTCGGAGTAGGCGTACACCATCGAGAAGGTGATCTCGTTGTGGTGGTACTTGCGGTGCACCGGCTCCTTGGACATGTAGACCAGCGAGTCGTGCATCCAGCCCATGTTCCACTTCAGCCCGAAGCCGAGGCCGCCGGCGTCGGTGGGGCGGGTGACCCCGTCCCAGGCGGTGGACTCCTCGGCGATGGTCACCGCGCCCGGGCAGCGCCGGTAGACGGTGGCGTTCATCTCCTGGAGGAAGGAGGCGGCGTCCAGGTTCTCCCGGCCGCCGAACCGGTTGGGCGTCCAGTCGCCGCCCTCGCGGGAGTAGTCGAGGTAGAGCATCGAGGCGACGGCGTCCACCCGCAGGCCGTCGACGTGGAACTCCTCGCACCAGTACACCGCGTTGGCGACGAGGAAGTTGCGCACCTCCTTGCGGCCGTAGTCGAACTCCAGCGTCCCCCAGTCGGGGTGCTCGGCGCGCAGCGGGTCGGCGGGCTCGTACAGCGGCTCGCCGTCGAAGCGGGCGAGCGCGAAGTCGTCCTTGGGGAAGTGCGCGGGCACCCAGTCGACGATCACGCCGATGCCGTGCCGGTGCAGGGTGTCCACCAGGTACCGGAAGTCGTCGGGGCCGCCGAGCCGGGCGGTGGGGGCGTAGTAGCCGGACACCTGGTAGCCCCAGGAGCCGCCGAAGGGGTGCTCCATCACCGGCATGAGCTCCACGTGGGTGAAGTTCAACTCCTGGAGGTAGCGCGGCAGTTCCTCGGCGATGGCGCGGTAGGTGGTGAGGTCCGGCCGCCAGGAGGGCAGGTGCAGCTCGTACACCGACATCGGGGCCCGGTGGTGCGCGGCGCGGGCCCGGCGGGCCATCCACTCGCCGTCCTGCCAGGCGTAGTCGGAGGAGGTGACCACCGAGGCGGTGCCGGGCGGGCACTGGGCGGCCCGGGCCAGCGGGTCGGCCTTGTCCAGCACCCAGCCCTGCCGGGTGTGCACCTCGTACTTGTAGGTGGCGCCCTCGGCCAGGCCGGGGACGAACAGCTCCCAGATCCCGGACGAGCCGAGCGAGCGCATCGGGTGCCCGGTGCCGTTCCAGTGGTTGAAGCCGCCGATCAGCCGCACCCCGACGGCGTTCGGCGCCCAGACCGCGAAGGCGGTGCCGGCCACCCCGTCGACGGTGCGCACGTGCGAGCCGAGCGCCCGCCACAGCTGCTCGTGCCGGCCCTCGGAGATCAGGTGCAGGTCGAGTTCGCCGAGGGTGGGCGGGGTGCGGTAGCCGTCGTGCTGGCGCAGCGGCTCGCCGTCGGGGTACGTCACCAGCAGGGTGTACTCCGGCGGTTCGCCGCCGGCCACCAGGCCGGTGAACAACCCGCTCTGCTGGTGGGTGAGTTCGGCCGGGCCGTGGGCGGTCTCGACGACCACCCGCTCGGCGAACGGGCGCAGCACCCGGATCGCCGTGCCGCCGTGCACCGGGTGCGCGCCGAGCAGCGCGTGCGGGTCGTGGTGCTGCCCGCCCACCAGCCGGTCGACCTCGGCCGGCGGCAGCGGCGCCTCGGGCAGCCGCAGCGCCCCGGTGGGGGCCGGGCGCTCGGCCTCCCGGGGCTGCGGGGCCGCGAGTGGGTCGGCAGGGGACGGGAGGGTGGCCGGGGGCTCCGAGCCGGTGCCGGCGCCCCCCTCCTCCTCGGCCGCCCGGTGCGCCCCGTGCTCGTGGCCGGTGTGGCCTTCGGCGGGGAGCGGTCCGGCCAGGAAGGTGGCCGGTACGGGGCGGGTGGGGCGGCCGGTCGGGTCGATCGGCGTCACGGCGGGGTCCTCCTGCGGCGGGGTGGGCGAACTCCTGCGGGCGGGACAGGAAACGGTCGGGACAGGAAACGGGTGGGACGGGAGACGCGTGGTGCGGAAACGAGTGGTGCGTGAACGGGCGGTGCGGGAATCGGGCGGTGCGGAAAAGGCGTGGGTACGGGAAGGGCCGGTCAGACGGACAGGGCGAGCCGGTTGATCGCGGCCAGCGGGATCGGCAGCCAGCTCGGCCGGTGCCGGGCCTCGTACACCACCTCGTAGACCGCCTTGTCGATCTCCAGCGCCCGCATCAGCTCCGGCGAGGCGGCCGGGTCGGCGCCGCCGCCGGCGGTGTAGCCGGCGCCGTAGGCGGTGCGGTTGCGCTGGGCCCAGGCGGCGGCCAGGTGGGCCAGTTCCGGGTCGACGGGGCCGCCGGCCAGCAGGTGGGCGGCCGCGTAGTCGAAGGAGCGCAGCATCGCGGCGACGTCGCGCAGGGCGGGCTGCGGTTCGCGGCGCTCGTTGACGGACTTGGCGGGCTCGCCCTCGAAGTCCAGCAGCACCCAGCCGTGCGGGGTGCGCATGGCCTGTCCGAGGTGGAGGTCGCCGTGGATGCGCTGGACCGGCAGGCCGTCCGGGTGGGCGTCGGCGAGCTGCTGGAAGGCGGTGCGCAGGGCGGCCCGGAAGCGCAGCAGGCCGGGGACGGCGGCGACGGCGCTGTCCAGCCGGTCGGCCATGGCGCCGGCCAGCCGTCCGGTCTGGGCGCGGTCGAGCCGGGCGACGGGCATCGAGCGGGCGAGGACCCGGTGCACCTCGGCGGTGGCCCGGCCGAGCCGGTGCGCCTCGATGGCGAAGTTGCCGGGGGAGCGGTCCCCCTTGAGCCGGCCGACCTGGTCGAGGGCGAGTTCCCAGCCGTCCTCGGCGTCCGGCAGGTAGCGCTGCAGGAGTCCGAGGGTGGCGGGTTCGGCGCGTTCCATCCGGCTCTCGAACCAGGCGGCGACCCGGGGGATGCGGGTGGAGCCGGCCCGGGAGAGCGCGAGCGACAGTTCGAGGTCGGGGTTGGTGCCGGGGTGGATGCGGCGGAACAGCTTGAGGATGTACGAGGTGCCGTAGATGACCGAGCTGTTGGACTGCTCGGCGGTGGAGGCGCGGCCGGGGAGGTTGGCGGGCAGTCCGGAGCCGGGGGTGCGGCGGAAGGAGAGCGCGCCGAAGCGGTCCCCGGTGGCCAGGTGTTCGAGCAGCCGTCCGGTGAGTTCGGGGTCGTGCACCGCGTCGTAGAGGGTCGCGCCGTCGTACGGGCCCTGGCTGAGCCGGCCGAGCACGGCGGCGGGCCCGATGTCCCCGAGTCCGCCGGAGCGGATGCCGAGCAGCAGCTGGTAGATGTCGCCGTGCGGGGCGCCGGCCGTGGTGGCGTGCTCGACCCGCAGCAGGAGGTGCAGCAGGGCCGGGTCGCCGACCTGCAGCGGGGTGCCGACGGCCGGGGTGAGGCCGGTGATGGGCCTCCCCTTGCCGGCGTACCAGCGCTGGGTGGGCAGCCAGGAGGCGATCAGTGGCAGGGCCGCCTGGACGAGTTCGCTGACGCCCAGGGCGGTTCTCCGGGCCCCGGCGCCCCGGGTGCCCGCGGGGGTGGCGGGACCGGTGGGGGCGTCGTCCTGGAGGTGGGCTTGAGAACGGGAGGTTTCGGACATGGCTCCCTTTCCCCGGAAGCACGCGGACTGCCCGACGGGTCGTGGCCGGGTCCGTCAGTCTTCCGGATTGCGGCGGCGCGGCGGTCGCGGCACGCGAGCACGGCTCGGGTGTCACGCCTTCGTGTGGGTGGCCGTTGGGCTGTTCTCCGTACGCGGTGGTGCAGAGAACTCCGGGGGCGCGGGGGTTCAACTCGCGCCCCCGGAGGGTCTGGTGGTGCTGTTCACGGCTGCTGTGCCACGTGCGGCGGATCGTTACTTCGATCGCCTGGTCCCGCTCAGGCGCGGGGGCTGCCGGAGCTGGAACCAGTAGAAGCCGTGCCCGGCCAGGGTGAGCAGGTAGGGCCACTCGCCGATCGACGGGAAGCGCACCCCGCCGATCAGCTCGACCGGGTACCGCCCGCCGTACTGCCGCAGGTCCAGCTCGGTCGGCTGCGCGAACCGCGAGAAGTTGTTCACGCACATGACCAGGTCCCCCTCGTACTCGCGCACGAAGGCCAGCACGGCGGGGTTGCTGGAGGGCAGTTCGGCGTAGCTGCCGAGGCCGAACGCCGGATTGAGCTTGCGGATCTCGATCATGCGACGCGTCCAGTGCAGCAGGGAGCTCGAACTGCTCTGCTGCGCTTCGACGTTGGTCACCTGATAGCCGTACACCGGGTCCATGATGGGCGGCAGACTGAGCCTGCCCGGGTCGGCGGAGGAGAAACCCGCGTTGCGGTCCGGGGTCCACTGCATCGGGGTGCGCACGCCGTCCCGGTCGCCGAGCCAGATGTTGTCGCCCATGCCGATCTCGTCCCCGTAGTAGAGGACCGGCGAGCCGGGCAGGGAGAGCAGCAGCGCGGTGAACAGCTCGATCTGGTTGCGGTCGTTCTCCAGCAGCGGGGCGAGCCGGCGGCGGATGCCCACGTTGGCGCGCATCCGCGGGTCCTTGGCGTACTCCGCGTACATGTAGTCGCGCTCCTCGTCGGTGACCATCTCCAGGGTCAGCTCGTCGTGGTTGCGCAGGAAGATGCCCCACTGGCAGCCGCCGGGGATCTGCGGGGTCTTGGCGAGGATCTCGGACACCGGGTAGCGGGACTCCCGGCGCACCGCCATGAAGATCCGGGGCATCACCGGGAAGTGGAACGCCATGTGGCACTCGTCGCCGCCGGAGGCGAAGTCGCCGAAGTAGTCGACGACGTCCTCCGGCCACTGGTTGGCCTCGGCGAGCAGCACGGTGTCCGGGTAGTTGGCGTCGATCTCCTTGCGGACCCGCTGGAGGAACTCGTGGGTCTCCGGGAGGTTCTCGCAGTTGGTGCCCTCGCGGGCGAACAGGTACGGCACCGCGTCCAGCCGGAAGCCGTCGATGCCGAGGTCGAGCCAGAACCGCAGCCCGGCGATCATCTCGTCCTGGACCCGGGGGTTGTCGTAGTTGAGGTCCGGCTGGTGCGAGAAGAAGCGGTGCCAGAAGTACTGCTTGCGGACCGGGTCGTAGGTCCAGTTGGAGGTCTCGGTGTCGACGAAGATGATCCGGGCGTCCGGGTACTGCTTGTCGTCGTCGGCCCACATGTAGAAGTCGCCGTAGGGCCCGTCCGGGTCGGAGCGGGAGGCCTGGAACCACGGGTGCTGGTCGCTGGTGTGGTTCATGACGAAGTCGATCACGATGCGCATGCCGCGGGCGTGGGCGGCGTCGACGAACTCCATGAAGTCGGCGAGGTCGCCGAACTCCGGCAGCACCGAGGTGTAGTCGGAGACGTCGTACCCGCCGTCGCGCAGCGGCGAGGCGAAGAACGGGGGGAGCCAGAGGCAGTCGATCCCGAGCCACTGGAGGTAGTCGAGCTTGGCCGTGAGCCCCTTGAGGTCCCCGACACCGTCGCCGTTGCTGTCCTGGAAGGACCGCACCAGCACCTCGTAGAAGACCGCACGCTTGAACCACTGCGGGTCGAGCTTCTTCTTCGAGGTCTCGGGGAAGGTGTCGGGGACGGGCTCGTTCACTGTCACGCTGGGTTCCTCCGAACCGTGAGGAGGTGAGCCGGCTCGGCTGAGGGATCGAGCCGGACGTAGTTGTGCCGGCCCCAGGTGTAGACGGCGCCGGTGAGCTCGTCGTGCACCGCGTACGGGCCGTCGCCGTCGAGCGTGACGGTGGCCTCCTGGACGTGGTGCGGGTCGAGGTTCACCACGGTGACGACCTGGTCGGTGAGCCCCTCGGGGGTGGTCGCGGTCTTGGAGTAGGCGAGCACCTGGTCGTTGTCGGTGGGGTGGAAGCGCAGGTCGCGCAGCTGCTGGAGGGCGGGGTGGCGGCGGCGCAGCCGGTTCAGCACGGTCAGCAGCGGGGCCAGGGTGTCGGTGCGGCTCCAGTCGCGCGGGCGCAGTTCGTACTTCTCCGAGTGGAGGTACTCCTCGGAGCCCGGGTGGGCCGGCTCGTTCTCGTACAGCTCGAAGCCGGCGTAGACGCCGTAGCTGGGGGAGAGGGTGGCGGCGAGCACCGCGCGGATCGCGAAGGCGGCCCGGCCGCCGTGCTGGAGGTACTCGTGCAGGATGTCCGGCGTGTTGGCGAAGAAGTTGGGCCGCATGTAGGCGGCGGCGTCACCGCTGAGTTCGGTGAGGTAGTCGGTGAGTTCCGGTTTGGTGGTGCGCCAGGTGAAGTACGTGTACGACTGGTGGAAACCGATCTTCGCCAGGGTGTGCATCATCGCGGGGCGGGTGAAGGCCTCCGCCAGGAACACCACGTCGGGGTCGGTCCGGGCGACGTCGGCGAGCACCTTCTCCCAGAACACCACCGGTTTGGTGTGCGGGTTGTCGACCCGGAAGATCCGGACGCCGTGCGACATCCAGAACCGGAGGATCCGGATGGTTTCCTTGACGATTCCGTCCATGTCCTGGTCGAAGTTGACCGGATAGATGTCCTGGTACTTCTTCGGCGGATTCTCGGCGTACGCGATGGTGCCGTCCGTGCGGTGGCTGAACCATTCCGGATGCTTGTTCACCCAGGGGTGGTCGGGGGAGCACTGGAGGGCGAAGTCCAGCGCCACCTCCAGGTGCAGCGCCTTGGCCTCGGCGACGAAGTGGTCGAAGTCCTCGATGGTGCCGAGGTCCGGGTGGACGGCGTCGTGGCCGCCCTCGGGGGAGCCGATCGCCCAGGGCGAGCCGACGTCGTGCGGGCCGGCCGTCAGGGTGTTGTCCGGGCCCTTGCGGAAGGCTCGGCCGATCGGGTGGACCGGCGGCAGGTAGACCACGTCGAAGCCCATCGCGGCGACGGCCGGCAGGCGTTCGGCGGCGCTGCGCAGGTTGCCAGGGCGCGGCGGCTCGACGCCGGCCGGGTCCACCACGGCGCCCTCCGACCGGGGGAAGAACTCGTACCAGGAGCCGAACAGCGCGCGCTCGCGGTCGACCTGGAGCGGCATCGGGCGGGAGGCGCTGAGCAGCTCGCGCAGCGGGTGGCGGACCAGCGCGTCGAGCACCTCGGGGGCGAGCGCGGCGGCCAGCCGGGACAGCGGCGGCAGGGTCTGGTCGCGCAGCGCGTCGGCGGCGGCCAGCACGTCGGCGCGGCCCTCCTTCTTGGGCACCCCGGCCGCGGCCTGCTCCAGCAGCCGGGCGCCCTCCTCCAGGACCAGCGCGGTGTCGATCCCGGCGGGCAGCTTCACCGAGGCGGTCCGGCGCCAGGTGGCGACCGGGTCGCTCCACGCCTCCACCAGGTACGACCAGCGGCCGGGCGCGGTCGGGGTGACGTACGCGCCCCAGCGGTCGGTGCCCTCGGCCAGTTCGCGCATCGGCGTCCACGGGCCGCTGCGGCCGCGCGGGTCGCGCAGCACCACGTTGGCGTTGACGGCGTCGTGGCCCTCGCGGAAGACGGTCGCGGTGACCAGGAAGGTCTCGCCGACGACGGCCTTGGCCGGGCGGCGGCCGGCGTCGACGAGGGGACTGACGTCCAGGACGGGGATGCGGCCGATCACGGTGTCGCTCTCTGTCGTCTTGCGGGCGGAGGGCTTGCGAGCGGGGGCCTTCCGGGCGGTCGCCCCGGTGGCCGGGGCCTTCGCGGAGGCGGACCCGGCGGCCTCCGCGGTGGCGGCCTTCGGAGCTGCGGTCTTCGGGGTGGTGGCGGTGGTGCGGCGCGTGGTGGTGGTGCGCCTGCGGGGTGCCGCCGCCCGGTCCTCCTCGGCCGCGGGGTGCCGGGCCGTCGAGGGGGCTTCGGATTCGGAGGATCCGGCACGGACCGCCCCGGAGGCCCTCGGCGCCGGCATCGCCGGATCTGTCCGAGTGTCAGAATCCATCCGTCCGGCGGATTCCGCGACCGCTGCGTCGAGGCCTTCGGCCACCGGTGTGGACTGGTCCCGCGTGTCGCCGTGCATGCCAAGCTCCTGCCCGAGATCGGCGGCAGCTCCCCGCGGGCCTGGGTACGGGCCGGGGGAGTACCGGAGGACTGCTGGGTGGGGAGGACGTGCGACCGGAAGCCTGCCCGCGCCGCTGTTCCCGGCAACCTGCCCGGCGCCCGCCGAGCCGGCGGTGGGACGCCCCGGAGCCCGTGTGCGTCCCGGCGCACGCCTCCGCCGGGCGCGCCCCGGCCGACCCGGTCCACCCGTGAACGAGCGGGCCGGTAGGGAGGACACGCGTCCGTGCGCGGTGAGCGCCGAATGGGCTAAGAAGGACGGGAACGGACAACACGAAAAGGATTCGGACGTGCTGCTTCGCGGGGGACGCCACCCGTCGTCGTACTCCCCACTGCATCAACGACCTTCGGTCATCCTCGCACCGGCGACAAGGTTTTTGCAGCGGTACGACAGTAGTTTCGGGCCTTCTCCCGGGTGGATGCGCCATCGGAAATGAAGCCGTACCGAAGAGTTCACGTATTGGTAGCGCGGGCCCCCGAAATGTGCGCCTCGCGCGCCCCCCGTGCAGTCCAATGCGCCGAATGCGATCTCATCAATAGCCCGAACGGATGCCCAATAGTCCACTTGACGCACTGTCCGGCCGACCGCCACGGCTACGCTTCACGCCGTGAAGGCAATCCGCAGATTCACCGTCCGCACCGTCCTGCCCGAACAACTCCAGCCGCTGCACGAGCTGGCCCTCAACCTGCGCTGGTCCTGGCACCCCGAGACCAGGGACCTCTTCCGGTCCGTGGACCCGGAGGTCTGGGCCGCGACCGGCGAGGACCCGGTGCGGCTGCTCGGGGAGGTCCCGGCCGCCCGGCTGGCCGCGCTCGCCGCCGACCGGCGCTTCCTGCGCAGACTCGGCGACCTCGCCGACGACCTGCGCGAGTACCTGACCGGCCCCCGCTGGTACCAGACCCGGCAGCAGTCCGACGCCGCCCCGCTGCCCGCCGCGATCGCCTACTTCTCGCCCGAGTACGGCATCGCCGCCGCGCTGCCCCAGTACTCCGGCGGGCTCGGCATCCTGGCCGGCGACCACCTCAAGGCCGCCAGCGACCTCGGCGTGCCGGTCGTCGGCGTCGGCCTGTTCTACCGGCACGGCTACTTCCGCCAGTCCCTGAGCCGGGACGGCTGGCAGCAGGAGCGCTATCCGCTGCTCGACCCGGACGAACTCGCGGTCAGCCTGCTGCGGGAGGCCGACGGCACCCCCGGCCGGGTCGACCTGGCCCTGCCCGGCGGCCGCACCCTGGCCGCCCACATCTGGAAGGCCCAGGTCGGGCGGGTCCCGCTGCTGCTGCTCGACTCCGACATCGAGGCCAACTCGCCCGCCGAGCGGGACGTCACCGACCGGCTGTACGGCGGCGGCAGCGAGCACCGGCTGCTCCAGGAGATGCTGCTCGGCATCGGCGGCGTCCGGGCGGTGCGCGCCTACTGCCGGCTCACCGGGCACCCCGCCCCCGATGTCTTCCACACCAACGAGGGCCACGCCGGCTTCCTCGGCGTGGAGCGCATCCGCGAACTGGTCGCCGACGACCGGACCGGCCTCGACTTCGCCGCCGCCCTGGAGGCCGTCCGGGCCGGCACCCTCTTCACCACCCACACGCCCGTCCCGGCCGGCATCGACCGCTTCGACCGCGAGCTGGTCGCCCGCCACTTCGGCGGCGACGCCGCGCTGCCCGGCGTGCCGGTCGAGCAGGTGCTCGCGCTCGGCGCCGAGAGCTGGCAGGACGGGGACCCGAAGCTCTTCAACATGGCCGCCATGGGCCTGCGGCTGGCCCAGCGAGCCAACGGGGTCTCCACCCTGCACGGCGAGGTCAGCCGCTCGATGTTCAACGGCCTGTGGCCCGGCTTCGACCCGGCCGAGGTGCCGATCACCTCGGTCACCAACGGCGTGCACGCCGCCACCTGGATCGACCCGGCGGTGGTCCGGCTCGGCGCCGCCGAGATCGGCGCCGAGCGCGCCGAGGAGGCGATGACCACCGGCGAGAGCAAGCGCTGGACGGGCCTGGAGCGGATCGGCAACACCGAGGTCTGGCAACTGCGGCGCGCCCTGCGGGCCCAGCTGGTGGAGGAGGCCCGCCGTCGGCTGCACGCCTCCTGGCGCCGGCGCGGGGCCGGCGAGGCCGAGCTCGGCTGGGTCTCCTCGGTGCTCGACCCCGACGTGCTCACCATCGGCTTCGCCCGCCGGGTGCCCTCGTACAAGCGGCTCACCCTGATGCTGCGCGACCAGGAGCGGCTGCGCGCGCTGCTGCTGCACCCCACCCGGCCGGTGCAGATCGTGGTCGCCGGCAAGGCCCACCCGGCGGACGACGGCGGCAAGCGGCTGATCCAGCAGATGGTCGCCTTCGCCGACGACCCGGCGGTGCGGCACCGGATCGTCTTCCTGCCGGACTACGACATGGCGATGGCCCAGCGCCTCTACCCGGGCTGCGACGTCTGGCTGAACAACCCGCTGCGCCCGCTGGAGGCCTGCGGCACCTCCGGGATGAAGGCGGCGCTCAACGGCTGCCTCAACCTGTCCGTCCTGGACGGCTGGTGGGACGAGTGGTTCGACGGCCGCAACGGCTGGGCGATCCCCACGGCCGACGAGAGCGGCGGGGCGCTCGACCCGGACAGCGGCGAGGCCGAGCGGCGCGACGACATCGAGGCGGCCGCGCTCTACGACCTGATCGAGAACCAGGTCGCCGCCCGGTTCTACGACCGGGACGCGGACGGGCTGCCGCAGCAGTGGATCGCCATGGTCCGGCACACCCTGGTCACCCTCGGGCCCAAGGTGCTGGCCGGGCGGATGGTCCGGGAGTACGTCGAGCGGCTGTACGCCCCGGCGGCGCAGGCCCAGCGGGAGCTGGCCGGGCAGCACGGCCACGGCGCGCGGGAGCTGGCGCTCTGGAAGGCGACGGTCCGGGAGGCCTGGCCGGCCGTCCGGGTCGAGCACGTCGAGGCGGACTGCCCGACCGAGGCGCAGGAGCTGGGCAGTTCGCTGGAGCTGCGGGTGCAGGTCGCGCTCGGGACGCTGCGGCCGGGCGACGTCGAGGTGCAGGCGGTCTCCGGCCGGGTGGACGAGCGGGACCGGATCTCGGACGCCTGCCTGCTCGCCCTCAAGCCGGTCGGCGGGCCCGATCTGGACGGCCGGATCCGCTACGAGGGCTCGCTGGAGCTCTGCCGGACCGGCCCGTTCGGCTACACCGTCCGGGTGCTGCCCGCGCACCCGCGGCTGGCCTCGCCGGCCGAGCTGGGGCTGGTCGCGCTGCCGGCCGAGTCGGCCGGGATGGACGCGGGGCTGCTGCGCTGAGGCCGCGGGCGGCCGTCCACCGGTGGTGAACCGGGTGGGCGGCCGCCCGCGTACCTCCGTGCGGGAAGTGGGGAATGCCCGGCCGGGTGCGTGACGGCGCACCCGGACGGGCACATTCGTGGGGTCCGGGGCGGGGCCCTAGACCAGGCTGTCCCGCCAGGCCCGGTGGAGGGCGGCGAAACGGCCGGAGCCGTCGATCAGCTCCTGTGGGGAGCCATCCTCCACGATCCGGCCCTGGTCCATCACCAGGACACGGTCGGCGATCTCCACGGTGGAGAGCCGGTGGGCGATGATCACGGCCGTCCGGCCGGCCAGCACGGTGCGCATGGCCCGCTGCACGGCCTGCTCCCCGGGGACGTCCAGCGAGCTGGTCGCCTCGTCCAGGATCAGCACCGCCGGGTCGGCCAGCAGCGCGCGGGCGAAGGCCACCAGCTGGCGCTGGCCGGCCGAGATCCGGCCGCCGCGCTTGCGCACGTCGGTGTCGAAGCCGTCCGGCAGGGCGGCGATGAACTCGTACGCGCCGATGTCCCGGGCGGCCTGCTCGACCTCCTCCCGGGTGGCGCCGGGGCGGCCGACCGCGATGTTCTCGGCGACGGTGCCGGAGAACAGGAAGGACTCCTGGGTCACCATCACCACGCCGCGCCGCAGTTCGGGGGTGGCCAGGTCGCGCAGGTCCACGCCGTCCAGCCGGATCCGGCCGTCGGTCGGGTCGTAGAAGCGGGCCAGCAGCTTGGCGACCGTGGACTTGCCCGCGCCCGTCGCGCCGACCACCGCGACCGTCTGCCCGGCGGGGATCAGCAGGTCGAAGGCCGGCAGCACCTCCTTGCCCGTCCGGTAGGCGAAGCGGGTGCCCTCGAAGGCGACCGCGCGGCCCTGGCCGGAGGCCTCCGGCAGCTCGGCGGGTTCGGCCGGCTCGGCGACGGTCGGCTCGTGGGCGAGCAGGCCGGCGATCTTCTCCAGGGCGGCGGCGGCCGACTGGTAGCTGTTCAGGAACATCGCCAGCTGGTCGACCGGGTCGAAGAGCCGGCGCAGGTAGAGCGCGAAGGCGGTGAGCACGCCCAGCTCCAGCGCGTCGTCGACGACCAGGTAGGCGCCGAGCAGCACCACGCCGGCGAACCACAGGTTGGCGGTGAGGCGGGAGAGGCCGACGTAGCGGGCGATCTCCAGCAGGCCGTCCGCGGTGGCGGTGGCGGACTGCCGGTTGACCACGGCGAAGGCGGCGTCGTTGGCCTTCTCCCGGCGGAAGGCCTGCACCGGGCGGATGCCGTTCATGGTCTCGGTGAAGCGGACGATCAGCGAGGCGGCCGAGGTGCGCGAGCGCCGGTAGACCCGGCGCGAGCGGCGGCGGAAGGAGTGGGCGATCAGGGCCAGCGGCAGGAAGGACGCCAGCGAGACCAGGCCGAGCCGCCAGTCCAGCACAACCAGCAGCACCGAGATGTAGCAGACCGACAGCAGGACCGTCAGCAGCTCCTGGAGGCCCTCGGAGAGCAGCTCGCGCAGCGCGTCGATGTCGCTGGTGGCGCGGGAGATGATCCGGCCCGAGGTGTAGCGCTCGTGGAAGTCCAGGCTGAGCCGCTGGGCGTGCCGGAAGATCCGGCCGCGCAGCTCCAGCACGATGTCCTGGTTGACCCGGGCGCTGATCTTGATGAAGACCCACTGCAGCACCGGGCTGAGCAGCGCGCAGAACAGGTAGGCCGCGACCACGGCGATCAGCGGGCCGGAGTCGTGCTCGCGCAGCGCCGGGATGCCGCGGTCCATCGCCACCGCGACCAGCAGCGGGCCGGACTGGAGCGCGGCCTGCTGGACCAGGATCACCACCATCGCGACGGTGATCCGGGCCCGGTGGGTGTGCAGCAGCGAGCGCAGCAGCGCCCGGGGCGCGCCGGGTGGGACGGGGATGTCCTCCTCGTCGGCGGGCGGCGGGGGGAGCTCCTCCTCGGCCGGTGCGACGGGTTCGGCCCGTACGGGTTCGGCGGTGGTGGTCATGCGCGCGCTCCTTCCGGTGCGAGGGGGCCGTCGGGTATCAGGGCGGCCTCGCCCGACATCAGTTCCCGGTAGTGCGCGCAGTCGCGCAGCAGTTCCTGGTGGGTGCCGACGGCCGTGATCCGGCCGTCCGCCAGCACCGCGACCCGGTCGGCGAGCAGCACGGTGCTGGGGCGGTGGGCGACGACCAGGGCGGTGGTGGTGCCGAGGACCTCGCGCAGGGCCCGCTCGACCAGGGCCTCGGTGTGCACGTCCAGGGCGGAGAGCGGGTCGTCCAGGACGAGGAAGGCCGGGTCGCCGACCACCGCGCGGGCCAGCGCGAGGCGCTGGCGCTGGCCGCCGGACAGGCTCAGGCCCTGCTCGCCGACCTCGGTGTCCGGGCCGTTCGGGAGCTTCTCGACGAAGCCGGCCTGGGCGGTGTCGAGGGCGGTGCGCAGCTGTTCCTCGCCGGCGCCCGGGGCGCCCATCAGGACGTTCTCCCGGACGGTGGCGGAGAACAGGGTGGGCTCCTCGAAGGCGACCGAGACGAGTTCGCGCAGCCGCGGCCGGGGCAGTTCGCGGATGTCCCGGCCGTCCAGCGTGATGGTGCCGGCGGTGGCCTCGTACAGCCGGGGGAGCAGGGCGGTGAGGGTGGTCTTGCCGCTGCCGGTGGCGCCGACCAGGGCCATCGTCTCGCCGCTGCGGATGTGCAGGTCGACGCCGGCCAGCAGGTCGGGGCTGCCGTCGGGGGCGTCGGGGTAGCGGAAGCGGACGCCGGTGAAGCGGATGCCGTCCGGGGCGGTGGGCGCCGCGGCGGTGCCCGGGGCGGGGGCGTCCGCCTCGGGGGTGTCCGGTTCGTCCAGCACCTCGAAGAAGCGGTCGGTGGCGGTGGCGGCCTCGTTGGCGTAGGCGAGCAGCCAGCCGAGCGACTCGACCGGCCAGCGCAGCGCGAGCGCGGTGGAGAGGAAGGCGACCAGGGTGCCGGCGCTCAGGTCGTCGTGGGCCACCAGGTAGGCGCCGACGGCGAGGGCGCAGGCGAGCGCGATCTCCGGCAGGCCGACGATGACGGCCCAGAGGTTGGCGAGCAGGTGCGCCTTGCGCAGTTCGGTGCGGCGCAGCTCCTGGGCCTGGGCGCGGAAGCGCTCGGTCATCGACCGGTGCCGGCCGAAGGCCTTGAGGATGCGGATGCCGAGGACGGACTCCTCGACCAGGGTGGCGATGTCCCCGTTCTGGTCCTGGGCGAGCCGGGCGGCGCCGGAGAAGCCGGACTCGAACCGCCGGGTGAGCACGAACAGCGGGACGACGGGCACCAGGGCGATCAGCGCGAGCCGCCAGTCCTGGGTGAACATCACCACGGTGCCGGCCAGGAACATCACCGAGTTGACGATCAGGAAGACCAGCGGGAAGGCCAGGAACAGCCGCATGGTGTACATGTCGGCGGTGGCCCGGGAGAGCAGCTGGCCGGAGCCCCAGCGGTCGTGGAAGGAGACCGGCAGCCGCTGGAGCTTGGCGAAGAGGTCCCCGCGCATCGCCGTCTCCAGCCCGGCCAGCGGGCGGGCCAGCACCACCCGGCGGGTGTAGAACAGCGCGGACTCGACCGTGCCGAGGACCAGCAGCAGGCCGACCAGCGGCCAGAGGCCGGCCAGGTCGTGCTCGGCGAGCGGGCCGTCCACGATCAGGCCGAGGACCACCGGGACGGCGAGGGTGCTGAGCATGCCGAGGGTGGCGGCCGTCACCGAGACGGCCAGCCGGCCGCGGACGGCGCGCGCGTACGGCCACAGGCGCAGCAGGGAGCGGACCGTGGAGTGCCGCGGCCCGGGCCCGGCGGGGCCGGTTCCGTCGCTCTGGGGGCTTCCCGGGGTCGGGTTCTCGGGGTCTTGTCTGTTCTCGGCCATCGCGGTGAGGGTAGGCAGACGGGCCGTCATTTCTCATCCGGTTTTTCGCCCCTGTCGGTGGCGCCCGGCGAGAACCGGCCACTCGGACGGGCGGTGCGGGCGCGAATCAGGGGGCGCGCGCCGCCATTCGTGCAGGTAGGAGTGCGCCGTGCGCCTCTTGCGGGCGCCTGCCGATGAGCCGATGACACGTCCTGTACGGATGTCCAGTGGTGCGTGAGTGACAGGAGTGCACAGATGACGGTCGAAACCGAGCCCACCCCCGGCCCCGGCTCGGCAATCGTGCAGGTACGGGCCCAGCTCAGCCTCAGCACGACCGCGGCGAGGAACCTGGCGACGACGACCAAGTCGAAGCCGCAGATGCAGGAGATCACCTCCCGCTGGCTGCTGAAGATGCTGCCGTGGGTGCAGGTCAGCGCGGGTACCTACCGGGTCAACCGGCGGCTGAGCTACGCGCCCGGGCGCGGCCGGGTGAGCTTCGCCAAGACCGGCGCCGCGGTGACGGTGATCGCCCCCTCGCTGGCGGAGGTCCCGGCGCTGCGCGGCTTCGAGGACGAGGAGGTGCTGGCCGAGCTGGCCCGCCGGTTCGTGCAGCGGGACTTCGCGCAGGGCGAGGTGCTGGTGCAGGAGGGGGCGCCGATCGAGGAGGTGTTCCTGATCGCGCACGGCAAGGTGGACCGGATCGGCACCGGCAAGTACGGCGAGGTGACGGTGCTCGGCACGCTCGCCGACGGCGACCACGTCGGCGACGAGGCGATCACCGAGGGCGGCGGCAGCTGGCCGTACACCGTGAAGGCGAGCACCTCCGGGGTCGCGATGGCGCTGTCCTGGCCGGTGCTCCAGGAGCTGATCGGCCGTTCCGAGTCGCTGCGCGAGCAGCTGCTGGGCTTCGCCGCGGACGCGGCGCAGGCGCAGAACGAGCACGGCGAGGCGGAGATCGACCTCGCGGCCGGCCGGCAGGGCGAGTACGAGCTGCCCGGCGCCTTCGTGGACTACGAGCTGCGGCCGCGCGAGTACGAGCTGAGCGTCGCGCAGACCGTGCTCAAGGTGCACAGCCGGGTCGCTGACCTCTACAACCAGCCGATGAACCAGACCGAGGAGCAGCTGCGGCTGACCATCGAGGCCCTGCGGGAGCGGCAGGAGCACGAGATCATCAACAACCCGGAGTTCGGCCTGCTCGGCAACACCGACTTCGACCAGCGGATCCAGACCCGCGCCGGGGCGCCCACCCCGGACGACCTGGACGAGCTGCTGAGCATGCGCCGCGACACCGACTACCTGTTCGCCCACCCGCGCGCGATCGCGGCCTTCGAGCGGGAGTGCAACCGGGTCGGCGTCTACCCGTCCACCGTCGACGTCCTCGGCAAGCAGCGGCCGACCTGGCGCGGGGTGCCGATCTTCCCGTGCAACAAGATCCCGGTGTCCGACCAGCAGACCAGCGCGTTCATCGCGATGCGCGTCGGCGAGGACAACCAGGGCGTGGTCGGCCTGACCCAGATCGGCATCCCGGACGAGGTGGAGCCGGGCCTGAACGTCCGCTTCATGGGCATCGACGAGAAGGCGATCGCCTCCTACCTGGTGAGCACCTACTACTCGGCGGCGGTGCTGGTGCCGGACGCGATCGGCGTGCTGGAGAACGTCGAGCTCGGGCACGCCGGGAGCTGAGCCCCGGCTACGTGGCGGGGGCGGGCGCGCGCAGCAGCCGCAGCGAGCGCCCGCCCAGCACGACGGTGCCGGCCGGGGCCGGTTCGTCGGGGTGCACGGCGGCGGTGTCGACCAGGGGCTCCCAGCCGGGGGCCGGCGCCGCCGCGGGCAGGGTGAACACCACCGGTTCGTGGCCCGCGTTGAGCAGCAGCAGGAAGCCGTCGTCGCCGATCGGCCGCCCGGCCTCGTCGTGTTCGGGCAACGCGGAGCCGGAGAGCAGCATGCCGAGGCAGGCGGTCGGCGCGAACCAGTCGGCCTCGGTCATCTCCGTGCCGCGCGGGGTGAACCAGGTGAGGTCGGGCCGGCCGCCGGGGGTGGTGGCCCGGCCGGAGAAGAACGCCCGCCGGTGCAGCACCGGGTGGTCCCGGCGCAGCCGGACCAGCCGGGCGGTGAGCGCGCACAGCTCCTGCCAGCCGGGCTGTTCCAGCAGCGACCAGTCCAGCCAGCCGACCTCGTTGTCCTGGCAGTAGGCGTTGTTGTTGCCGCCCTGGGTGCGGCCGAGCTCGTCCCCGGCGGTGAGCATCGGGACGCCGGCGGAGAGCAGCAGGGTGGCCGTCAGGTTGCGCAGTTGGCGCAGGCGCAGCCGGTTGACCTGCTCGTCGGTGGTCTCGCCCTCGGCGCCGTGGTTCCAGGAGCGGTTGTCGTCGGTGCCGTCCCGGTTGTCCTCGCCGTTGGCCTCGTTGTGCTTGCGGTCGTAGGAGACCAGGTCGCGCAGGGTGAAACCGTCGTGCGCCGTCACGTAGTTGACCGAGGCGTACGGGCGGCGGCCGGCCCGCTGGTAGAGGTCGGAGGAGCCGGAGAGGCGGTAGCCGAGTTCGCGGACGTCCGGGCGGGCGCCGCGCCAGAAGTCCCGGACGGTGTCGCGGTACTTGTCGTTCCACTCGGCCCACAGCGGGGGGAAGCCGCCGACCTGGTAGCCGCCGGGGCCGACGTCCCAGGGCTCGGCGATCAGCTTCACCCGGTTCAGCACCGGGTCCTGGGCGACGGCGGCGAGGAAGGGGTGGTCGGTGTCGACGGCGTCGCCGCCGTTCGTGCCGCCGCGGGCCAGAGCGGCGGCCAGGTCGAAGCGGAAGCCGTCCACGCCCATCTCGGTGACCCAGTACCGCAGCGAGTCGGTGACCAGCCGGATCACCTGGGGGCGGCGGGTGTCCAGGGTGTTGCCGCAGCCGGTGTAGTCGGCGTAGCCGCGCGGGCGGTTCGGCGGGAGGCGGTAGTAGGCGGCGTTGTCGATGCCGCGGAGGCTGAGCGAGGGGCCGAGTTCGGCGCCCTCGGCGGTGTGGTTGAACACCACGTCCAGGATCACCTCGATCCCGGCGGCGTGCAGGGCGCGGACCATCCGCTTGAACTCGCCGACCTGGCCGCCGCGGGAGCCGGAGGCGGAGTAGCCGGCGTGCGGGGCGAAGTAGCCGATCGTGTTGTAGCCCCAGTAGTTGACCAGGCCGCGGGCCTGGAGGTGGTCCTCGCTGGCGTACTGGTGCACCGGCAGCAGCTCGACGGCCGTCACCCCGAGGCGGGTGAGGTGGGCGAGGGCGGCGGGGTGGGCGAGGCCGGCGTAGGTGCCGCGCAGGGGCGGGGGGACGTCGGGGTGGCGCATGGTGAAGCCGCGCACGTGCAGCTCGTAGAGGACGGTCTCGGCCCACGGGGTCTTCGGGCGGCGGTCGTCGGACCAGTCGTCCTCGTCGTGGACGACCACGGACCTGGGCACGTACGGGGCGGAGTCGCGGTTGTCCCGGACGGTGTCGGCGACGTCCGCCTCGGGCCAGTTGCGGACGGCCGCGCAGGCGGCGTCGTGGGAGGTGTAACAGCCGTCGACGGCGCGGGCGTACGGGTCGAGCAGCAGCTTGGCGGGGTTCCAGCGGGCGCCGGTCCACGGGTCCCAGCGGCCGTGCACGCGGTAGCCGTAGCGGGTGCCGGGGCGCACGCCGGGGAGGAAGCCGTGCCAGACCTGGACGTCCTGCTCGGTGAGGTGGTGGCGGGTCTCCTGGCCGTCCTCGTCGAACAGGCACAGTTCGACGGCTTCGGCGGCGGGGGCCCAGAGGGCGAAGTTGGTGCCTCGCCGGCCCGTGCGGTCGAGGTGGTAGCGGGCGCCGAGGGGTTGGCAGCTGCCGGGGTTCAGCTGCTGTTCTGACGCCATGGCGGGGGCCTCCCTGGGCGGGGTGTTCTGGGTCCATTCACCTTCTCTTTCCCGGAATGTGTTGGCCGGAAGCGGTCCGGGGTTTCGGGAGCGGGGGTTTCGGGGGCGGCGTGTCTTCGTTGGGAGGGTTCTCGTTGTTCCGGGCATCGGACTTGAACAGTGGGAGGGCCCCGGGATGCGGCGCCGTGGACGGGTGTGGGCGCGGGGCGTGGCGGCGGTGGCCTGCTGCGTGGCGGTCCTGGCGGGGTGCGGCGGGCCTCCGGGCGTGCCGGACGGGGACGCGGTGGGGCCGGGTGGGCGTACGGCCCCGGCGGCGCCCTCGCGGGCGGTGCTCTCGGTGCAGCCGGTGGACGGGGCGCAGGATGTGCGGCCGGAGGGGGCCGTCCGGGTGACGGTGGCGCAGGGGCGGTTGGTCTCGGTGCGGCTGGCGGACGGGAAGGGCACGGAGGTGCCGGGCACGATCGCGGCCGACGGCGGCGCGTGGGCGCCGGACGGGCCGCTGCCACTCGGGACGGCCTTCACGGTGGACTCCGTGGCGGAGGACGACCAGGGGCAGCGGGCGGCCCAGCACTCGGCGTTCACGACCGTCACCCCGACGCACACCTTCGTGGCGTTCTTCACCCCGGAGGACGGTTCCACGGTGGGGGTCGGGATGCCGGTCTCGCTGCGGTTCAGCCGTCCGATCACCGACCGGGCGGCGGTGGAGAAGGCGGTGCAGGTCACCGCCGATCCGCCGGTGCCGGTGGCCGCGCACTGGTTCGACGGGCAGCGGCTGGACTTCCGCCCGCAGGCGTACTGGGCGGCCGGGACGAGGGTCACGGTGGCGCTGCGGCTGAAGGACGTGCAGGGCGCGCCGGGGGAGTACGGCACCCAGAGCCGGGAGCTGCACTTCACCGTCGGGCGGGCGCAGGTCTCCACCGTCGACCTGGACGCCCACACCCTGACCGTCCGGGCGGGGCAGGGCGGCAAGGTGGTCCGGGTGCTCAAGGTCTCCGGCGGCAGCCGGGACCACTCCACCTACCGGGGGGTGATGGTGGTGTCGGAGAAGTACAAGGTGACCAGGATGAACTCGCAGACCGTCGGCATGGGTGACGAGTACGACATCAAGGACGTCCCGCACGCGATGCGGCTGACCGCCTCCGGCACCTTCGTGCACGGCAACTACTGGGCGGACCCGGGGGTGTTCGGCGCCGCCAACACCAGTCACGGCTGCATCGGGCTGTCCGATGCCAAGGGCGGGGCGAGCAAGGACTCCCCGGCGGGCTGGCTGTTCGAGCACACCCTGGAGGGGGACGTGCTGGAGGTGAAGGCCTCCTCGGGGGACTTCGTGCCGCCGCAGAACGGGCTGAACGGCTGGAACGTGCCGTGGGAGCAGTGGGTGGCGGGGAGCGCGCTGGGGCGGGGGGCGGCGGCCACCGCGTCCGCTTCGGCGGCTCCTCCGTCGGCTTCGGCGCTGCCGTAAGTCCCGTTCGCCCGTTACGTCCTGTCTTCACCACGGTTTCACGCCCGCGTCAACCGACTCCTCTCAGGATTCACTCGGACGGCTTAGCTATCCTGCTCCGGCGCGCCCGCAGCCCGGCCCGGAAAGATCCACGTCCGGTGCAACTCACGGGGGCACTCAACGCGTCAAGAGAGTGAATACCGGGAGGGGAGAAACCGTGAAGACGGGGAAGACGGCCGGCACCGCGATACGCACCACCAACCGCTACGGGCGGAAGAGTGCGATGGCGCTGGTCATGGGCGGGGTACTGCTGCTCACCGCGGCCTGTGGCGACGACAAGGGCAGTGGTTCGGGCGGTACGGGGGGTTCGGGCGGCGGCAGCGCGGCCTCGGCCGCGGCGGACGGGGGCGGGTCGGCCACGCCGAAGCCCTCGGCCGCGGTGCTGGCCGTGGAGCCGAAGGACGGAGCCCTGGACGTCCCGCCGAACGGGCTGCAGGTGTCCGTCTCGAACGGCAAGCTGACGACGGTCGAGGTGACCGACAAGGACGGCAAGCCGGTCGAGGGCGCGATCACCCCGGACGGCTCCGGCTGGAAGCCCGCGGGGGCGCTCGCGGTCGGCATGGCGTACAAGGTGAACGCCCAGGCGAAGGACGGCGAGGGCCTGGTGGCCGCGTCCACCACCTCGTTCACCACGCTGACGCCGGAGAAGAAGATCTCCACCAACGACAACATCAGCGACGGCGCCACCTACGGCGTCGGCATGATCGTCTCGGTGAACTTCAACAAGGACGTCAAGAACAAGGACGCCGTCGTCAAGGGCATCTCCATCGAGAGCAGCAACGGCACCGTGGTGAAGGGCCACTGGTTCGGCGACCGCCGGGTGGACTTCCGTCCGGAGGCGTACTGGGCGCCGGGCACCAAGGTGACCGTCAAGTACCGGCTGAAGAACGTCGAGGTCGCCCCCGGCATCTACGGCGACGTGGACAAGGACGAGCCGTTCACCATCGGCCGGTCGATGGTCTCCACCGCGGACGCCAAGGCGCACCAGATGACCGTCGAGCGGGACGGCAAGAGCACCACCCTGCCGGTCACCCTCGGCGCGGACGCCACGCCGTCCTGGGGCGGGACGATGGTGGTCATGTCCAAGGAGAAGGTCACCCGGATGAACTCGCAGACCGTCGGTCTCGGCGGCGAGTACGACATCCAGGACGTGCCGCACGCGATGCGGCTGACCACCTCCGGCACCTTCGTGCACGGCAACTACTGGGCCAGCCCGTTCGGCAAGACCAACGCCAGCCACGGCTGCGTGTCGATGCAGGACGTGAAGGGCGGCAGCGACTCCTCCGTCGCCGGCAAGTTCTTCAACGACTCGATGATCGGTGACCCGATCAAGGTCGTGAACACCAAGGAGAAGACCGTCGCGCCCTCCAACGGGCTCGGCGGCTGGAACGTCGACTGGGCCGCCTGGTAGGCCCCTTCGGCGTCCGTCGTCCGTCGTGCGGCCCGGTCCTCACTCGTTGGGGTCGGGCCGCCGCGGTTTCCGGGGCGAGCAGCCCCACGCATGGCGCAACCTTTCCGGTGGCCGGTTGCGTATACCGGTCGGGTCCGTCGGGTCCACGGGGAGTTTCTCGGATCTTCTGAGGGAGGGAATCGACGATGAGGTCGATACGCAGAGTGGTGGCCGTCGGTCTGGTCGGCGGGGCGATGGCGCTGACGGCCGCCTGCGGTGGGGGCAGCGGGGCAAGCGGGGGGAACGGGGGCGGGGGGAGCGCGGCCAAGGCCGATCTGGCGGCCGGCGCGGCGAGCGCCAAGCCCACGGAGGCGGCGCCCAGCAGCAAGACGCCGAAGGTCTCCACGGCCGCCGTGAGCATCGAGCCCAAGGCCGGCTCGGTGGACGTGGCGCCGAACGCGCTCAAGGTCGGCGCGACCGGGGGCAAGCTGACCACCGTCAAGGTGAGCGACAGGACCGGCAAGGAGGTCCCCGGGACGATCTCCGCCGACGGCGCCTCCTGGACGCCCGCGGCGGGCCTGGAGGTGGGCACCGCCTACCGGGTCAGCGCGATGGCCGCGGACGCCGACGGCGCGGTCGCCACGGCGGACAGCGACTTCACCACGCTGACCCCGACGGCGCTCGCCAAGGCCTCGGACAATGTGGACGACAACGCCACCTACGGCGTCGGCATGATCGTCTCGGTGAACTTCAGCAAGGACGTGAAGAACCGGGACGAGGTCGCCCGCGGCATCAGCTTCGAGACCAGCAACGGCACCGTGGTCAAGGGCCACTGGTTCGGCGACCGCCGGCTGGACTTCCGCCCCGAGCAGTACTGGGCGCCGGACACCAAGGTGACCGTCAAGTACCGGCTGAAGAGCGTCGAGATCGCCCCCGGGGTGTACGGCGCGGACCGGGACGAGCCCTTCACGATCGGGCGGTCCCAGATTTCGACGGTTGACGCCGCTGCGCACAAGATGACGGTCGTACAGGGTGGCCAGTCGAGCGAGATCGACATCAGCGCCGGCGCACCCGAACACCCCACCTGGAACGGCACGATGGTGGTCATGTCCAAGGAGGGCGTGGTGCGGATGCAGTCCAGCAGCATGCCCGGCATGACCGGCGCGCCGTACGACCTCCAGGTCCCGCACTCGATGCGGCTCACCGACTCCGGCACGTACGTGCACGGCAACTACTGGAGCAGCAGCAGGACCTTCGGCGAGGACAACGTCAGCCACGGCTGCGTGGGCCTCAAGGACGTCGAGGGCGGCGGCTCCGGCACGTCGGCGGGCAAGTTCTACGACGGCTCGCTGATCGGTGACGTGATGATCGTGAAGAACTCGATCCGGAAGGAGACGCTCGACCCGTCGAACGGGCTGAGCGGCTGGAACGTCCCGTGGAGCGCCTGGTAAACCGCCGCTGAGGTGGGGGAGGGGTCAACCCGGGATTGACGGAAGTCGGCCCGGGGGGACCCCTTCTTGCATCCGGCATATGCCGACGCGGAGAGATCGTTTGCTCATTGTCCGTACGCGGCTGCTTGCGTTCCGCAATGATGGTCCGCATGGCGGGTTGGGGCGAAGCAGATCAGTCATTGGTTTCCGGGGCCGGCGTGGTCGCCGAAG
Organism: Kitasatospora sp. NPDC056273; assembly: GCF_042268845.1. Classification (NCBI taxonomy): domain Bacteria; kingdom Bacillati; phylum Actinomycetota; class Actinomycetes; order Kitasatosporales; family Streptomycetaceae; genus Kitasatospora; species Kitasatospora sp. NPDC056273. The sequence continues at coordinate 16,491 of NZ_JBHJSJ010000053.1, read as the reverse complement.
TGTCCTGGATCGACGTCCAGGGCGGCGGGCTCTCGGCGTTGGAGCGGCTCACCTCCGCGGAGCTGGAGGAGATGTATTCCAGCAGACTGTGCGACCAGTCCGCGCCCAACGAGGTACGGCTGCCCTCCCGGCCGGAGTCGGGCCCGGTGGCCCGTCGGCTGGTGCTCTCGGTCCTGGAGTCCTGGGAGCTCCACCAGCACCTGGAGGCCGGGGAACTGCTCACCAGTGAGCTGGTGTCCAACGCGGTGCGGCACGCGGCCGGCCGCACCATCGGACTGCACGTCAGCCGCAAGCCCGGCTGGCTCCGGATCGAGGTCCGGGACTCCTCCCGGGCGCTGCCCTGCATGATCCTCGCCGAGCCCCAGCCGGTGAACGAGCGCGGGCGGGGGCTGAGGGTCGTCGACGACCTCGCCGACCGCTGGGGCGCGGACCTGCTGCCGCGGGGCAAGGGTGTCTGGTTCGAGCTGAAGGTGCGCGAGCGGGGCTGAGGCGTTCGGCCGGTCGGCGTTTTTCACGGGGAAACGCGCAGGGCCCCCGGATTCGCCGTGGTCCGGCGGGCGGGGGCCCTTGCAAGTCATCGCGCCGGCCAAGGGGGTGCGTGCCGCGCGATGGGCGTCGGCAGTGCCAGGTCGGGCCCGCCGAAGTCATCAACCCAGGGCGGCGTGCGGTGTCGCCCGCCGTTGGGCTGCTTCGACTATCGCATGGATCTCAGCATGCGGGCAAACCGGATGACTTCGAATGCAAGGCATGTTACGTAGTTCACCTTTGGATTTTGCATAGGTTAACGCTGCCGCCTGTGAATATTCATGATCACGGGCCTGCTTGCCTACTTCGTCGGCTGCCAGGGGTTGCGCAGCGAGAGCATCGGGGTGTCGACGCCGAGCCTCGTCGCGGTGCTGTGCAGCGACTCCCGCAGGTACGGGTAGAGCACGGTGACCCCGATCTGCTCGATGAACTGCCGCTGGAGGTCTTCCGCCAGTTCGAACGGCTCGCCGACGGAGAACGCGGCCGTCGCATCGACGGCGAAGTCCGCCTGGGTGCCGGCCAGCTCAAGGCGGCACCGCACTTCCAGGACGGTTCCGCCGTCCCGCTCGCGGAGCCATGTGAGGAGTGTCGTCCGGCTCTCCGCCTCCTCGCGATCCTCCTGCTGGTCGAAGAGCCGACGGCCTGAGACCTCCAGGAACGTGACGTCCAGGAGTTCGGCGGCCTCGGTGATCTCGCCGACGGACGCGAATCGCCGAGTCGGCCTGTCGGTGGACCGACCCGCCATCACGCCGTCACCGGCCTCTGGCTGTCCGGCTCCCAGGCCGCGGGTCGTGGCCCGGGCCCCCGTTCACGGACGGCCACGTGGACCTCGACCTCCACGGGGGCCGGCTGCCAGGCCGGTGCGACGGCCGAGCAGGTGTGGTCGACCATGCTGTGGAGCCGGGCATCGACGGCCCGCGCGTAGCGCTGCAGGGTGGAGTAGCGGGCGTCGCCTCCGACGCGTTCGAACTCGGAGACGGTCGACTGGGATGTCCCCATGCGCTGTGCGACCTCGCGCTGGGTGAGGCCGCGCTTCTGGCGGGCCACGACGAGCGTCTCCACCAGTGCGGCGTAGGCCTCGGCGTCTTCCAGGCCCGCTGCGGTGTGGGGGTCGTCCGGGTCGATGCCGAGTAGATCATGCAGTGTGGGTGCCATGGTCTCCCTACCCTCCCGTTGATTCAACAGTATCGCCCAAAGCCGATACCGAGAACCGGGTGCTCAGTCTTTTGGGTTACGGTTCCGCCAATCCTTGAGGCGCCTCTCAGCTGTGCTGAGCTCGCTCGGCGGGGTCTTCTGGGTCTTCTTCTGGAAGAAGGACAGCGCGAGGAGTACGAGACCGTCGGCCTCCTCGGCGTAGAGGAGTCGGAAGATGCGGCGGTTGCCGGTGAGCCGAACCTCAAGGAGGTCGCTCCCGAGGCTCTTGACGTCGCCCGGCAGGGTCTGCCTCTCCTGGACCCGCCGCATCAGAACGGCGAGTTTGGTCTCCTCGTGGGACGCGAGACGGGCCTTCTCCAAGTCCTTGCGCACCGGCGTCGATCCGTCCGCGCCCTCGTAGAAGGCCCACTGTCGTTCGTCCAACGCTCACCCGCCATGCGTCTCGCCCAATCTGTTTATAGGAAGTCTAGGGCCCTGTCCGCTTCGGTCGACATGTCAACGGATGTGCACCGCTTGGCTGTTGTGATCGCGAAGGGTGTCGCGGATCCGGGCGGCGTGGCGGTGGACGGCGGCCGGGGAGAGGGCGCCCGGGCGGGGTGGTGCGGCCGGTGGGCTGCCGGGGGTGCTGCGGCAGGCGCGGCAGAGGCCGCCGAGGAGGGCGTGCGGGCGGCAGGGGGTGCGGCAGTCGGTGCACTCGGGGATGGGGACCGGCTGCGGGGGGCGCGGGGCCTGCGGACGTTCGGGTGGCAGCTTGTCGATCAGGCGGCGCCGGGTGAAGCCCGCCGGGCTGTGGATGTCCGGCGGCAGGTTCGCGGTGAGCGCGGCGGTGAAGAGGGGGAGCGTGGTCCCCCGGTCCAGCCACTCGGCGGCCAGCGGTTCGAGCGCGGCGCAGTCGGCGGCGGAGAGGGCGAGGCGGGGGTCGACCAGGCCGAGGCCGGCGAGGGCGGCGTAGGCGGCCGAAGTGGGGGAGGTGCGGTTGAGCGTTCGCTCCCTGGGGGGATCGGGTGCGGCGGGCGTTGACGCCTCCCCGGTGGAGAGGAAGTGCGCCCACCAGCCGTCGGAGCGGGACGTCCGGGAGAAGTAGGTGCGGAAGACCCAGCGGCACTGCCGGGAGTCGAGGCGCTCACGGACGCGACGCAGGTGACCTGCGGTGGAGAGCTTGGTGAGGGCCGAGCGGCAGGCCATCTGCCCGTAGTGGGGCTGGAGGACGGCGAGGGTCTTCGCGTCCATGGCGGCGCCGTCGGGGAGGCGGTCGATGAGCGAGGCGAGGTAGGCCTCGCGGGCCGGGAGGTGGGCGAAGTCGCGCGCGGAGCGGGGGAGTTGCTCCGGGGCGGACTGCTTGCCGTACCCGGGGGTGGCCATGGCGGTATCGTCGTGGGTAGCCACAGGATCGAGCTCGCATTTCGATCGTGCCGGTCAGACCCCCGTTCGGTGTTGGCGCACCGGCGGGGGTTGTTTCGTTGGTGCGCACGCTACACGGGGGAACCGGCTGTGGTGTAGTCGTGACGATAAGTCATATGTGCTGCGTGCGAGGGTGGTTGGGAGGTAGTTACCTCACCGTTCCATTAAGGGGTCACTCGGCTCGTGTCACTTGAGCTTCGGCGGCGAAGGTGACAAAGGCGGACCAGGCCTCGGGGGAGAAGGTGAGGGTCGGGCCGGCCTTGTCCTTGGAGTCGCGGATGTGGATGGTGGAGGGGGAGGAGGCTACCTCGACACAGGCTCCGCCGTTGTCGTCGCTGTAGCTGGATTTGAACCAGCCGACTTCGGCACTCATAGCTCCTCCGAGACTTTCCTGATGAACTCTACGGACTCCTCGATACTGAGGGCTTGCGTGCGGATCATTCCATGCCGCTGCCTGAGGACGTTCACCTTGTCCGCATCGGTGTGCAGCACCCCGGTTCGGTGCCCTTCCACGTAGGCCAGCTGCTCATTGTTGGCCGTCTCCAGCAGGATGATGGGGCCGCCGAGGGCGGGGTATGCCGCACGATCTGCAGGAAGCACTTGGATCGCGACGTTCCGCAGGCTGCTCATGTCGATGATGTGCGCGAGTTGCCTCTTCATTAGCCCTGCGCTGCCGACCTTTGCCCGCAACGCAGCCTCGTAGATCACGAAACCGAACAGCACCGTCGGCGAGTTCGCCAGCTTCTCCTGGCGTTGCATTCGGCCCGCGACGCGCGCTTCGACGGTCTCGTCGTCCAGGGGCGGACAGGCGTGACTGATCAGCTCTCGGGCGTACTCCTCTGTCTGGAGCAGTCCCGGGATAAGCAGGGCTTCGTAGGTGTGGATCGCGATTGCGTCGGCTTCGGCATCCGTGTAGCCCTGTGAATAGGACGGAAACTTCTCGGGTGCCAGGAACGCAGCCGCTCCCAGCAGCATCCCCTTCGCATCACACAGATCATCTGCCGCCTGGAGCAACTTGAGCGTCGGCTTCCGCCGCCCCGCCTCCATCGACCGCACGCTCTCGACGTCGTAGGAGGCCGCCCTGCTCAGCTGCTCCCGGGTCACGCCCGCCGTCGCGCGCCACCGCTTGAGCTGATCACCGCAGTACTTCCACGCCATGGGGTTCTCTTTCGGCGCGCTCACGATCCCGCGCTCCTCCCTGCCCTGGTCACAGGGCGGTTCAAGCTCTCGTTGTACCTGCGGTGTAACTGCTGAGGCTATGCCCGGCTGCCGACGCTTGAAGGGTGAAAAGGCCGAACTCAGCTCTCCCGAGTGACGCCGTCCGTACACACCCCTCAAGGACCCTGATGCTCACTCAGCCCGCCGATGTCGTCGAGTGGATGTTCCCCCGGCTCCCCCGCAGCGCCGGCCGTGCCCGTATCCGGTTCATCCGGCAGGCCTTCGAGTGGGAGGTGCCGATCGACTCCGCCGAGACCGGGCTGATCCTCCTCAGCGAACTCGTCACCAACGCCTGCCGCCACGCCCGTTCCCCGCGTGACCGGATGATCGGTGTCCGGATCCTCCTCCCCACCGACTCCCTGCTCCGGATCGAGGTCTCGGACGCGAACTCCACCCTCCCGACCCCGTGCGAGGCCACCCCGGACGACGAGTCCGGCCGGGGCCTCGAACTCGTCGCCGCCCTGGCCACCTCGTGGGGCGCCCACCTGCGCGGTGACGGCTACATCGGCAAGACCGTCTGGTGCGAACTCGCCCTCCCCACCCCGGCCAACCCGCACGGCTGAGCCCGCGACCTGCGGAGACGCGCAACTGGCGCTCCGCCGGAGCGCGTCCTGATCTTCGACGGCGTCGGCAACCGGCGCCCGAGAGGATCAGGAGACCTGTATGCGCCCGCTGCCTTGGCCGCCCGCCCCGATCAGGACCGAGCGGCTCGTACTCCGCGAGCCCGAGGCCCGGGACCGTGCGGCGTTCGTCGAGCTGCTGGCCTCGGCGGAGGTGAACACCTACCTCGGTGGCCCCAAGCCGCGGGACGAGGTCGAGCGCGAGATGCCCGGGGCGCCCCGCCGGAGCCCCGGCGTCTTCGCGGTCGACCTCGACGGGGAGACGATCGGCCAGGTCCTGCTCCGCAAGGAGGCGGGGCGCCTCGGCCGGGTCGGCGAGCAGGCCGAACTCGGCTACCTGTTCCTGCCGCAGGCCTGGGGTCGCGGCTACGCCGCCGAGGCGTGCGCGGCGGTCCTCGACTGGTTCACCGGCGTGCTGCCCGGCGAGCCGGTGGTGCTCGCCACCCAGACCGCCAACCTCCCCTCGATGCGCCTCGCCGCGAAGCTGGGCTTCACCGAGGTCGAGCGCTTCGAGGCCTTCGGCGCCGACCAGTGGCTCGGCCGGTGGTCCCCGGAGCCCCACCGGGACTGACCGGCCCCGCCGCTGGTCCTGTCGCCGGCCGCGCGAGAAGTCGGGTGGGCCGACTTCTCGCGCTCAACCGCTTTGGTGGAGGTCAGTTCCACGGCTCCCGGTCCGGGTCCTCGCCCAGCACCTGGGCGGCGGCCCGGGCCACGGCGGTTCCGGCCGGACCGTCGATCAGTCCTTCGCCTCGACCTCGACGGCCGCCCGGATGTCCAGCGTGCGCCGGGCCAGTTCCCCGGGCTCGCCGGCGCCCGTCTCGTCGACGACGATGCCGACGGTGCTGCCGTCCGCCCAGGCGCAGGTGGTCTGGGGCACGGCCGGGAAGTCGAGCACCGCGCAGTCCATCGCGCCGCCGAGGGGGCCGGCCGGGTAGTCCTGGCGCCCGACCACCACCGGGTCGTCCGACGGGGCGCCCGTCGTCTGCGTCTCCGTGCCGAAGTACTTGTCCAGCTCCCGCCGGACGTCCGGGAAGCTGCCGGTCAGCCCGATCACGGTCAGCGTGGATTCGGTCGCCCCGGCGGGGCCGTAGCCGGCCACCGTCAGCTCCCGGTACGGCCGCAGGGCCGTCATCTGCCGCTCGATGTCGGCGCGCAGGGTCAGGATGCTGTCCTCGTCCGGGAGCCGCACCTGGTCGCCGATCCGGTCCGCGAGCACGATCCGGTGCCGCGTCGGGGCGCCGAACCCGGTCACCGCCGCGACGGTCACCGCGGCGAACAGGCCGACGACCACGCCCGCCGCGATCAGGGCGTTGCGGGGCACCCGCCGGTACCAGGGCAGCGGAGCCACCGGCTCCAGGGTGTTCGCCCAGATCGCCCGGAGGCCGCTGGGCTCCTCGGCCCCCTGGTCACTCTCGGACCCGGTCGTATCGTCACTCTGCACGGGCCCGGATCCTACGGCAGCGCCCGCAAGCCCCGCCGGGGTTTTCGCGGCGCCGACGCCACCGGTGGCACCCGCATCCCCGACCTCACGGGACGGAACACCCGGGGCCGTCGTGGGTGGCGCGGCCATCCGCCGGCCGCGCGAGAAGTCGACCCGGCCGACTTCTCGCGCCAGCCGGGGTGGTCCTCGCACGGTCCGGCGGGACACACACGCGTACGCGCCCCTGGCAGCTCCCGCACGCCTCTACCGCCTGGTGCGGTGCGACGCCAGATTGGTCGCCGACCGTTGCACCCGACCGAAGGGGAAAGCGCGATGGGTGAGCACGAGAAGCAGCCGCCGGACCCCGGGCAGGGAACGCCGCCGCCGGACAACACCGACAGCAAGGTCGAGCTGCCGCCCCCGGGCAACGGGAAGCACAAGAAGTGACGGTGGGCGACGGCGGCCTGGCCGGGCGCCGAACGCGCCTGGACGCGGAGATGCAGCAGGGCGGGGCGTGGTCGGCCGACTCGCCGTGGCTGCGCGAGGCCTTCGCCGCGCTGCCCCGTGACCGGTTCGCGCCGGACCGGCTGTGGCGGTGGGACGGCCGGGCCTACGCACCGCTCGACCGCGCGGTAGATCCGGGCGGTTGGGCGGACGAGCTGTACTCCGGGGTCCACTCGGCCGCCGTCACCCGGCTCACCGACGGCCTCCCGTCCTCCTCGCTCTCCGCGCCCTCCGCGGTCGCGGACATGCTGGACAGCCTCCGCCTGGAACCCGGGCACCGGGTGTGGGACCTCGGCACCGGCCAGGGCTGGACGGCGGTGCTGTCCGCCCGGCGGGCCGGGCCCGGCCTGGTGGTCGGCACCGAAGTCGACGGGCACCTGGCCGCGTTCGCCCGCACCCGGCTCGCCGCCGCCGGACTCGACGCCGAGGTGACGGCAGGCGACGGCACCGCAGGCGGGGTGCCGGGCGGCGGCCGGGTCGACCGGCTGCACGCCACCTATGCCGTCGAGACCGTCCCCTGGTCCTGGGTGGAAGCGGTGCGGCCCGGCGGACGGATCGTCTACCCCTGGGGCCGGCTGGGGTACCTCGCCCTCACCGCCGCGGTCGTCGGCGCCGCCGCACACGGCTGGGTCCACGGCCTGGCCCAGTTCATGGGCGACCGGACCGGTCCGGCCCAGCCGGGCACGGGGCCCGCCGCCTATGCGCAGGTGCGCGGCGGTGCCGAACCCGAGGCGCACGGGGCACTGGACCGCGACCCGGCCGGCCTGGAGGACTGGCACCTCCGGTTCGCGCTGCGCGTCGCCGTCCCGGACGCCGTGCTGTTCACCGCGCAGGGCGAGGACGGGCCCGCCACCCTGCTCCACGACGGGGACCGCTCGTGGGCCGAGATCCGCCCCCGATCGCAGCTCCTCCAAGGCGGGCCGCGCCGCCTCGGCGACGAGGTGCTGGCCGCCTGGACGCAGTGGGACGCGCTGGGCCGCCCCGACCCGTACGACTACGGCATCACCGTCACCCCCGACACCCAGTGGGCCTGGCAGGGCGCCCCGGACACCGGCCCGAAATGGCCCATCGGCGGCCTGCACCCGGCCACGCGCTGACCACGAGCCCTGCCGAGCAGCCCCGGCACTCACGCCCGGGGCGGCCGCCGCATCGGGCAATGGAGCCGCGCTGAACGACGTTCTCCGGCGATCCGGGCCGGACGAGGACTTCGCGGCGGATGTGGCGCCCGCTCGCGCCATGTCCGCCGTGTCCGCCGTGTTCGCCGACGAGGTGGCCATGGCCGCCGTCAGCGCCGCTGAACCTCTCTCCACCTGAGGGGCCTGCGCGAGAAGTCGGACCGGCCGACTTCCTGCGCCGGATTCGGGAGCCTCGGCGTGGGAGGTCTGTGGCTCCCGGGATGGTCACTGGCGTGTGAGAGCCTGTCCACGCTTGCCCAAGGCCTGTTTGCGCGATTCACTTGCACAGAAAGGCCCCACAGCCCGCGAAGGGGGGATCACAGATGCTGTTGAACTTCAGGGTCGCGAACCACCGCTCGATCAGAGACGAGCAATCCCTACAGCTGAACCCGGTCTACGACGCGGACCGGCCGCCCGGGACGCACTGGGAAGCGGTCCCTGTGGTGGGCATCTTCGGGGCCAATGCCGCCGGCAAGTCGAACGTCATCGATGCCCTGGCGTACATGACCAGGATGGTCGTCAGCTCGCATCGCGACGCGGAGCCGGACGGGGGCGTGGCCCGGCAACCCTTCCGGCTCGAAGAGGCGGCGCGCGGGGAACCGTCCTGGTACGTGGTGGACCTGCTGATCGACGGGATCCGCTACACCTACGGGTTCAGCGTGGACGACGACCGGGTGGTCGACGAATGGCTGCACAGCTTCCCCCACGGCAGGAAGCGCAAGATCTTCGAGCGTTCGGTCGACGGGCTGGAGATCGGTGACTCGCAGCACCGGCGAGAGCTGGAGCTGGTCGAGAACATCACCGAGCCCAACGTCCTCTTCATGTCCCTCGCGGCACGCTCCCGGCAGGACGACTTCCGCCCGGTGTACGACTGGTTCGCCCGAAGCCTCCAGTTCAGCCGGCGAATGCAGGGCCCTGGCCGCATCGGTACAGCGCGGATCCTCGAAAACCCGGACCGGCACCCTGAGTTCATCGCGCTCCTGCGTGCCGCAGACCTCGGGATCGCGGAATGCGGCACGGAGCGCGTGCTGCTCGACGAGGAAGAGCTGCGGAAGCGCTACGGTACGCGCATTCCGTCGTGGCGGCTGGAGGAACTCGAAGAGCACGGACCACGTGAGGTCATGCGCCCCTGGATAGGCCATCGCGGGCGCGACGGGATCGTCAGGATGGACGTTTCCGAGGAGTCCGAGGGCACCCAGGCCCTCCTGCGGCAGGCACCTCTCTTCATGGGGGCGCTCCGTCGGGGTGGCACCTTCGTGGTGGACGAGATCGATTCGAGCCTCCACCCGATCCTGACAGCGCGCCTGATCGGGCTGTTCCAGGATTCCGCGACCAACCCGAACGGTGCCCAGCTGATCTTCACCTCGCACGACGCCAGCCTGCTCGGCCGAACCGACGGCGAGGACGTCCTGCGGCGGGACCAGGTCTGGTTCGTGGAGAAGAACGAGCACGGCGAGACGGAGCTGTTCGCCCTCGCCGACTTCAAGCCGCGCCAGGAGGAGAACCGCGAGCGGCGGTACCTCGGCGGGAGTTACGGCGGCGTGCCGTACATCGACGACGATTTTGCCAGCGCCATTGCGGCGCGGGGGGACGATGATGGCAAGGGCGGCGAAGCCGAGCGGACGCAAGCGTCCCACAGGCGCTGAAGTCGAGTGCTCGGAATATCGAGGTGGCGTTCTCCAATCCGTGTTTCGAGGTGTGGCTCCTGCTGCATTTCACGGAATACCGCCGTCCGGCCCGTTCGTTCAGGGAACTCCTGCCAGTCCTTGAGAGAACCTTCCCGGCCGGATACGAGAAGACCGGCGTGAAGTTCGACCACTACGAACCGCACTGGCGGCTGGCGGCGAGCCGGGCGAAGCAGCTGGCGGAGCCCGGGAGCGAGCACGAGACCAATCCGTCCACCGGCGTGTGGAAGCTCGCGCTCGCCATCGGGGGTGGCGAAGCCGGGTCATGACGTCCCGGGTCAGGAGATCGAGAAGCCCATCTGGTTGACCACCGGCGTCATCGGCACGTACAGCACCTGCGCGTAGCAGGTCGTCTGGTGCGCCGTCGATCCGGGCGGGCAGGCGACCTCCGACCTGGCGGCGACGATGACGCCGCGGGCCTCCATGTCGCCGTTCGGGCCGGACGGGTTCGCCAGTGCGGGGCCGCCGCTGTCGCCCTTCGCGGCGACCGCCCGCCGGTCGCCGCCCTTCGACTCCGCGATGTCCACCGGCTTGATCTTCGTACCCTCGTCGTTCGTCGTCTCCACGTCGACCCGCTTGACCTGCACGTCGCACCTCCACCCCGACTGGGCGCCGCTCAGGCAGATCAGGTCCCCGACGTTGTTCCGCCCGGCGCCGTACGTGTGCCGGGACGAGCCGCCGTTGTCCGACCAGGAACCGTCGTAGAACCGGCCGCCGCCGTTCCCGTTGACCGCGATCATGCCGACGTCCAGGCCGTTGCCGACCGCGGCCAGGTCCCCGATGTAGCTGCCGGTGCCGTTGTAGTACCGGCCGCCGCCGCAGTGTGCGGCGGTCAGCACCACCTTCGTCCCGCCTTTCCAGCCGCTGAACGCCGTCGAGCAGAACGACGCCTTTCCGGTGTTCACCTCGGCGCCCGCGTAGTACGGCGCGCTGTCGGAGTGCCGGTTGCCGGACAGCGCCACCGGTGTCTCCTCGACGCCGGCCGTCACCGGCATCCCGGCGATCTCGGCGGCCCGCGAGGAGTACGCCTGCACGGTCGCGTCGCCACCGGTCAGCTGCTTCGCCGGCGCCGGCGCGTACGTGATCGCGATGGCGGTGCCATCCTCCTGCGGGCCGATCGACGTCCACGCGTCGCGCGCCACCGCGGCGGTGAACCGGTCGATCGCGGCGCGCATCTCCGCGCGGGAGTACGGGCTCGGATGGACGTCGACGGTGTAGCCGGGGCCGACGTCCGCGGCGTTCGCGTCCAGCAGGGAACGGACCTGGGCCGGGGTCTCGCCCTTCCAGTAGATGTCGGCGTGCTGGTTCGCCGCGTCGATCACCGTCCCGGCGTAGCCGGCCGCCGCCGGATCCCGGGACTCCACCCACTCCTGCACCGGGTCCGTCATGTGGTGGAGCAACTGCTGCGCCTTCGGATCGCGGAGCACCGGCAGGGTCACCGACAAGTAGGGCTCGTCCTTCACGACGTCGGCGGCCATCAGGGCGGAGGCGACCACGGTGGTCAGGGCCAGGGACAGCACGAGGCTGGAGCGGCGCACGAGCGGGTCCTTCCGGTGGGCCGATGGGGTCGACACTCAGCGTAGGGAGGAATGAACGGTCCGCTACGGTCCGGAAGTCGAGGGCGGGCCGCTGGTGGTTGCACGGCCGAGGAGACGCGCCCCCGGGAGGGGCGTGACGGCCTCCCGGGGGCGCGTGGGGCGGGCGGTCACCATCGCCCCGGACCCCGCGACTGCCGCGAGGAGACCGTTCCTGCGGGGTGAGGACGCGTCAACGACCCTCGCTGCGTGAGAAGTCGGACCGGCCGACTTCTCATGCCCGCCGGTCGGTACCATCGACGCGTGAACCTGTACTGGCACGTCGTGCTGCCACCGCTCAGCGCCTGATCGGGCGCGCGCTTCGGTGGCTTGACCCCCCACGACCCCGGCTCGGCCCGACAGCGGCCGCCGTGGGCCGGCGGCGTGCGCCCGTTCTCGGAAACCCGTTCCCCTGACGGTCTTCGACGACGGAAGTTCACGACTGTGCCGAATCGTTTGTCCTCACCTGCCCGCACCCGCCCCACGGCCCCCCGCCGCACCCGCCCGCGTGGCGGCGTGGTGCCGATCCTGACCGCCGCCGTGCTCTGGGGCACCACCGGGACGGCCAGTTCGCTGGCACCCGCAGGCGCCCCGGCCGCGGGAATCGGAGCCGCCGGGCTGGTCCTCGGCGGGCTGCTCCTCTTCCTCACCGACCGCACCGCCCGCGTACTCCCCCGGAAGTGCGGGCCGCACGAGCGGTGGCTGCTCGCGGCCGGCGCCATCGCGGTCGCCGGATACCCGGTGACCTTCTACCCGGCGGTGAGCCGTACCGGCGTGGCCGTCGCCACCGTCATCGCGCTCGGCAGCGCGCCCGTGTTCACCGGGCTGCTCGGCTGGCTCACCCGACAGGGACGGCCCGGCGGACGCTGGGCCGGTGCCACCGCGCTGGCCGTACTCGGCTGCGCCCTCCTGGTGCTCGGCCCCGAACTCGCCGGGGGCGGCACGACGGTGGACCTGCCGGGCGTGCTCCTGGCCGCGCTCTCGGGACTCTCGTACGCCGTCTACTCGCTGATCGGCGGGCGGCTGATCGCCGGCGGACACCCCTCCGGCGGGGTGATGGGCGCGATGTTCGGCGGCGGAGCGCTGATCGTCCTCCCGGTACTGCTGTGCGGCCCCACGGGCTGGCTGCTCACGCCGCGCGGGGCAGGCGTGGTGCTGCACCTCGCGGTGATCACCACCTTCCTCGCCTACTGGCTCTTCGGCCACGGCCTACGCCACACCACCGCCCAGACCGCCACCACCCTGACCCTCGCCGAACCCGCCGTCGCGGCGGTCCTCGGCGTGGCCGCCCTCGGCGAACGCCTGCCCACCGTCTCCTGGTGCGGCCTCGCCGTCCTCGCCGGAGGCCTGGCCTTCCTGGCCCTCCCAGCCCGCCGGTAGCGGCCCCGGGGGTGCTCGCACTGCAGGAACCCTGCCGAGGGGGCAACCGCGCAATGCGACCGGGCACTTTCCCCGGCTGCTGTCCCGGATCGCCTGTGGGGGCGCAGGTCTGTCGGTGAACTGACCGATGCCGTCCGCCCGCTGAGGTTCGTCGTCCGTGCCGTTCCTACTCGACCTGCCCGGGGCGCCACACACGGTCCGCAAGGCCGAGTCTCCGTCGCGGGCTCGCCGTCGTGGCCGGAGGGCTAGCCTTCCTGGCGCTCCCGGCTCGGCGGTAGGGGCCTCGGCCCGCGCGAGAAGTCGGACCGGCCGACTTCTCGCGCGAGGGCCCCGGTTCGCTCGAGGTGCGGGAACTCTGCGGAGGGCGGTTTCCGGGGTCAGCTGGGGAGAACCGCGTGATGCGAAGGGGGCTCCGGCCGACCGCGTTCCCCTGTTGCTGTCCCGGATCGCCTACGGGGACGGGGGCGCGGCCCGCAGGGCTGTTGGTGAACTGGCCGATGCTGTCTGCGCGCTGGGGTTTGTCGCCGGCGAGGCGATGGCTCCCATGGTGCCGTTCCTGCTCGGACTGGTCGGGGTGCCGCATGTGGTCGGCAACGGCGAGTTGTCGGAGGCGGTCGAGAGGTGGGCTGGTCGGTTGCGGGCTCGCTGATCTGGCCGGGGGTTGGCCTTCTTGGTGCTTCCGGGGTGGCGGTTGGTGCCTCGGCCCGGGGGGGGGGGGGGGGCCCGGGCGCTGTAGGGCGCGGGGCGGCCGTGGGGCGCGGGGGGGGGTTGGT
>NZ_JBHJSJ010000053.1:0-3051 GCF_042268845.1 Kitasatospora sp. NPDC056273 | reverse complement strand
CCGTTTTTGGGGGGGGGGGTTGGCCTGTTGGGGGCTCCGGGGGGGGGGGTGGGGGCCCGGGCCGGCGCGCGACGCCGCCCCGGCCGCCTCGTCCCGCGAGGGCCCCGGTTCGCTCGCGGTGCGGGAAGGCTGCGGAGGGCGGTTTTCGGGGGCCGCCAGGGTGAGCTGCGGGATGCGACGGGGGATCGGGGCGGCGAGCTGTCGGCCGCAGCCCGGCTTGGAGGCGGCCGCGCGGAGGGTTGTCCTGGCGGGTTGGTCGATTGTGGGCTTGTCGTCTTGGCCGGGGGGCCTTCCTGGTGCTTCCGGGGCGGCGGTAGGAGTGTTGGGCCGCGGGGGGGGGGGGGGGGGGCGGGGGGGACGCCGCCCTCGGCGGGGTGGGGGGGGGTGGGGGGGGGGGGTTGGGGTTTGTTGGTTTGGGGGTTGGTGGTTTGGGCGGGGGGGCGTTCGGGGTGGTGCGGGGGGGGGGTTTGTTTTTTTGGGCCGCGCGATAAGTCGGGCCGGCCGACTTCTCGCGCGAGGATCGGATGGAGGGGCAGGGGTGGGACGTCTGTTGAGGACGGTGTCCGGGGTTCGCTGGGGAGAGCTGCGCGATGTGACCGGGGCTCCGGCCGGCCGCATTCCCCCGCTACTGTCCCGGATCGCCTACGGGGACGAGGGCTCGGCCCGCAGGGCTGTCGGTGAACTGGCCGATGTCGTCTGCGCGCTGGGGTTCGTCGTCGGCGAGGTGACGGCTCCCACAGTCCCGTTCCTGCTCGAACTGGTCGGGGCGCCGCACGTGGTCTGCAAGGCCGAGTTGTTGGACCTGCTGGGAAGCATCTGCCAGGCCGACCAGTGGCACTCCGCCGCCGCGGCAGCCGGCGACCGGCACGGCGCGAGCCGTCGGCCGCAGGTCGACTTGGAGGCGGCCGCGAGGAGGGCCGTCCACGCGGGTTGGTCCGTCATCGTGGGTGTGGCCTCCTCCGTGCGGCCGGAGGAGGCTGGGGCTGCGCGGAGGCTGCTGCGGGTGATGGACGACGCTCCGCCGTTTCCGGAGGCGTGACCGGGGACCGGTGGTCGCGGGGTGGTCCTCAGGTGTCGAAGGTGATGGCGGGCGTCCCGGAGTTCCGGGTGAGGAAGTGCAGCAGCTCGGCGAAGCCGCGCGCGTCGTCGAGGGCCTTGTGGGTGTGCCGCACGCCGCCGAGCCAGTGCGGGGGCAGCGCCGGTGCCGGGAGGTCCGCGGGCGGTCGGCCGGTCAGTGCCGCCGTGTACGAGCGCAGGCACAGGGCCGGGCCGTGGAAGAGGAGATCCTGCTCGTAGGGGCCCTGGTGCAGTCCGAAGGAGGTGAACCGGCGCAGGTAGTAGTCGATCCAGGTTCCGTCGAACGACAGGGGTGCCGCGGCGAACGCCCGCCGACCGGGTAGGGACCGGATCCACTCGACGTACCCGGTCATGACGTCGGTGACGGGCTCCGGGTTCGTCGTCGCGGCCTCCCAGGCGCCCGGCTCGGAGTCGAACCATTCCTTCGTGCGCGGGTTCGGGGCCGATCCGGGAAGCGGTTCGAGGACGGCTTCGAACTCGCCGAAGGTCCGGCCGTCCATGGTCGTGGCCACGGACGCGAAGGACCGCATCGAGTTCGGTCCCGGCCACGGGCCGTCCACCTCGATGTCGGTCACCACGTAGGTCCAGTCGCTGAGTTCGGTCATGCGGCCGACGCTACCGCCACGGCCTCCCCCGTCGGTGCGGGTTCACGCGAAGCGGTTGCCGCCGGTGGTCCCGTTTGATGGGCTGGTCGGATGGGACACGCGGGGCAGGAGAGCCGGACGGCGAGGTACGACCGGATCGGCGTCGGGTACCGGCAGGTCCGTCGGCCCGATCCGCGGCTGCACGCGTTGATCGGGTCGGCGCTGCGGGGAGCGCGCACGGTGGTCAACGTCGCTGCGGGGGCGGGGTCGTACGAGCCGGAGGACGCCGAGGTCACGGCCGTCGACCCGTCGCAGGTCATGCTCGACCAGCATCCGGGGGAGCGGAAGGTCAAGGCCTCGGCCGAGCAACTGCCCTTCGAGGACGGGGCGTTCGACGCGGCGATGGCCGTCCTGACCGTCCACCACTGGTCGGACCCGCGACGCGGGCTGGCCGAGCTGTGGCGGGTCGCGAGGCGGCAAGCGGTGTTCACCTGGGATCCGGCGCACCGGCCGCAGCTGTGGCTGCTGGAGGACTACCTGCCGGAGATCAGGGAGTTGGAGGACTCCCGCTTCACGGCGCTGGAGGAGGTGGTGGAGGCCCTGGACGCGCACACCGTGCTGCCCTTCCCCGTTCCCTGGGACTTCACCGACGGCTTCCAGATCGCCCACTGGCGGCGGCCCGAGCGCTACCTGGACCCGGTGGTCCGGCAGGCCAGTTCGACCTTCGCGCAGCTGCCGCCGGAGGTGGTCGAGCCGGCCGTCGAACGGCTGCGGGCCGACCTCGCCTCGGGGGCGTGGCACCGGCGGTACGCCGACCTGCTCGACCAGGACAGCATGGACTACGGCTACCGCCTGGTCCTCGCCGGCGAGCGGCCGGCCGGGTAGGCGTTGTCGGCGGCTGCCGCCGCACAGGAAGTCGGCCCGGCCGACTTCCCGTGCAGCGCGGCTGGTTGGCCGAGGGCCGTGAACGGAGCGCAGGACTCGCAGGTGTGGATCCCGGGGTACGAGGACGGCCCCTCAGTGCCGGGCGAAGCCCTGCTGGGGCGCGGTGGCCGTCAGGTCGTCGAGGGGGAGCCGACTTCCGGCGGCTAGATGAATGAGTCCGATGTCCTCAGTGGTCATAGGCGATGAGTGAGCGCTTGATCGCGGCGCCGGTGTTCCAGTTGTGCCAGATCGCGGCGGCGAGGGCGAGTAGGCGCTGACCGGTGCGGGCGAAGACGCCGGCCTCGGTTCGTGCGCCGTGCTGTTCGAGGCTGAGCTGGCCCTTGAGGGTGTCGATGACCGCCTCGATCCATTGGCGGACGCGGGCGAGCCTGCCGAATCGGGCAGGCTCGCCCTTGCGGTCGGGCCGGACCAGGTGCGCGCCGAGCCCGTCGGTGACGAAGGCCTC
>NZ_JBHJSJ010000052.1:0-64984 GCF_042268845.1 Kitasatospora sp. NPDC056273 | reverse complement strand
CGGCCCCCACCCCCCCCTCGCACGCGACCCGCCCCCGGCGTTCCCCGCCCCCCCCGCCCTGGGCCCCCGCCCGCCCCCGCCCCCACCCGGGCGGCGGCGGCCGCGTGCACGACCGGGCCGGTGTGGTGCTCGGCACGGGTGGCGTGGTGCTGCGCGCCGGTCCGGAGGGCGCCAGGGGCCGTCGGTTCGGGGTCGTGCCGTAGGCTCACGGGAAAATCGTTGCGCCGGAGCCGCGCGGACCACGAGCGGGGCGGGGAGTACCCAGACCAGATGAGCACGGCATCGAGCACCGAGTCGTCCAGCACCCAGCCCGGAGCGCCCGGGGCGGCGCCCGCGGAGGCCCCCGAGGAACGGACGGGCCCGGCGTCCGGACGGTTCGGGGCACTGGTGGACCGCTTCGCGCCCGCGCTGGGCGCGTACGCGGTGGTCAAGGCCATCGGCCTGACCGTCTTCCTGCTGCTGCTCTCGCACACCGGCGACTACCTGAAGAAGCAGCCGGGCCGCGGCGGCGGCGCCCACGCCTGGGACGTGCTGGGCACCTGGGACGGCATCTGGTACCAGCGGATCGCCGAGAACGGGTACGACCCGCAGCTGATCCCGCTGCACGGCTTCCCGCTGGCCACCTACTACGAGAACTCGGCCGCCTTCTTCCCGCTCTACCCCTGGCTGATGCGGCTGGTCGGCGCCGTCACCGGGCTCGGCCCGTACGGCTCCGGGATCGTCGTCTCGGTGATCGCCTCGCTGGTCGCCGCGGCCGGGATCTTCGCCGTCGCCGAGCGGCTGGGCGGCTTCCGGGCGGGCGTGATCGCCGCGGTGCTCTGGGGCCTGTTCCCGGGCTCCGGCGTGGAGTGGGCGGTCTACTCGGACTCGCTGTTCGTCGCGCTGTCCGCCTGGGCCTGCTACTGCGTGATGACCCGCCGCTGGGTGGCGGCCGGCCTGCTGGCGCTGGTGGCGGGCCTCAACCGGCCGACCGCCGCCGCGCTGATCGCCGCCGTCTCGATCGCCGCGCTGGTCGCGCTGGTCCGCCGCACCGACGGGGTGGCCCGCCCGCTGACCGCGATGCTGATCACCCCGTGGGGCCTGATCGGCTACGTCGCCTGGGTCGGCTGGAAGATGGGCGACTGGGGCGGCTACTTCAAGCTCCAGCAGGGCGCCTGGAACCGCTACTTCGACGGCGGCGCCTCCACCCTGCGCACGATCATGGACGTGATCACCGGCCACTGGGACTTCTGGCAGTCCAACCCCGTCCCGGACCTGATCGCGATCGCCCTGCTGATCGCCCTGCCCGGCTTGCTGGTGCTGCTCTGGCGCACCCGGCCGCCGCTGGTGCTGTGGGTCTACACCGCGCTCACCATCATCACCGCGCTGAGCAGCAACCAGATCTTCGGCAACATCTCGCGCTACCTGCTGCCCGCCTTCCCGCTCTGCATCGGCCTGGCGGTGGCGCTGCGCAAGCTGCGGACCTCCTCGCTGGCCGGGCTGCTGGCCATGCCGGTCCTCGCGGCGGGCTGGTACGCGGGCTATGCGCTGTTCGAGTTGGGCATCCCGTAGACCCGGCGTTGGTTGGCAACGGGATCATCCGGCAGCAGACGGGCCGTTGCTAACCTCGGACGTATGACGACGACCCCGCCGCCCGTGCGCCAGATCCGCGACATCTCCGGGCTGATGGACCACGCGAGCCACGTGCTGGCCACCCGGATGGCGGCCGCCTTCACCGAGCTCGGGATCACCCCGCGCGCCTACTGCGTGCTGTTCCACGCGCGGGCGGGCGAGCGCACCCAGATCCAGCTGGCCGAGCTGGCGGACCTGGACAAGACGACCATGGTGGTCACCGTCGACGAGCTGGAGAAGGCGGGCCTGGCCGAGCGCCGCCCGTCCGCGACCGACCGGCGGGCCCGGATCGTCTCGGTCACCGAGGCGGGCGAGCGGGCCGTGGTGCGGGGCAGCGCGATCGCCGACCGGGTGCACCGCGAGCTGCTGGAGTCGCTGCCGCAGCCCGAGCGCGAGGTGTTCCTCTCGGCCCTGACCCACCTGGTGGACGGCCACCTCGCGGAGCCCGTCGAGGTCGAACGCACCGTCCGCCGCGCCCGCCGCTCCCGGGGATAGTCGCCGGAACCGACCGTCCGTCAACTCGCTTGAATACGACCGGTGTTCGAAGGGTCAGCCTGGATCCGGCCCGCGTTCGAACGGCGGACCGGACCCCGGGGTGCTACGGCCAGACCAGGCAGTACAGCTGGTGCCCGGCCTCGTGCAGCCGGTTGGCGAAGTCCTGCCACTCGTGCAGCATGCTGTAGATCACGAACGCGTCCCGCGGCCCGCGCCGGTCCGGCACGGTGGACCAGATGAAGGCGGCGGCGCCGAGCTCGGTCTCGTCGGCCTTGCGCAGCGGCTCGACGACGTTGTGGGGGAGCTGGACGACGGCGTAGTCGGGGTGCAGCACCACCAGTTCCAGCGGCGGCACCTGGTGCAGCGGGACACCCTGGATGCCGGTGAGCACCATGGCGCTCATCGTCTCCGGTTTGATCTTGGTGGAGAGGTGGCCGGTGGGGGAGCCGCTGGTCTCCATCAGGTCGCCGAGGCGGCCCAGTGCGCCGAGCTCGCCGGCCTCCAGACCGAGTCCGCCCGGCCCGAGGGCGGTGGGGACTCTGGCGGCCGTCGCGCGGTCCGGGGCTCCGAAGTACTTGTAGGTCACCCCCACGCGTCCCTCACCCCGCCTCTCACCGCCGCGACGACCACGACCCGTACCCGCTCCCGTACCCCCGCGTGCGGTCTCGGCGGGCCTGCGGGAGCCCCCCGCGGCCTCGTCGTAACCGTCCTGCGCCTCGGACACTCGGACCATCCTCACCGGAATTCGCCGGAATCGACAGACCCCCGCACGTCCGGCGCCCACCGGACGTGCTCCTTACCCGTCATGCGCCGCCGTACCCATTCGCGGTACGCGGCAGTCCTCTCCACACCCCTGCACACAGACCGGAGGTCCTGTGCACTCTGTGTACACAGTCTGACTGGTCCCCGGTCCGGTGAAGTCAGCGGCCCCTGCTGTACGGACAACCGTACAGACAACGGTGCCCGGATCATCGTTCCAGATGATCGGGTCGGACATGCAGAGCGTGAGGACACGATTTGAGACCATGTCTTTTGTGAGCTACCCCTACGAAGCCCCCCAGTCCCAGTCGCTGTTCGACCGCGCCTCCGTGGTGACGCCCGGCGGCGTCAACTCCCCGGTGCGCGCCTTCCGCGCGGTCGGCGGCACGCCGCGCTTCATGGTGTCCGGCACCGGTCCCTACCTCACCGACGCCGACGGCCGCGAGTACGTCGACCTGGTGTGCTCGTGGGGTCCGATGATCCTCGGCCACGCGCACCCCGCGGTGATCGACGCCGTCCAGCGGGCCGTCTCCCGCGGCACCTCCTTCGGCACCCCCGGCGAGGGCGAGGTCGAGCTGGCCGAGGAGATCGTCGCCCGGGTCGCCCCGGTCGAGCAGGTCCGCCTGGTCTCCTCCGGCACCGAGGCCACCATGTCCGCGATCCGGCTGGCCCGCGGCTTCACCGGCCGCGCGAAGGTGGTGAAGTTCGCCGGCTGCTACCACGGTCACGTGGACGCGCTGCTGGCCGCCGCCGGTTCCGGCGTGGCCACCTTCGGCCTGCCGGACACCCCGGGCGTCACCGGCGCCCAGGCCGGCGACACCATCGTGCTGCCGTACAACGACCTGGCCGCCGTCGAGCAGGCGTTCGCCGCCCACCCGGGCGAGATCGCCTGCGTGATCACCGAGGCCTCGCCCGGCAACATGGGCGTCGTCCCGCCGCTGCCCGGCTTCAACGGCGGCCTGGCCCGGCTCTGCCGGGAGAACGGCGCGCTGTTCATCTCCGACGAGGTGATGACCGGCTTCCGCGTCTCCAAGGCCGGCTGGTACGGCCTGGAGGCGGCGCACGAGGGCTGGGCGCCGGACCTGCTGACCTTCGGCAAGGTCATGGGCGGCGGCTTCCCGGCCGCGGCCTTCGGCGGCCGCGCCGACGTGATGGCGCACCTGGCCCCGGCCGGCCCGGTCTACCAGGCGGGCACCCTGTCCGGGAACCCGGTCGCCACCGCGGCGGGCCTGGCCCAGCTGCGCGGCTGCACCGACGAGGCGTACGCGACGGTGGACAAGGTCGCCGCCGAGGTCTCCGGCCTGGTCGCCGACGCGCTCGCCAAGGAGGGCGTCGCGCACCGGCTGCAGACCGCCGGGAACATGTTCTCGGTGTTCTTCACCGAGGCCCCGGTCACCGACTATGACGAGGCCAGGACCCAGGAGGCGTACCGTTTCACCGCCTTCTTCCACGCGATGCTGGCCGAGGGCGTCTACCTGCCGCCGTCCGCCTTCGAGTCCTGGTTCGTCTCGGCGGCCCACGACGAGCGGGCGATCGAGCGGATCGCCGCCGCCCTGCCGGCCGCCGCGCGCGCCGCTGCCGCCGCCACGGCCTGACCGCCGCGGCCCGTACCCCGATTCCCAGGAGTAGTCGAGAAGTGAGCGCCAAAGAGATCACCGTCGTCCACGTGATGCGGCACGGCGAGGTGCACAACCCGGAGGGCGTCCTGTACGGGCGCCTGCCGGACTACCACCTGTCCGAGCTGGGCCGGAAGATGGCCGAGCGGGTCGCCGAGGACCTGGCCGACCGGGACGTCACCCACGTGGTGGCCTCCCCGCTGGAGCGGGCCCAGGAGACCGCCGCGCCGATCGCCGAGGCGCACGGCCTGGACATCGCGGTGGACGCGCGGCTGATCGAGGCGGAGAACGTCTTCGAGGGCAAGACCTTCGGGGTCGGCGACGGTTCGCTGCGGAACCCGGGCTACTGGAAGTACCTCACCAACCCGTTCAAGCCGTCCTGGGGCGAGCCGTACCTCGACCAGGCGGTGCGGATGATGGGCGCGATCGGCGCGGCCCGGGACGCCGCGCGCGGGCACGAGGCGGTCTGCGTCAGCCACCAGCTGCCGATCTGGATCCTCCGCTCCTTCGCCGAGCGCCGCCGGCTCTGGCACGACCCGCGCAACCGGCAGTGCTCGCTGGCCTCGCTGACCAGCTTCACCTTCGAGGGCGACCGGATCGTCTCGGTCGGCTACCGCGAGCCGGCCCGCGACCTGCTGCCCGCGCACCTGGTGGGCAAGGGCCGCAAGGGCGACAAGCCGGTGGGCAAGAGCTTCGGCGCCTAGCCTCCCGTAAGCGGCGTGTAAGTATGACTTCGGGTCACCCGGCGACTGCCGGGTGACCCGATTTCGTCGCAGGTCAGAAGGGGTGCGACGCGCAAGGGAGGACCCCGGCGAACCGGCCCGGAACTCCATGCGAAACTTTTCACATGTCTGCCATGACGCGCCCCCGTCCCCGTGTCGCCGCAGCAGCCGCCGCCACCGTCGCCGCCGCTGCGCTCGCCCTCACCGGCTGTTCCTCCTCGGGCTCGTCGGGCGGCGGCGAGGGCCAGGTCGGCTTCGTCACGGTCAAGGGCACCAACCTGTCGAAGGCGGACGCCGGGAAGCGCGGGGACGCGCCGGACATCTCCGGGGACACCCTGGAGGGCACCCCGGCCAAGCTCTCCGACTACCGGGGCAAGGTCGTCGTGCTGAACGTCTGGGGCTCCTGGTGCGGCCCGTGCCGGGCCGAGGCCAAGAGCCTCCAGAACGTCTCGGAGAAGTACAAGGACCAGGGCGTCCAGTTCCTCGGCATCAACACCCGGGACACCGAGAAGCAGAACGCCGTCCGCTTCGAGCAGGAGCAGGGCGTCACCTACCCGAGCCTCTTCGACCCGGCCGGCACCCAGCTGCTCAAGTTCCCCAAGGGCAGCCTCAACCCGCAGTCCATCCCGACCACCCTGATCGTCGACCGGGACGGCAAGCTGGCCGCCCGCGCCGTCGGCGGCACCACCGAGGACGCGCTGGAGTCGATCCTCCAGCCGGTGGTCGCGGAGCAGAAGCAGTGAGCCTGCCGCAACAACTCGCCGACAACACCGGGACCCTCCAGAGCGGAGCGCTGCTGGTCGCCGCGCCGATCGCGCTGGCGGCCGGACTGGTGTCGTTCTTCTCGCCCTGCGTGCTGCCGCTCGTCCCCGGCTACCTGTCGTACGTGACCGGCTTCTCCGCCGCCGACCTCGCGGACGCGCGCGGCGCGCGGCGCGGCCGGATGCTGCTCGGGGCGACGCTGTTCATCCTCGGCTTCACCGCCGTGTTCGTCTCGGGCGGGGCGCTGTTCGGGCAGTTCGGCGACACCCTCCAGGAGCACAAGCGGGTCATCTCGATCGTGCTCGGGGCGGTGACGATCGTGATGGGCCTCGCCTTCATGGGCCTCGTCCCCGGTCTGAGCATGCGCGAGGTGCGCTCCCACCGCCGTCCGTCGGTCGGCCTGCTCGGCGCGCCGCTGCTGGGCGTGGTCTTCGGCGTCGGCTGGACCCCCTGCATCGGCCCGACCCTGGCGACCGTCCAGAACCTCGCCCTGAACCAGGCCGACGCCGCGCGCGGCGCCCTGCTGATGACCTTCTACTGCCTGGGCCTCGGCGTACCGTTCATCGTGGCCGCGCTGGCCTTCCGCCGGGCGCTGGGCGCCTTCGGCTGGGTCAAGCGGCACTACCCGCTCGTCATGAGGATCGGCGGCGGCATGCTCGTCGCGGTCGGTCTGCTGCTCGTCACCGGGATCTGGGACTCGATGCTGAGCCAGCTGCAGTCCTGGACCGCCGACTTCCAGATCGGAATCTGACCGTGAGCAACACCACGACCGAGACCGAGCAGCCCCCGGCGCCGGACGACGTCGCCGCCGAGCGGCTCAGCACCGCGCCGGTCGAGTCCGACGGACCGACCGGCATAGGGGCGTTCGGCTGGGCGCGCTGGATGTGGCGCCAGCTGACCTCGATGCGGGTCGCCCTGATCCTGCTCTTCCTGCTGTCGCTGGCCGCCATCCCCGGCTCGCTGATCCCGCAGTACCAGAACGGCCAGGGCCAGCTGAAGGTCGAGGCCTGGAAGGCGCAGCACGCCACGGTCGCGCCGATCTACGAGAAGCTCCAGCTGTTCGACGTCTACAGCTCGGTCTGGTTCTCCGCGATCTACATCCTGCTGTTCGTGTCGCTGGCCGGCTGCATCGTCCCGCGCACCTGGCAGTTCGTCGGCGTGCTGCGCTCCCAGCCGCCGGCCGCGCCGCGCAACCTG
Organism: Kitasatospora sp. NPDC056273; assembly: GCF_042268845.1. Lineage (NCBI taxonomy): Bacteria > Bacillati > Actinomycetota > Actinomycetes > Kitasatosporales > Streptomycetaceae > Kitasatospora > Kitasatospora sp. NPDC056273. The sequence continues at coordinate 57,822 of NZ_JBHJSJ010000052.1, read as the reverse complement.
ACCCGGATGCCGGTCCACGCGGCCTGGCGCACCGAGGCGGACGCCGACGCGGTGAACGCCGCCGCGCACCGGCTGCTGCGCAAGCGCGGCTTCCGCGCCCACCTGTCCGGCGGCGCGGTGGCGGCCGAGAAGGGCTACCTGCGCGAGGTCGGCAACCTGCTGTTCCACCTGTCGCTGTTCGCGCTGCTCGGCGGCTTCGCCTGGGCCAGCCTGGCCTCGGGCACCGGCGGCAAGCTGATGGTCCAGGGCGAGGGCTACTCCAACACCATCACCCAGCTCGACGACTTCAACGGCACCCGGTTCTACGGCAACCAGGACCTCGACCCCTTCTACCTGAAGCTGGACAGCTTCACCTCGAAGTTCCAGACCAAGGGCGACCAGATCGGCGCCGCCCGGCAGTTCACCGCGAACGTCGAGTACTACGAGGGCAGCGACCAGTCGAAGCTGAAGAAGTCGACGATCGAGGTCAACCACCCGCTGGAGATCGGCGGCAGCAAGGTCTACCTGATCGGCCACGGCTACGCCCCGTTCGTCAGCGTCAAGAACGGCAAGGGCGAGGTCGTCTACCGCGGCGCCGTCCCGTTCCTGCCGCAGGACGGCAACCTGACCTCCACCGGTGTCGTGAAGGTCTCCGACTACGGCGTGGGCCCCGACGGCAACAAGACCCAGATGGGCTTCTCCGGCTTCTTCCTGCCGACCGCCCCGCTGAGCTTCGAGGGCACCGGCCCGGTCTCGCTGTTCCCCGGTGACGCCGAGCCCGAACTGGTGCTGAACGCCTTCGCGGGCGACCTCGGCACCGACTCCGGCCTGCCGCAGAACGTCTACCAGCTCAACACCCGCAAGCTCACCCAGCTCACCCAGGACGGCCAGCCGGCCAAGGCCCGGCTCAAGCCCGGCCAGGCCTGGGACCTGCCCGACGGCTACGGCTCGGTGACCTTCGAGGGCTACAAGCAGTGGGCCAGCTTCAACATCTCGCACCGTCCGGGCAACGCGATCGCCCTGAGCGGCGGCGTGCTCGCGATCCTCGGCCTGATCGGCTCGCTGTTCATCCAGCGCCGCCGGATCTGGGTGCGGGCGGTCGCCCTGCCGGGCGGCGGCACCCAGGTGGAGCTGGCCGGCCTGGCCCGCAGCGAGTCGGCGAAGATCGCCGAGGAGCTGGCGGAGCTCGCGGTCGACCTCCAGGACGACGCTCCCGCCTCCGAGGACGAGGACGACGACGCCCCGGCCTCCGAAGGTGAGGACGGCACTCCGGCCTCCGCGGACGAGGACGGCACTCCGGCCTCCGCGGGCGAGGACGCCGACACCGAAACGGACGTACCCGAGGAGACCGGGACCCCCACAGTCCCGGCGGCCTCCCCGGAACCCGCAGTCCCTGCCGACCAGAACTCCAAGGAGTAGACGGTGCATCTCGCCTCGGCGGTCGACCCACAGCTGGCCGACCTCTCCAACAAGCTGATCTATTCGGCGATGGTGGTCTACACCCTCGCCATGTTCGCCCACATGATCGAGTGGACCTTCGGCAGCAAGGGCGCCGTCGCCGTCCGCTCGACCGAACAGGCGGGCAGCCTGGGCGAGACCGTCGCCGCGGCGGACAGGAAGGCCGCGAAGAAGGTCACCGTCACGGTGGCCGGGGCCGGCGGCGGCACCACGACGCTCACCCGCACCGCGATCGCGGGCGAGGGCGCGACGGTGGTCACCACCGGGCGCGGCGCCGAGGAGGAGGACGGCCCGGGCGCGGCCGGCACCAGCGTGCGGGCCGACCTGGCCGGCCGGATCGCCGTCTCGCTCACCGTGCTGGCGCTGGCGCTGCACGGCGGCGGCATCATCACCCGCGGCCTGTCGGTCTCCCGCTGGCCGTGGGGCAACATGTACGAGTTCTCCTGCGCCTTCGCCTTCGCGATGACGGCCGCGTACCTGGTGCTGCTGGCCGCGAAGAAGAAGGTCCGCTGGCTCGGCCTGCCGGTCGTGCTCGCGGTGCTGCTCACCCTCGGCATCGCCACCACGGTGCTGTACACCGACTCCGAGCAGCTCGTCCCGGCGCTGCACTCGCCGTGGCTGGCGATCCACGTCTCCACCGCGATCTTCTGCGGCGGCGCCTTCTACGCGGCGTTCATCGCCACGCTGCTGTACCTCGGCAAGGAGTCCTTCGAGAAGCGGACGGCGGCCGGCCTCACCACCGGCCCGCTGGGCACCTCGGCCTCGATCTGGCGCCGGCTGCCCGCCGCGTCCACCTTCGACAAGCTGTCCTACCGGATCAACGCCCTGGTCTTCCCGCTGTGGACGTTCACCATCATCGCGGGCGCGATCTGGGCCGAGGCGGCCTGGGGCAAGTACTGGGAGTGGGACCCGAAGGAGACCTGGTCGTTCATCACCTGGGTCGCCTACGCCTGCTACCTGCACGCCCGTGCGACGGCCGGCTGGAAGGGCCGCAAGGCCGCCTACCTGGCGCTGGCGGCGTTCGCCTGCTGGCTCTTCAACTACTACGGGGTGAACATCTTCGTCACCGGAAAGCACTCCTACGCGGGGATCTGACCGGGGCACACGATCACCCACCGGCCCGGCTCTCTCCCACAGGTAGCCGGGCCGATGTGTGAAACGGGGTAGTGCGCGCCGGCCGCCGGCCGGTGCGAGAGGGAACTGAGGAGGAAATCGCGCAATGGAGTGCGACGAGGTCATGCTGACCGTCCGAATCACCGCCGCCGAGCGCACGCTGCTCCGCAGGCTCGCCCAGGGACACCGGAGCGACGTGTCGGAGGTGGTGTCCGACGCGCTGCTGGACATCATCCCGACGCTCAGCGCGCCGGGGGACGCCTACCGGTTGCTGGGGGCGCTGGCCGTGCCCGCGCCGTGCGCCCTGACGGTGTGGCTGCCGACCCCGCTGGCCGATCTGCTGGTGCCGGGCGCGGCCCGGATCGCGCAGATCACCGACGTCCGGGTCGAGTCGGCCAGCGCGGCCCTGGGCGCGGCGCTGCGGCTCTGGCTGTCCCAGGACCCGGTCCGGCTGGCGACCAACCTCAGCGTGATGCACGCGGGCCGGCCGGCCGCCCTGGTGGCCGCCTGACGGGCCCGGGGCGTCCCTAACTCGCCAGCGGCAGCCGGGCGCCCCCGAGGCCCGGCAGGGGAGGGCCGGGTACGGCGGGGCCCGGGACGGCGGGGCGGCCGTCGTAGGCGTCCCGCCGGACCGGCACCCCCGGGCCCTCGGCCGGTCCGTCCACCGGCACGGTGAGCAGCAGGCACTCGGCCGCCGTCCGGCCGTCCTGGAGCAGCTCGACCCGTACCGCGAGCCGCCCGTCCGCCGCGGCCGGCCCCTCGGCCGGCCCGGGGGCCGGTTCGGGGGCGGCCCGGACGAAGCAGGGCCGGTCCAGCTCGATGTAGTGGTCGAAGGAGGTCACCAGCTCGACCGGGACCACCGGCTCGGGGTGGCGCAGCCGCTGGGCGGCCTGCCGGGCGGCCTCCAGCACCAGCATCCCGGGCACGTGGTCCAGCTCGTGGTCGAACAGCACCGGGTGGGTGGCGTCGGCGCGCAGCAGCCAGGTGTCCGGCGCCAGGGTCGGGCTGAGCACCACGTCCGCGGGCTGTGCGCGGCCGACCAGCTCGGGCGCGGCGGGTGCCGGCGGGCGCGGCGGGAGGGTGCGCCGCGCGGGGCCGCGCAGCCGGGCGTACGAGGCGGGGGAGACCACCCGCAGCCGTCCGCTGCCGCGGCCGATCGGCCGGCCGTCCCGGGTGACGTCGACGCAGACCCGGAGCGAGGCGAGCTCGCCGTGCCGCATCCGGACGTCCTCGCAGCCGACGGCCAGCATCAGCGAGGCGGGGCCGGCGGTGACGGCGAGGCCCGGCAGGCCGGTCCCGTCGAGCGCGTAGGAGAGGTCCTCCATCATGAAGTGGTGGCCGCGCGGCACCCCGAACCCGGCGTGGCCGATCAGCAGCCCGGTCTGCCGGATCGTTTCGGCCAGCAGCACCGGGTCGTGGTAGCGGTCCCCGGGCAGCCGGTAGAAGCCGTGCAGCCGGGGCCACTGGGCGCCGAGCAGGAAGTCGTACGGGCCGGTGGCCTGCCAGCCGGTGAGGAACACCTCGGACACCGAGGCGCGGTGCACCAGGTGCCGGGAGACGGTCCGGTCGTGGAAGTCGTAGCCGGTGGCGGGACCGTGGTGGAAGTCGTGGCCGGTGGTGGGGCCGTCGTCGAACCCGAAGCCGCCGGCGCTGCCCGGGCCGGGGTGGGCGTACGGATCGTGCGGGTCCGGCTCTACGATCGATGGCATGACGGGCCCCCGCTTCAGGGTGTCGGTCGGAGCGGCCGCCACGGCCGTCCGAGCAAAACATACATACCACCCGGTTTGTGTTCGGCGGCTGGGGTGCCCAGGCCGAACGCTCCGGCCCGGCCACGCTACCTGCCCCCTGGGCTGCGGGAATGCCCGTTCGGGAGGCCTCGGACCATCGGTGGGGGGCCGTCCCCGCTGGACGGCGGGGGCGAAGCAAGCGCTAGATTAGATACCAACCATGCGGTTTCGGAGGGTGCCGTCCGCATGCGAGCGCCGCCCCCGCAGGGGCCGTGCCGACAGCAGCCGGGTGGGGCGGGGATCGCGCCCGGCCGAGTCCGGAGGGGGCCAGTGGTCAAGCAGGAGCGGGCTGGGCGGACCCGGCGGGCCGTACTGCTCGCCGCCGCGGAGACCTTCGCGCGGGTGGGCTTCGAGGCCGCCAGCCTGGTCGACATCAGCCGCCGGGCCGGGGTGAGCAAGGGGGCCCTCTACTTCCACTTCGTGTCCAAGCAGGCCCTCGCCGACGGGGTGCGCCGCGCCTCCGGGCGGGAGGTCGGCTCGGCCGCGCTGCGCGCGCTGCGGGCCGACGGCCCGGCCCTCCAGGGGCTGATCGACTTCTCGCACGAGCTGGCCCGGATGCTGCGCGAGGACGTGGTGGTGCGGGCCGGCGTCCGGCTCGGCCGCCAGGGCCCGCGCCGGGACGGCGCCCAGGAGGGGCCGGACGGCCCGCCCGTGGCCTCCGACGTCGCCTGGCGCAGCCTCACCGCCGTCGTCCACCGGCTGCTGGACCGCGCCGCCGAGGCCGGCGAGCTGCGCCCCGGAGTGGACCGGCGGGCCGCCGCCGAACTGCTCACCGCGGTGGCGGCCGGCCAGGTGCTGCTCGCGGGCGAGGAGACCGGCCGGCCCGGTCCTGAGGCGGTGAGCCGGCTCTGGACGGCCGCGCTGCCGGCCCTGGTGACGGCGGAGCGCCGGGCGGGCTACCGGGTCTGACCGGCCCCGGCCCCGGGGCTCCCGGAGTCGGGGCTCAGGCGCGCTCGGCGACGCTCAGCCGGGCGAGCGCGTGCGGCTGGACCAGGCCGGGCAGCAGCAGCGTCCAGAGGTCGGACAGCCGCTGGATCAGGTCCTGCCGGTCGGCCAGCACCTGGGAGCTCAGCTGGATGCCGGTGACGGCCCCGGTGATCACCCCGGCGGCCGCGGTCAGGTCGACCCCCGGGTGGAGGTCGCCGGCCTCTCGGGCGTGCTCCAGCAGGACGCGGACGGTGTCCATCCAGCCCTGGTAGGCCGCGAGCTGCGGCTGGGTGAAGCTGCCGTGCTCGATCGTCAGCCGGATGCTGCCGCGCACCAGCGGGTCGGTCTGGAGCGCGCGGGCGAAGGCGTACCCGAGGTCGATCAGGTTCTGCACCGGGCTGTCCGAGGCCGGTGTCCAGCCGGAGATGAAGACGCCCTGTCCCTCGATGACGGCGAGCGCCAGCTCCTCCTTGGAGCGGAAGTGGAAGTACAGCGCGCCCTTGGTGACGCCGGCGCGGTCCAGGATCTCGGACATCGTGGCGGCGGCGTAGCCCCGCTCGTCGAACACCTCGGCCGCCGCGACGAGTACCGTCTGGCGGGTCGCCAGCGCGCGGGCCTGCCTGGCCATCGCAGCCTCCCTGGAAAGTTCTGGTCTCGGCAGCGGCCGATCCTATGGGGGCGGACGGGGCGGCGGACGCATACCGTCCAGTAGGCATCCTACCGAGCCCGCCGCGGGCCCCTCCGGCCCCGGCCGACCGGGCGGGAGCACCGCCGACGCGGCCCCGGACCAGCGCCGACGCGGCTCCGGACGAAGCCCGAGGCGGCCCGGGCAACGCCGGACGGCCGGTCACCCGAGCGGGGTGACCGGCCGTCGGCACGGGCCGTGGGCCGTCAGGCCGCCTGCTGCCAGCTGAACGGCGAGTAGTACGCCGGGCGGCGCTCCAGGCGCTGCCAGTTGGCGATCGGCTCGATCGGCGCGGCGGCGGCGGCCTGCTGCGCGACGGCGGCGCGCGCGGCGAGGACGGCGGTCAGGGCGGCGAGTTCCTCGTCGGTGAGGCTGCCGCGGACGATGCGGACGAGGGGTTCGGCGGAAGCGGTCATGTCCTGGTTTCTCCCCCGGGTGGCTGCGGTCTGAGGTGGTGGCGCGTCGGTGCGGGCTGCTGCTGAGGTGCGGGCTGTCGCGGCGGTGCGCGCCACTACATCGGCGGGTTGCCGTGCTTGCGGCTGGGCAGGTCGGCGTGCTTGGTGCGGAGCATGGCCAGGGCGGAAGCGATCACCTGGCGGGTCTCGGCCGGGTCGATGACGTCGTCCACGAGGCCGCGCTCGGCCGCGTAGTACGGGTGCATCAGCTCGTTCTTGTATTCCTTGATCTTCTGGGCGCGCATGGCGTCCGGGTCCTCGGCGGCGTTGATCTCGCGCCGGAAGATGACGTTGGCCGCGCCCTCGGCGCCCATCACGGCGATCTCGTTGGTCGGCCAGGCGTACGACAGGTCGGCGCCGATCGAGCGGGAGTCCATCACGATGTACGCGCCGCCGTAGGCCTTGCGCAGGATCAGCGAGATGCGCGGCACGGTGGCGTTGCAGTACGCGTACAGCAGCTTGGCGCCGTGGCGGATGATGCCGCCGTGCTCCTGGTCGACGCCGGGCAGGAAGCCGGGGACGTCGAGCAGGGTGACCAGCGGGATGTTGAAGGCGTCGCACATCTGGACGAAGCGGGCGGCCTTCTCGCTCGCGTTGATGTCCAGCACGCCGGCCAGCGACTGCGGCTGGTTGGCGATGATGCCGACGACGTGGCCGTCGATCCGGGCGAGCACGCAGAGCACGTTGGTGGCCCAGCGCTCGTGGACCTCCAGGTACTCGCCGTGGTCGACGATCTCCTCGATCACCTTGCGCATGTCGTACGGGCGGTTGCCGTCGGCGGGCACCAGGTCCAGCAGGCTGTCGTTGCGGCGCTGGACCGGGTCCTCGGTCACCACGGACGGCGGCATCTCGCGGTTGTTCTGCGGCAGCAGCGACAGGAGGTAGCGGACCTCCTCGATGCAGGACTGCTCGTCGTCGTAGACGAAGTGCGAGACGCCGGAGACGCCGGCGTGCACGTCGGCGCCGCCGAGGCCGTTCTGGCTGATCTTCTCGCCGGTGACCGCCTGGACCACGTCCGGGCCGGTGATGAACATCTGCGAGGTCTCGCGGACCATGAAGACGAAGTCGGTCAGCGCGGGGGAGTACGCGGCGCCGCCGGCGCACGGGCCGAGCATCACCGAGATCTGCGGGATGACGCCGGACGCCTTGGTGTTGCGCTGGAAGATGCCGCCGTAGCCGGCCAGGGCGGTGACGCCCTCCTGGATGCGGGCGCCGGCGCCGTCGTTCAGCGAGACCAGCGGGGCACCGGCCGCGATGGCCATGTCCATGATCTTGTGGATCTTCTGGGCGTGGGCCTCGCCCAGCGCGCCGCCGAAGATCCGGAAGTCGTGCGCGTACGTGAAGACGGTGCGCCCGTGGACGGTGCCCCAGCCGACGATCACGCCGTCGGTGTGCGGCTTCTTGGCCTCCAGGCCGAAGCCCTGGGCGCGGTGCCGGCGAAACGGCTCGACCTCCTGGAAGGAGCCCTCGTCCAGCAGCAGCTCGATGCGCTCGCGCGCGGTCAGCTTGCCCTTGGCGTGCTGGGCCTCGGTGGCCTTGTCGCTGGGGCCGCGGCGGACCTTCTCGCGCAGCTCGTGCAGCTCGGCGACCCGCCCGCGGGCGTCGGCCGGGACCTCGGGGACCTCGCCGTCGACCGGCGCCTCATGCACAACCGTCATCTCGAACCACTCCAAGGGTGAGGGAACTGTCCGACAGCCAACGTCTGCTGTGCCCCCGGCTGCGAATCACTTTCTTCACTTATGACTGTACGAGGGGCCGTGCGCTGGTTTCGGCGTCGATTCCGTACAAGGTCGAGTTCGTTTAGCTGTCAGGCCTGGACAGAAGCGGTCGGATCGTTGACTGAGCGCTCGGTGTTCATTCGGATACCGGGGGTTGTCGGACAGATGATGGTCCGATGATCTGAGCATGAAGGAAAGCGCAGGTCAGGGCCGTCTCCCAGTACAGTAGGCCGGTCCTCTTGGGCTCCGCTCAAGGTCCGCTCAAGCCCGGCGGGCAGGGGGTCGCCGTCCGGGTTAGGGGTTGCGCAGTCGTAGGGAAGCACCAAAAATGCCGCAGCCCACCCCGCACGGTGGGGGTGGGCTGTCCGGGCGAGCGGGCGGACCCGCTCCGATCAGCTCTTCCTGCCGTCCTCGGGCTCGTCGCGGTCGCGCAGCTCCCGCTCGCGACGGCGCAGATCGGCCTCCCACTGCTTGAGCATGGACTCGTGGTCTTTGTCGTCCTTCTTCAACGAGGCGAGGAACTCGGGGTCGTCGTCCGGCGCCAGCGGGCGCCCGCCGCGCGCGGCGGGACGGCCCGCCCGGTCGTCGGCCGGGTACCCCGGGTGGGCCCCGGCGGACGCGGCCCGCAGGAAGCCGCGCTGCTTGCCGGCGATCAGCCAGGCGATCGGGCCCAGCGGCGGGAAGAGCAGCACGATCAGCACCCAGACCACCTTGGGCAGGTGCTTCACCTCGTCCTCGGGCGTGGTCAGGCAGTCCACGAACGCCCAGACCCAGAGCGCGAGCGGAAGGATGATGGTCAGAAGAATCCTCGGCACGGCTGGGATCTCCCCCCGGGCGGCGATGGTGGCGGGCGCCTTCCAGGGGCCCTTGACCCGGCCAGGCTATCGGGTGGCGGATACTGACAGGCATGGCATACGACGATCTCCGCTCGTTTCTCCGGGCCCTCGACCGTGAGGGCGACCTCAAGCGCATCAAGGCGGAGGTGGACCCGCACCTGGAGATCGGCGAGATCGTCGACCGGGTGCAGAAGGCCAAGGGCCCGGCGCTGCTCTTCGAGAACGTCAAGGGCTCGTCGATGCCCCTGGCGATGAACGTCTTCGGCACCGAGCGGCGGCTGGCCAAGGCGCTCGGCCTCAAGGGCCCGGACGACATCTCCGAGAAGATCGCCGGCCTGCTCAAGCCCGAGCTGCCGCAGGGCTTCACCGGCTTCCGGGACGCCTTCGGCAAGCTCGCCTCGATGGCGCACGTCCCGCCCCGGCACGTGAAGCCGGGTGACGCCCCGGTGCAGGAGGTCGTGCTCACCGGCGACGACGTCGACCTGGACGACCTGCCCGCGCTCTTCACCTGGCCGCAGGACGGCGGCTCCTTCTTCAACCTGGGCCTGACCCACACCAAGGACCCGGACAGCGGCATCCGCAACCTGGGCCTCTACCGGCTCCAGCGGCACGACCGCCGCACCATCGGCATGCACTGGCAGATCCACAAGGACAGCCGCAACCACGCCGCGGTGGCGGCCAAGCGCGGTGAGCGCCTCCCGGTCGCGATCGCCTTCGGCTGCCCCCCGGCCGTCACCTACGCGGCCACCGCGCCGCTGCCCGGGGACATCGACGAGTACCTCTTCGCCGGCTTCGTCGCCGGGGAGCGGGTCCGGATGGTCGACTGCAAGACGGTGCCGCTCCAGGTCCCGGCCGACGCCGAGGTGGTCCTGGAGGGCTGGCTGGAGCCCGGCGAGATGCTGCCCGAGGGCCCGTTCGGCGACCACACCGGCTTCTACACCCCGCAGGAGCCGTTCCCGGCGCTGAAGATCGACTGCGTGACGATGCGCCGCCGCCCGATCCTCCAGTCCATCGTGGTCGGCCGCCCGCCGACGGAGGACGGCCCGCTGGGCAAGTTCACCGAGCGGTTCTTCCTGCCGCTGCTGAAGATCATCATCCCGGACATCGTCGACTACGACCTGCCCGAGGCCGGCGGCTTCCACAACTGCGTGATCGTCTCGATCGACAAGAAGTACCCCAAGCACGCCCAGAAGACGATGCACGCGATCTGGGGCGCGCACATGATGTCGCTGACCAAGCTGATCATCGTGGTGGACGCCGACTGCGACGTGCACGACTACCAGGAGGTCGCCTGGCGGGCCTTCGGCAACGTCGACTACAGCCGGGACCTGACCGTGGTCGAAGGCCCGGTGGACCACCTGGACCACGCCTCGTACCAGCAGTTCTGGGGCGGCAAGGCGGGCATCGACGCGACCCGCAAGCTGCCGGAGGAGGGGTACACCCGGGACGGCGGCTGGCCGGAGATGGTGTCCTCCGACCCGGCCACCGCCGAACTGGTGTCGCGTCGCTGGAAGGAATACGGACTGTGAGCACGGCCGCTGTCGAGACACCGGGGCGCACCAGGGCGTTCCTCCGCCTGGTGATGATCGAGCACTCGGTCTTCGCGCTCCCGTTCGCGTACATCGCCGCGCTGACGGCCATGTTCCTCGCGGACAAGCGGGTGCACTGGGGCGAGCTGTTCGTCGTCACCGTGTGCATGGTGGGGCTGCGCACCTTCGCCATGGCGGCGAACCGGATCATCGACCGGGAGATCGACGCCCGCAACCCGCGCACGGCCACGCGTGAACTGGTCACCGGAGCGGTGTCGTTGAAGACCGCGTACGTCGGCTCGGCCGTCGCGCTGGTGGTCTTCCTCGGCGCGGCCGCGATGCTCAACCCGCTCTGCCTGGCGCTCGCGCCGGTCGCCGTGGTGCCGATGGTGGTCTACCCGTACGGCAAGCGGTTCACGAACTTCCCGCAGGCGATCCTCGGCATCGCCCAGGCGATGGGGCCGGTCGGCGCCTGGCTCGCGGTCACGGGCAGCTGGTCGTGGGAGGCGGTCGTGCTGGGCGTGGCCGTCGGCATCTGGATCGGCGGCTTCGACCTCGTCTACGCCTGCCAGGACGTCGAGTCCGACCGCGAGCACGGGGTCCGTTCGGTGCCCGCGCGGTACGGCGTGCCGGCGGCCATCCGGGGCGCGCGGGTGTGCCACGTCCTGACGACGCTCCTGCTGGGCTGGTTCGCGCTCCTGACGGACGCCGGAGCGGCGTTCTGGATCGGCCTCGTGGTCGTCGCGGGGGCCTTCGTGTACGAGCACACCATCGTGCGGCCGAACGACCTGTCGAAGCTCAACCGGGCGTTCTTCCAGACCAACAGCTTCGTGGGGATCTCGCTGTTCTTCTTCGCGCTGGTGGACCTGGTCGTCCGGGGGCTCGGGATCTGATCCGCGCGTCCGCCGGCGGGCTCACGGGGCGCTCCTCCCGCCTCGTCCGGGCCCGCCCGCCGCTCGTGGACCGGCTCAGCGGAACAGGGCCGCGTGGTCCCTCGCCCAGGCGTGGAAGCTGCGAGCCGGGTGGCCGGTGACGTCCTGGACGGTGCTGGTGGCCGGCTCGGGGGCGGTGAGGCGGGCGTGGACGAGGTCCAGGGCGCCGTCGACGGCGGCCGACGGGCGGCCGGCGGCGGACAACCGGTGGCGGGCGGTCTCGCGGGAGACCTCCTGCCAGGTGGCCGGGCGCCCTGTGGCCGCGCCGATGATCTCCACCTGCTCCGCCTGGGTCGGCGACTCCGGGCCGGTGAGGACGTACCGGGCGCCGTCGTGGCCGTCCTCCACCAGGGCCCGGACGGCCACCGCCGCGACGTCCCGCTCGTCCACCGGGTTCAGCCCGGCCGCGCCGCCGTAGCCCCGCACCGTGCCCCCGGCCCTGATCTCCTCCGCCCACTGCAACGCGGCGGCGAAGCCGTGCGCCCGCAGCACCGTGTGCCGCACCCCGCTGCCGGTGAGCAGCGCCTCGATCCCGCCCTCCGGCCGGCCGGGGACGGCCGAGGACAGGAACACCACCCGCCCGACCTCCCGGGCCAGCACGCCGACGGCCTCCGTGGCCCCGTCCGCCGTCGGGAACGGCCACCCCAGCAGCACCGCGCCGGCGCCCTGCACCGCGGCCTCCAGCGATGCCGGGTCGCGCAGCTCCCGCTGGGGCAGCGTCCGCACCCGCACGCCGGCCGCCGCGAGCTGCAGCCCGACGTGCCGCCCGACCGCTCCGGAGACGCCGATCACCAGCACCGGCGACGTGTCGTCAACTCGCTCATCTGTCATGCATCGAACGTAAGCGAGAAGGATGAGACGCCCAATGCGCACGGGTCTCGGGTCCATGCGCCAGCGTCTACCCCGCGGCGCGCGCCAACTCCCGCACGCCCCCTGATGCTTCGCGCTCTGGGCGGCCGCCGCCCTCCTCGGCCCCGCGGTGCGGGGTACGGGTCCGGAGGCGCCGCGGGGTCAGTCGCCCAGGTGGGGGGCGTCCGGGTGGTAGGTCCGCTGGCGTTCGACCGGGGCGGCGGCGAAGTCGCCGTTGCCGTTGACGACCTCGCCGACGCCGACCCGGGTGCCCCGGGCCCGGCCGTGGCCCTTGAGGACGCCGCCGCGACCGTCCGGGTCGGGGTGGGTGTACGGGCGGCCGGCGGCGAGCTCGACCGCGCGGGCGGAGATCGGGCCGAGGACCTGGGCGCCGGTGCCGAGGCGGCAACGGCCCGTCAGCTCGGCGCCGTTGGCGATCCTGACCTCGTCCCCGAGCTCGATGGCCTCGCCCGCCCCGGCCCTGACCACGGCGCCGCCCTCGCCGATCCGCGCGCGGCGTCCGACGGTGATCCGCCCGCCGCCGGTCGCGACGATCCGGGCGCCGCCGTACAGGACGGTGCCCGGGCCGATCGCGCAGTCGCTGTCCGCGTCGCACTCGACGGTCGCGCCCGGGTACAGGACGGTCTCCGCCGACAGCGTCACCCGCCGCGCGACCAGTACGGAGAACGGGTCGAGGACGGCCACGCCCCGGTCGGCGAGCAGCACCAGCTCGCCGGGGGTGAGGAGCCCGCGTTCGTGGCGGATGCGGTCCAGTCGGTGCCAGAGCTCGTGATCAGTCATGATCGTCGGATCATACGGAGGCCCCGGCCGGGCCGGCCTCAGTTGTGCAGGAAGCCCTCCAGCGCCGTCGCCAGGGCCACCGGGGCCTCGTACATCGGGTAGTGCCCGCTGCCGGCGAGTTCCTCCAGCTCGGCGTTGGGGTAGTGGGCGAGGAAGGTGCCGCGCATCACCTCGGCGGTGAGGGCGAGGTCGTGCTCGCCGACGATCACCTTGACCGGCACCGGGTTGCCGTCGATCCGGCGCCGCAGGTCGGCCGTCGTCCAGTCGTGCACGTAGCGGCCGAAGGCCTCGGGGGTGGACTGCCGCAGGGACTGGTCGACCATGCGGTCGAGCCAGACCCGGCCGGCCCGCTGCCCGGTGACCAGGTCGAGGATCGCGAAGCGCTTCTCCCGGTCCTCGGCCGCGCCGTAGAACAGGGCCTCGCCCGCCGCGTCCATCGGGTACTCCCCGGCCGGCACCGGGGCCAGGCCGACCAGCTTGCGCACCCGCAGCGGCGCCTCGGCGAGCACCTGCTGGGCCGCCTTGCCGCCCATGGAGTGGCCGACCAGCGAGAAGCGGTCCCAGCCGAGCTGGTCGGCCAGGGCGAGCGCGTCGGAGGCGATCTCGGCGAGCGTGTACGCGCCGGTGACGCCCTTGCGCAGCCCGTAGCCGCGGTAGTCGAGGAAGGCGTAGCCGAAGGCCTTGCCGTCGAGGTAGTCGAGGAACGGGCCCCAGCCCGCGCTGGTGCCGAACCAGTCGTGCAGGACCAGGACGTGGTGGTCGCCGGTGCCGATCAGGCGGTGAGGGATCGTCATGCCAACGGTCGTTCCCCGCGATCCGCCCGTCCGAACGGACGGTTCGCGGGGATCCGGGGCGGATGCCGCCCGCCGGGGCTCAGGCGTCGCGCCGGGCGAAGGCCGGTGCGTGCTCGGGGAGCGGGCCGAAGGCGATCAGGCGGGAGAGCAGTACCGGGAAGCCGGGGACGTGCCGGGCGAGGGCCACCAGCCGGGCGGGCGGGCCGGCCCGCTTGCCGGTGAGGACCGGCTCGAACAGCACGCTGTGCAGGACCCGCTGCATCCGCTGCATGATCACCGTCGGCCGCAGCCGGCGGTGCTGGACCCGGGCCAGGGCCGCCACGGTCGGACGGCCGCGGCGCAGCGGTTCGGCGAGCAGGGTGGCGGCCGCGACGGCGTCCTGGATGGCGAGGTTGATGCCCACCCCGCCGGCCGGGGACATCGCGTGGGCGGCGTCGCCGATCAGCAGCAGCCCGTCGGTGTACCAGCGGTCCAGCCGGTTGAGCCGGACGTCGAGCAGGTGCAGGTCGTCGAGGCTCGCCAGTTGGTCGACCCGGTCAGCGTACTGGGGCAGCAGCCGGGCGATCCGCTCGCGGAACCGCTCGATCCCCTCGGCGCGCAGCTGCGGGTCGGCGCCCTTGGCGCGGAAGTAGGCGATCTGGAAGTAGTCGGTCCGGGCGAAGCTCAGCACCATGTCGCCGGACCCGAACCCGGGGACGAGGCTGGGCGGCTGGGCCTGCTCGTGGGGGTGCCGGGGCAGCCGGAACCACCAGGTGTCGAAGGGCACCGGGAACTCCTGGGCGGCCAGGCCGGCCGCCCGGCGCAGGGTGGAGTGCCGGCCGTCGGCGGCGACGGTGAGGTCGGCGCGCAGCTCGCCCTCCTCGCCGTCCCGGGTGCGGTACCGGACGCCGGTGACCCGGCCGCCGTCCCGGAGCAGTCCGGTCGCCTCGGTGTTCATCCGCAGGGTGAAGGCGGGCTCCTGCCGGGCCTCCGCGACCAGGAAGTTCAGGAGGTCCCACTGCGGGATCATGGCGATGTAGTTGTACGGGGGCCGCAGCCGCTCGTAGGCGCTCAGCGCGACGGGGGCGGAGCCGGGAGGCTGCACCACCAGGTTGCCGAGGCGGCTCTGCGGCAGCGCGGCGAACTTCCGGCCGAGGCCGAGTTCGTCCATCAGCCGCACGGTGGAGGCGTGGACGGTGTCGCCGCGGAAGTCGCGCAGGAAGTCCCCGTGCTTCTCCAGCACGGTCACCTCGACACCGGCGCGCGCCAGCATCAGGCCCAGCATCATTCCGGCCGGCCCGCCCCCGGAGATCACGACGCTCATGGCTCTCCCCTTTCAGTGCTCGATCGATCACTGTCCGTGTGGAACCTGCATATACAGAATCTCTGGAACCGTCCCAGGTGTCAAGTAGTACGATGCTTCACATGAAGGAGCTGGTGACGGCCGCCCTCACGGCGGCGAAGGAACGGGGCCAGGACGTCGCGGACGTCCCGCTCACGGCGATCGCCGCGACGGCCGGCATCTCCCGCAGCACGCTGCTGCGCAGGCTCGGCGGCTCCCGGGCGGTGCTGGACGAGGCCGTCCGGGAGGCGGGCGTCGACCCGGGCGGACGGCCGCCGGTGCGCGAGCGCGCGATCGCGGCGGCGGCGCTGCTGGTGGCCGAGCGCGGCCTGGCCGGGGTCACCCTGGACGCCGTGGCCGACCGGGCGGACTGCTCGCTGCCCAGCCTGCACACCGTCTTCGAGGGGCGGGACGGCCTGCTCGCCGCCGTGTTCGAGCGGCACTCCGCGCTGCCCGACCTGGAGGCCCTCGCCGCCGACCCGCCGGAGACCCTGGAGGAGACCGTCCGGGCGCTCCACGCCACCTTCGCCGCGGCCTTCGTGCACGAGCCGCGGATCGTCCCGGCGGTCTTCGCCGACCTGCTCGGCCGCCCGGACGGCCCCGCCGCCCGGGTGATGGCCGCCACCCTGCCGCAGGCGCTCGCCGGCCTGGACCGGCTGCTGCGCCCGCACGTGCGGGCCGGCCGGCTGAGACCGCTGCCCACCCCGGTGCTGACCCAGCTGATGATCGGCCCGCTGCTCAACCACGCGCTGATGCGGCCGGTGCTGGAACCCGCCCTGGGGGACGGGCTGCCGTCGACGGACGAGACCGTGGAACTCTTCGCCCAGGCCTACCTGCGCGCGGTCGCCCTCCCCGCGGCGGAGTCCGGGAGCGTCGGCGACACCCCCTGAGGGGGCCCGTGACCGGCACCCCGCGGTGCCTCGTGCTCGGCTGCCGGTTCGCGAGGGTCAAGTCGCCCTTCGGGCAAGGGCGGTGACGGACGCGGGGGCGGTGGTCAGCCGAGGAGCAGCCGGTCGCCGACCCGCAGGCGGCCCGGGGTGGCGACCTCGGCGAGGGCGTCGAGCCGGCCGTCGTGGGCGTGCACGACGGCCTTGAGGATCTCGGGGGCGTGCGGCAGTCCGGGCTGCGGGGCGCCGGTCATCGCGCAGCGCTCGCTGGAGGCGACGAAGGAGAGCCGGGCGCTGCCGGGGGTCTCGCCGGAGGCCTGGCGGCCGAGCCAGGCGTCCTCGACGAACGGCGGGGTGCCGGGCGGGGTGCGCAGCACGATGTTGGGGCGGAACCGGCGCTCGTCGACCACGGTGAAGGGGACGGCCTCGCGGACCCAGTCCAGGGTGGCGGTGCTGAGCACGCTGACCGGCAGCCGGTCGAAGTGCGAGACGGCGTCCTCGCGGGCGAGTTCGACGTCCTCGCGCTGGAGGTAGGCGCGCAGGAAGGAGTTCGGCCGGTCGACCGGGCGGCCGAGCGGATCGAACAGTTCGGGGCCGTCGATCCGGTGGCCGAGTCGGGCGGAGAGGCGGAGCAGGCCGTCCATCCGGCGGAAGCGGCGGGTGTTCTTGCCCGAGCCGAGCTTCCCCGCGGCGTCGCGGACGGCGTAGAGGCGGTCGCCGGCCAGGCCGCGCTCGTCCACCTCGACGGAGTCGAGCCGCTCGCCGCCGGTGGACTTCACGGGGTAGCGCCAGAGTCGCTCGATCACTCCGATGATCTCAGCCATGGCCGGAAAGCGTACTGGCGTTGACGGGGGATGGTCTAGACCAAGTCCCCGGCCCGGGCGGAGAGTCCGGCTCAGCCCAGCCGGGCCACCGCCCGTACCGGTGCGCCGTCCGCCGCGACCAGCCGCAGCGGGAACAGCGAGACCTCCACCGGCAGGCCGGCCTCCTGGGCCGCCAGCAGCGGCCGCAGGTCGGTCAGGTTCTCGGCGATCACCCCGCCGCCGGGCGCCCCCAGCAGCACCCGGTGCGCGGCGAGCGTGGGCTCGTCGGCGGTGCCGTGGTCGTGCTCGTCGGTGAGGTCGGCGAGCAGGGCGGCCACCGCAGGGTCGCCCGGGCCCGGGTCGGGGGTCGGGTCGACGCTGAGCGCGTCCACCCCGACCGTCCGCACCCCGGCGGCGACGATCGCCTCGGCGGCGGCCGGGGTCAGGGCGGGGTGGGCGAGGTAGGCGTCGGTGCCCCAGTGCCGGGCCCAGCCGGTGGCCAGCAGCAGGACGGTGCCCTCGCCGGAGTCCGCGACCCGCTCCAGCGCGGCCGCCAGCAGCCCGGGGGTGACGGCCGCTCGGGGCTCCAGCCCGCGCAGGTCGGCGACCACGGCGGGGCCGGTGAACCGCTCCAGCGGCAGCCCGTCCAGGGTCGGCCAGGTGACGTCCACGTGGTACGGCGCGTCCACGTGCGTCCCGGACTGCGAGCCGAGGTGCAGGGCCAGCACGTTCACCCCGGCGGTGGCCGTGGTGAGCGCGGGCTCCAGCAGGACGGCCGGATCGCCGGGGTAGACCGGCATCGCGGTGGTCACCTGATGGGTGAGGTCGACGAGGGTCGCTGCCATGCGCCCATCCTCCCAGGGGCGGGCGCTCCCGGACCCCTCCCGGTCGGCCCGGTCCGGAACCACGGGTGGAGCCGGGACAGAATTGCTCCATGGGAACTGCGAAGCGTCAGCCGTGGGTGGTCGGGGTCTCGGGTGCGTCGGGGACGCCGTACGCGGCCTCGGTGATCCGCGCGCTGCTGGCCGCCGGCGAGGCGGTGGACCTGGTCGTCAGCCGCGCCGCCCGGCTCACCATCCTGGACGAGACCGGCATCTCCTTCCGGGACGCCCACTGGCGCACCGACCTCGCCGCCTGGCTCGGGAGCGACGAGGGCCTGGACGACGTCCGCTACTGGCCCGCCGGGGACTTCGCGGCCGGCCCGTCCAGCGGCTCCTACCCGGCCAAGGGCATGCTCGTGGTGCCCGCGACCACCGGCGCGGTGGCCGGGATCGCGCTCGGCCTGAGCAAGGACCTGCTGCAGCGCGTCGCCAGCGTCACCCTCAAGGAGCGCCGTCCACTCGTCGTCTGCGTGCGCGAGACGCCACTCAACGGGGTGACGTTGAAGCACCTGGTGGAGCTCGACGCGCAGGGGGCGGTCGTCCTGCCCGCTTCGCCCGGTTTCTACGCCGGCGGCTCCACCGTGCGCGAACTCGTGGATTTCGTGGCCGGACGGGTGCTGGACGCCGTCGACGTGCCGCATTCCCTGTACCTGCGCTGGGAAGGGGAGTTGGGGGCGGCCGCCCGCAAGACGGCCGCCGGCGAGGGCGCACCGGCTGAGGGGGAGTAAGGAGACCCGGGGCGGGAGAGTATCTTCTCTGCGATATCCGGGTCGTTCGGCGCACGGCGCCTTTGAATCCGGATAATGATCTGTGGGTCTGGTGAGGTTCGGAAGGACGCGGACGGTATATGGACACGGTGGACAGACAGCTCATCCAGGCGCTCCGGGAGAACGGCCGTGCGTCCTACGCCGAGTTGGGCCGGCTGGTCGGGCTCTCCGGCCCGAGCGTCACGGACCGGATCAACCGCCTGGAGCAGGCCGGGGTGATCACCGGCTACCGGGCGACGGTCAACCCGGCTTCGCTCGGCTTCGGCGTCACGGCCCTGATCGGCCTTCAGCTCACCGACGCCGCGGACCACGAGGACGTCGCGCACCGGCTGAAGGACCTCAACGAGGTCGAGGACTGCTGGTTCATCGCCGGTGACGACTCCTACATGCTGAAGGTCAGGGTGGCCGACGTGGCCGGCCTGGAATCGGTGGTCAAGCGGATCTCGGGCACGAAGGGCGTGGCCCGGACCCGCACCACCGTCGTACTCTCCACCAAGTGGGAAAACCGGGTGAGTGAACTTCCTCCTGTAGGAGAGTGACGTATGGCACTGGTCGGTCTGGAGGAGCTGCGCGCGGCTCGGCAGCGGATCGCGGGGGTCGCCGTGCGCACCCCGCTGGTTCCCGCCCCCTGGGCGGCCGAGGGGGAGCGGCGGCTCTGGCTGAAGCCCGAGAACCTCCAGCCGACCGGGGCCTTCAAGACCCGCGGCGCCTACAACCGGCTGGCCGCGCTCACCGAGGACGAGCGCGCCCGGGGCGTGGTCGCCCAGTCCAGCGGCAACCACGCGCAGGCGGTGGCGTACGCGGCCCGGGAGCTCGGCATCAAGGCCGTGATCGTGATGCCGGACACCTCGCCCGCGGTGAAGGTGGAGGCCACCCGCTCGTTCGGCGCCGAGGTGATCCTGGTGGCGCCGGAGGAGCGGGACACCCTGCCCGGTGAGCTGGCCGGGAAGCACGGCTACGTCTGGGTGCCCCCGTACGACGACCCGTTCATCATCGCGGG
Organism: Kitasatospora sp. NPDC056273; assembly: GCF_042268845.1. Classification (NCBI taxonomy): domain Bacteria; kingdom Bacillati; phylum Actinomycetota; class Actinomycetes; order Kitasatosporales; family Streptomycetaceae; genus Kitasatospora; species Kitasatospora sp. NPDC056273. The sequence continues at coordinate 38,300 of NZ_JBHJSJ010000052.1, read as the reverse complement.
CCAGGGCACGGTCGGCCTGGAGATCGCCGAGGACGCCCCGGCCGACCTGGACACCGTCCTGGTGCCGGTCAGCGGCGGCGGCCTGATCGGCGGGACGGCGGCCGCGCTCAAGCTCACCCGCCCCGGCATCCGGGTGATCGGCGTGGAGCCCGAGCTGGCCGCCGACGCCCGGGCCAGCCTGCGGGCCGGCCGCCGGGTCGAGTGGCCGGTCGCCGACACCTACCGGACCATCGCGGACGGGCTGCGCACCCCGTCGCTCGGCGTGCTGCCGTTCGAGCACGTCGCCGCCTACGTGGACGACATCGTCACCGTCACCGAGGACGAGATCCGCGCCACCGTGGCCGTGCTGGCCCGCCGCGGCCGGCTCGTCGCCGAGCCCTCCGGGGCGGTCGCCCCGGCCGCCTACTTCCACCGCGCCGCCGAGACCGGGGGCCAGTCGGTGGCGGCCGTGGTCAGCGGAGGCAACATCGACCCGACACTGCTCGCCGAGCTGCTCTCGGCATAGGCGTACGCTCATTCCGGCAAGGAATCGAATGTCGGAGGAGGCGGGTCACCGCATGGACGCAGGGCTCAAGCGCGAGCTGGAGGCGAAGGTCTACGCGGGTGAGCGGCTGACCCGCGAGGACGGGATCGCGCTCTACGAGAGCGACGACCTGGCCTGGCTGGGCGGGCTGGCCCACCACGTGCGGACGCGGAAGAACGGCGACGTCGTCCACTTCAACGTCAACCGTCACCTCAACATGACCAACGTGTGCAGCGCGTCCTGCGCGTACTGCTCGTTCCAGCGCAAGCCGGGCGAGAAGGACGCGTACACGATGCGCATCGAGGAGGCCGTCCGCCTCGCCAAGGCGATGGAGGTCGACTCCCTCACCGAGCTGCACATCGTCAACGGGCTGCACCCGACGCTGCCGTGGCGCTACTACCCGCGCTCGCTGCGGGAGCTGAAGGCGGCGCTGCCGAACGTCTCGCTGAAGGCCTTCACCGCCACCGAGATCCACTGGTTCGAGAAGATCAGCGGCCTGCCCGCCGACGAGATCCTGGACGAGCTGATTGACGCCGGCCTGGAGTCGCTGACCGGCGGCGGCGCGGAGATCTTCGACTGGGAGGTCCGCCAGCACATCGTCGACCACGACACCCACTGGGAGGACTGGTCGCGGATCCACCGCCTCGCGCACGGCAAGGGCCTCAAGACGCCGGCCACCATGCTGTACGGCCACATCGAGGAGCCCCGCCACCGGGTGGACCACGTGCTGCGGCTGCGCGAGCTCCAGGACGAGACCGGCGGCTTCCAGGTCTTCATCCCGCTGCGCTACCAGCACGACTTCCACGACTCCAAGGACGGCGTCGTGCGCAACAAGCTGATGGCCCGCACGGAGATGGCCACCGGCGCCGAGGCGCTGAAGACCTTCGCGGTCTCCCGGCTGCTCTTCGACAACGTCCCGCACGTCAAGGTCTTCTGGGTGATGCACGGCGTCACCACCGCCCAGCTGGCGCTCAGCCACGGCGCGGACGACATGGACGGCTCGGTGGTCGAGTACAAGATCACCCACGACGCGGACAACTTCGGCACCCCGAACAAGCTCGGCCGCGACGACCTGCTCGGGCTGATCCGCGACGCCGGCTTCCGCCCGGTGGAGCGCAACACCCGCTACGAGGTCATCCGCGAGTACGACGGCCCCGACCTGGAGCGTCGCGAGACCCCGCAGGCGATGCGCCTCTGACCTGCGAAGATCCCCGCCGCCCGGACCGCTCGTCGGCCCGGGCGGCGGTTGTCTTCACGGCCTCCGCACCTGACCCGGGTTTACCAACGGGTACGGCGTTTGGCAGGATCGACAGCATGTCCGGTTCTCATCGCGCCACCGAGTACCCGTCGTACGAGCCGATGCGGGAGCCGGTGTACGGGGTGCCGCAGCAGTCGTACGAGCAGCCGTACCCCGAGCACGAGGCGTACCGGCAGCCCGTTCCGCAGGAGTACGGCCAGGGCGTGTACCAGCCGTACCAGCAGACTCCTGACGGCTACTCCGAGGCGTACGACCAGCCGTTCCAGGCCTACCAGGGTGAGCCGGAGGGCGGCTACGAGGCGGCGTCGGTGTACCAGCCGGTGCCCGCGCCCGAGACCGTCCCCTTCGAGCCCGGGCCCGTCGTGCTCGCCGCCGCTCCCGCCGCACCCGTGGCGGGTTCCCGGACGGCCGCGCGGGGACGGCGACGCAAGGCCAAGCAGAAACGTCACGGCAAGGCCGTGATGGCCGGCACCGCGCTGCTGGTCGCCGCCACCGCCGGCTGGTACGCCGTCGGCCAGGACGGCGCCAAGCCCGGCATCGCCGCCGCCGACGGCCCCGGCCCGGAGGGCGTCAGCAAGCCCGACCACCCCGCCCCGGCCCCCGCGGCCGCCCAGGCCGCCTCCGACCGGCAGGCCGCGGCCCCCGCCGCCGACCGCAGCCAGACCCGTACGGACGGCTCGGTCGCCGCGATACCCGGCCTCGGCGCGAAGTTCACCGCGCAGATCCCCGCCGAGACCGCCCAGGTGCTGGTCGCCTCCGGCCAGGACAAGAACACCGACAAGAACGCCGTCACCCTCTGGACCCGCACCCCCGAGGGCCGCTGGCTGGCCGGCGAGACCTGGCAGGGCCACAACGGCAAGAGCGGCTGGACCACCGACCACAACGAGGGCGACCTGCGCAGCCCGATCGGCGTCTTCAGCCTCACCGACGCGGGCGGCCGCAAGGCCGACCCGGGCAGCAAGCTCCCGTACGACAAGGACCCGAGCTTCGTGGTCTCCGGCACGGGCTTCTTCGGGGACCAGCTGGCCGGCTCCTTCGACTACGTGGTCGCGATCAACTACAACCGGGTCCCCGGCAACTCCCCGCTCGACCCGCGCCGCCCGATGGGCTCCAAGAAGGGCGGCGGCATCTGGCTCCACGTGGACCACGACGGCCCGACCCACGGCTGCGTGTCGATCCCCGAGGACAAGATGGCCCAGCTGATCCGCACCCTGGACCCGGCCGCCCACCCCGTCGTCGTGATGGGCGACGCCTCCACGCTGGCACTCTGACCCCGGAGTCCGCGGAAGCCGGGCACGGAACCCGGGCGCCCCAAGGCCCCTTGTCCACCTCCTACAGATCGAGGGGGCGGATCCTGTCGCCGGTCATACCATGCTGACCAGCGGGTAACCCGGTTCCATGGCAGTATGAGCGGTTCGCGCATTGTGGCACTCGGCCACTACCAGCCCCCCAAGGTCCTCACCAACGACGACCTGGCGGGGCTCGTCGACACCGACGACGAGTGGATCCGCACCCGTGTCGGCATCCGCAGCCGGCACATCGCCGAGGACGAGACCCTGGTCGACCTCGCCACCGAGGCCGCGCAGAAGGCGCTCGCCAACAGCGGCCGGACGGCGGACGAGATCGACCTCGTCGTGGTCGCCACCTGCACCGCGATCGAGCGCAGCCCCAACACCGCCGCCGCCGTGGCCGCCCGGCTGGGCGTGCGCTCGCCGGCCGCGTACGACATCAACACGGTCTGCTCCGGCTTCTCGTACGCCCTGGCCACCGCCGACCACGCGATCCGGGCCGGCTCGGCCCGCCGCGCCCTGGTGATCGGCGCCGAGCGGATGTCCGACACGCTCGACTGGACCGACCGCTCCACCTGCGTGATCTTCGGCGACGGAGCGGGCGCCGCGGTGGTCGAGGCCCAGGAGGAGGGCGCCGAGCCCGGCATCGGGCCGGTGGTCTGGGGCTCCGAGCCCGAGCGGGGCGACGCCGTGGTGATCACCGGCTGGGACCCGGTGATCAGCCAGCAGGGCCAGTCGGTCTTCCGCTGGGCCACCACCCAGCTCGCCCCGCTGGCCCGCCAGGCCTGCGAGCGGGCCGGGATCGCCCCGTCCGAGCTGAAGGGCTTCGTCCCGCACCAGGCCAACCTGCGGATCATCGACGCGATCGCGGGCAAGCTGGGCCTCGGCGAGGACGCGGTGGTGGCCCGGGACGTGGTCCACTCCGGCAACACCTCGGCCGCCTCCATCCCGCTGGCCTTCTCCAAGCTGGTCGAGCGCGGCGAGCTCTCGCCCGGCGACCCGGTCCTGCTCTTCGGCTTCGGCGGCGGGCTGGCCTACGCCGGCCAGGTCGTGCGCTGCCCCTGACCCCGACCCGGCGGCGCCACGAGGCCGCCTGAGGGCCGCCACAAGGCCGCCCGAGGGCGCCGTGAGGCCGTCCGGACCCGAACAACGCCGCTGGGCGGGCACCCTGTCACGGGTGCCCGCCCAGCGGCATGTCTGGCGCGCTTGCGGTACGTCGGCGGACCTCCCCCGAGGACACGGCCGCCGTCCGTCGTTCCCCGGACAGGAGGCCGGGGCTGCGCGCGGAGCGGATGGTGGGTCGGTGGACGGTCCTACTTGGGCGCCTTCTTGCCGGTGACGCCCAGGTACACCAGGGGAGCGAGGTTGGGCTTGAGGTCCTTGACCTTGACGCCCCAGGAGGTGAAGGCCTTCTGGTGCTCGGCCGCCGAGGCGAGCAGCGAGACCAGGGCCCCGGCCACGGCGTTCGGGTCGAGCGACTTGTCGGCCTGACCCTTCGCCTGGAGTTCCCTGACGGCCTCCGCGAGCGGCTTGGCGACCGCGTTGAGGACCGTCATGCGGATCTTGAAGAACCGCTTGTCCCCTTCGGCGGCACCGAGCGTGACCACTCGGAGAATGGCGTCGTTCTTGCGCCAGAAGGCGAGGAATCCGTCGACCAGTTCTTCCGAAGTGGTCGGTCCGGACTTCCCTGCCCAGGACTTTCCGGCCACCAGCTCTTTGAGCTGGTCGGCGTCCTTGGCCATTTCCTCGGCGATTTCGAGGACAGCGCCCTCGACATCCGGGAAGTACTGGTAGAAGGTCGCGGGGGAGGTACCCGCCATACGGGCGACGTCGATGACCTTGACGTCCCGATAGGGCGACGTGCTGAGCATCTCGCGGAGGCAGTCGAGCAGCTTCTGCCGCGTCTCCTGTCCGCGTCGCCCGGCGACGCGACCGTCGACGGTGCGAACTTGTCCTGTCATGCCGTCAGCTTACCGTGGCACGATCTTGGCGCGATTCGGTGATGCGACTATTACTCCGCACGGGGGTTGGTATAGCGGCATGAACCACTTCGGACGGATATTCACCGGGCTTCGAAGCCCCTGTTTGAAGCCCCCCCGTGTGCTTGCGATCTCACAGCGTGACGGCGAGTCCGCTGAGGGGTGATCGGGTGACAGAGCGTGACGATGACCGAAGAGTGCGGTGCCGTCCGGAAGTGGACGGTCCGGAGCCCCGGGTGCAAGCCGCCCCCGGAGCGGGCGTCAGGATCCGGTCGTTCCGTCCTCGCTGGTCAGAGGCCTGTCCGGGGCGTCCTCCGGGCCGGGACGACGTGTTTCAGGGGGTGGGGGAGGTTGGATATGCGCGGGACGGCATTGGAGAATCGGGTCCGGCACCACGCGGCGGGTGCGGACAACGGGGAGGTGGCAGCGGAGTGGACCAGCTGACGGCGCACGATCCGAGGCGGATCGGGCCCTTCGAGGTGCTGGGGCGGCTCGGCGCGGGTGGGATGGGGCTGGTCTACCTGGCGCGTTCCGCGGCCGGGCGGCGGGTGGCCATCAAGACCGTGCGGGGTGAGCTGGCCGAGGACGAGCTGTTCCGGGTCCGCTTCGCCCGGGAGATCGCGGCGGCCAAGACGGTCGGCGGCTTCTACACGGCGGCGGTGGTGGACGCCGACGCGGACGCCCGGGTGCCCTGGCTGGCCACCGCCTACATCCCGGCGCCCTCGCTGGAGGACCTGGTCGAGGAGTGCGGCCCGCTGCCGGTGGAGGCCACCCGCTGGCTGGTCGCCGGCATCGCCGAGGCCCTGGAGTCCATCCACGCGGCCGGGCTGATCCACCGCGACCTCAAGCCCTCCAACGTCCTGGTGGTCGAGGACGGCCCGAAGGTGATCGACTTCGGGATCGCGGCCGGGGTCTCCAGCACCCGGCTCACCATGACCAACGTCGCGGTCGGCACCCCCGCCTACATGTCCCCCGAGCAGGCCCGGGACAGCCGCACCGTCCGGGGCGCCAGCGACGTCTTCTCGCTCGGCTCGCTGATGGTCTTCTGCGCCACCGGGCACCCGCCCTACCGGGGCACCAACCCGGTCGAGACGGTGTTCCAGCTGCTGCGCGAGGAGCCGGACCTGACCGGCATGCCGCCCGAGCTGATGGACCTGGTCCGCCGCTGCATGCAGCAGGCCCCCGAGCGCAGGCCCACCCCGGCGCAGATCCAGACCGAGCTCGCCCCGCACCTCTTCTCCCGGGACGACGCCACCGGCGAGGCCGGGGACTGGCTGCCCGCCCACGCGCTGGAGCTGATCGAGCGCAAGCGGGGCCGGCGCCCGGCCGCCCAGCCGCCGCGCCCGCCCGCCGAGCCGGCCCAGCCGCCCCCGCACCCCCAGGCGCCGCCCGCGCACGTCCCGCCGCAGCACCCCGGCCCGGCCGACCCGCGCACCAATCCGGGCGGGCGGCACGCCCAGCCGCCGGCCGGGCCGGTGCACAGCCTGCCGCAGCGCGCCCCGGGCTCGGACGCCGAGATCCCGACCGCGAAGATCGCCTCCCCGAACCGGCACCGGGCGCCCACCGGCGGCGCCGTCGAGGTGCAGCTCTCCGGCGCCTCCGTCCGGATAGGCCCGGGGCCGCGGGCCGAGCACGAGCAGCCCGGCCCGAGCACCGCCCCGGCCACGACCGACTGGGTCCGCCGGGCCCCCGTCCCGCCGCCCCCGCCGGTCGCCCGCTGGCGCCCCTGGCGGTTCCGGATGTCCAACGACGTCTGGGGCACCCCGGTGGTCGCCGACGGGACGCTGTTCGTCTCCAGCTTCGAGGTGCACGCGCTGGACATCGCCTCCGGCGAGCGCCGCTACAAGACCCGGGACGTGGCCTGGGCGCTCGCCGTGGACGCCGGCCGGGTGCACGCCGCGGACGGCCCGCACCTGTACACCGTGGACGCCGCGGACGGCACCGAGCGCTGGCGCACCTCGCTGGACGGCTGGGTCTACTCGCTCTCCGCCGCCGACGGCGTGCTCTGCTGCGGCATCAGGGGCGGCGGCGTCCAGCTCCGCTCGGCCGCCAACGGCGCCGAGCTGTGGCGCGCCGACGACGCCCAGCAGGACTTCGAGAACCCGCAGTCCGGCCCGGTCCTGGTGGGAGGCGCCGCCTACTACTACGGCGGCGGGCGGCTGCGCTGCGTCGACCCGCGCGGCGCGGGCCTGCGCTGGTCCTTCCCGGTCGGCGAGGAGGTGCCCTCGCACCCGGTCGAGCGCGGCGGCGTGCTGTACGTGTCGGCCGGCACCCGGGTGTACGCGCTGGACGCGGCCAGCGGGGCCGAGCGCTGGCGCTTCGACGCCCCGGTGGTGCTGTTCACCCCGCCCGCCCTGGACGCCGACGCGGTCTACGTGGCCGACTACCTGGGCACGGTCTACGCGCTGGACGCGGCCACCGGCCGGGACCGCTGGCGCGGGGTCACCGGCCGCCGCCAGGGGGCCGACCCGGTGGTGGTCTCGGACGGCATGGTGCTGGTCGGCAACGGCGAGGTGCTGTACGCCTTCGAGGCGGCCACCGGCCGGGAGCGCTGGCGCTACACCGCCCGCGGCGAGATCGTCGGCTCCCCGGCGGTGGCCGACGGCCTGGTGCACCTGGGCAGCCGGGACCACTCGCTGCACACCCTGGACCTGGCCAGCGGTCAGCTGCGCTGGGAGCTCGGCACCAAGGGCGAGCTCACCGGCTCGCCGGTGGCGGTCGGCGGCCGGGTCTTCGTCGGCTCCAAGGACCGCTGCGTGTACGCGCTGGACGCCTTCTACGGCACGGCGGTGCCCGCCCGCTGAACCGCGGGGCGGACACCGCCGGACGGGCGCCGTCGGATCAGGCCCTGCGGGCCCCGGGGTGGCGGCTGCACCAGCCGTCCCACGCGGAGGAGACCATCTCGGTCACGTCGTGGCGGGCGGTCCAGCCCAGCTCGCGGTGGATCAGGTCGGCGGAGGCCACCACCCGGGCCGGGTCGCCGGCGCGGCGCGGGGTCACCTCGGCGGCGGTGTCGTAGCCGGTGACCTTGCCGATCACCGCCAGCATCTCCTTGACGCTGACGCCCTCGCCGCGGCCGATGTTCAGCACCAGGGAGGTCGCGCCGGCCGGGTCGGCGGCCATCCGCTTGGCGGCCGCCACGTGCGCCGAGGCGATGTCGGAGACGTGGATGAAGTCGCGGACGCAGGTGCCGTCCGGGGTCTGGTAGTCGTCGCCGAAGACCCGCGGGGCCTCGCCGGCGGTGAGCCGCTCGAAGACCATCGGGATCAGGTTGAACACCCCGGCGTCGGAGAGCTCGGGGGAGGCGGCGCCGGCCACGTTGAAGTAGCGCAGGGCCACGGTGGACATGCCGTGGGCCTTGCCGGCCGCGGCGACCAGCCACTCGCCGGCCAGCTTGGTCTCGCCGTACGGGCTCATCGGGGCGCAGGGCGTGGACTCGGTGACCAGGTCGACGTCCGGCATGCCGTAGACCGCGGCGGAGGAGGAGAAGAGGAAGCGCTTCACCCCGCCCTCGGCGGCGGCCTCCAGGACGGTCTGGAGGCCGATCATGTTCTCGCGGTAGTACAGGAACGGCTGCTCGACGGACTCGCCGACCTGCTTCTTGGCGGCGAAGTGCAGGATGCCCTCGACGCCGTGCTCGCGGATCGCGGCGTCCAGGGCGGCGCGGTCCAGGGTGGAGCCCTCGATCAGGGGGACGCCGGCCGGCAGCCGGGAGGCGTCGCCGGTGCTGAGGTCGTCCAGGACGGCGACGCGCTCCCCGGCGTCGAGCAGCTGTCGGACGACGTGTCCGCCGATGTATCCGGCACCGCCGGTGATCAACCAAGTCATGTGCCGATCCTAGGGGCGCGCCTCGGGGATCTCCGGCGCACCCGCGTTCGGATCCGACCGCCACGTTCGGGCGAGTTGAAGCCACAAAGCGGACAAAACGGTGAAAAGCTGACAAGGATTTCCGTGCGCTCATGCCCGCGCCCCCCGGCGTGGTGACGAATCGGAGGCAGCCAGGTGCACCGTCGCAAGGAACACACCAGCCCCCTGCCGGGCGGGCGGCTGCCGGCCGCGGCCGTGGTCGCCGTGGCGGCCGCGCTGGCGCTGGCCGGCTGCAGCAGCGGCACGTCCTCCTCCGCCACCGTCGCCGCCACCGGCTCGCCCTCGTCCCCCGGCTCCACCCAGGCCTCCGCGGCGTCCGGCCAGTCGAACGGCGGGACCCAGCTGCAGGACGCCTACCAGGCGGTGATCGCCAACGTGCTGCCCTCCGTGGTGCAGATCACCACCGGCGACAGCCTCGGCTCCGGGATCGTCTACGACGACAAGGGCGACATCGTCACCAACGCCCACGTGGTCGGCTCCGCGAAGACCTTCACGGTGACCCTCGCCAACAGCACCACGACGCTGGACGCCGGCCTGGTCGCCAGCTACCCCGACTCCGACCTCGCGGTGATCCGGCTGAACAACCCGCCGAGCGGTCTCCGGCCGGCCAGCTTCGGCGACTCGGGCAAGGTCCAGCTCGGCCAGATCACCCTCGCCATGGGCAGCCCGCTGGGGCTCTCCAGCAGCGTCACCCAGGGCATCGTCTCGGCCACCGGGCGGACCGTCTCCGAACCCCAGGGCCCAGGCTCGCCGGGCGCCACCATCGGCAACATGGTGCAGACCTCGGCGGCGATCAACCCGGGCAACAGCGGCGGCGCGCTGGTGAACCTGGACAGCAAGGTGATCGGCATCAACACGCTCGCCGCGACCGAGCCGCAGAGCAACGGCGCGGCCGCCCCCGGCATCGGCTTCGCCATCCCGGCGAGCACCATCACCAACATCGCCGACCAGCTGATCAAGCAGGGCAAGGTGACCAACTCCGGCCGGGCCGCGCTCGGCATCACCGCCCGGACCAGCTTCAACCAGCAGTTCCAGCCGGCCGGCGCGGTCATCGTGGCGGTCACCCCGGGCGGGGCGGCGGCCTCGGCGGGGCTCCGGGCCGGCGACGTCATCACCAGGATCGGCGACACCCAGGTCGACTCGCTGAACGCGCTCACCACCGCGCTCGCCTCGCTCACCCCGGGCGGCAAGGTCACCGTCACCTACACCCGGGACGGCGGCAGCAAGACCGCCGACGTCACCCTCGGCGAACTGGAAGGCGCCCAGACCTCCTCCCCCTGAGCCCCGGTACGGGGACGCCGGGCCGCACGCCGCGCAAGGGTTCAGCGGGCCGGGTGCCGTACCGGAACGGCGCCGGGACCTCGTCTTCGCCTCGACGAGGTCCCGGCGCCCTACTGTGCCGTGCTGTTCCCGTGGTCAGCGGCGGGCGGTGCGGGTGCGCCAGGGCAGCTCGACGGTGACGGTGGTCGGGCCGCCGTCGGGGCTGTCCACCAGGAAGACCCCGTCCACCGCGCGGATCCGCTCGGCCAGCCCGGCCAGGCCGCTGCCCGGGTACGGGGCCGCGCCGCCCTTGCCGTCGTCCTGGACCAGCACCATCAGCTGGTTGTCCGAGCGCCAGACCTCGACCGTGGCGGAGCGGGCGCCGGCGTGCTTGGAGACGTTGGTCAGCAGCTCGCTGACGGTGAAGTAGGCGATGCCCTCGACCGCCGAGTCCGGGCGCTCGGGCTGCCCGTCCGGGCCGCTCAGGTCGACGCTCACCCGGACGCCGCCGGGGACGGTGCAGCGGGCGGCGACCGAGGACAGCGCGGCGTCCAGGCCGCGGTCGGTGAGCACCGCCGGGTGGATGCCGCGGGCCAGGTCGCGCAGCTCCTGGAGGGCCAGCTTCACCTCGCCGTGGGCGTTGTCGACCATCTTCGCGGCGGCCGCCATGTCGTCCTCGGACTCCACCTCGCGCAGCCGCTCCTTGGCCATGCCGAGGTCCATCGCCAGCGCGACCAGCCGGGCCTGGGCACCGTCGTGCAGGTCGCGCTCGATCCGGCGCAGGTCGGCGGCGGCGGTGTCGACCACGGTGCCGCGGTCGTCCTCCAGCTCGCGCACCCGCTCGGCCAGGGCGCCCGGGAAGAGCAGCGACTCGATCAGGATGCGGTCGACCGAGGCCAGCCCGCGGATCACCCAGGGCAGCACCGGCCAGAGCACGATCACCGAGACCAGGGTCAGGGCGAAGCTGAGCACGCCCCAGGGCAGCATCAGCACGTTGTAGAGCGCCGAGCGCCAGTTCAGCAGGTCGGTGAGCTGGGCGATGGTGTAGCCGACCACCCCCGGGCGGCGCGGCTTCACCGGCTCCGGCTCGTCGATCGCGGAGCCGTACGCGGCGCGCGCCCGCCGCCGGCCCAGCGTGCCCAGGGAGCGCGAGACGGCCAGGCCGCCGGCCAGCATCGGCAGGCCGAGCACGGTGACCGACAGGCCCAGGCCGACCGACAGCGCGGTCATGGCCAGCACGAAGCCGAAGATGCCGAGCGGCAGGTTCAGCAGCAACTGGCCGACCTGGTGCCACATCCTCGTGCCGTACAGCGGTGGGCGCTCCATCCGGGCGTCCTGCTCCTTGATGGCGTCCACGGCGCGGTGCAGCGGCTTCATGCGGATCTACCGTCCCTACTTCGTCGTGCGGCTGGACCAAGCTTCCCGAACCGGGAGCGGTGGGGGCCATGGGGGTGATACATCTTCCCGGCCGGGGGTTAACCCCACCCCCGCGCCCGGTCGCCGGACGCCCGCCCGGGTGTCCACCGGCCGTCTTGCGGAGCGGGCAGGGTTCGGGCGGAGCGGAGCGGTCCCCTTAGACTCACGCTTTGGCCATGGTTGGGCCGGTGAGAGCAAACGTCGTAGAACTGTCTTGAGGGCGGGTTCACGGCCGAGGTGGAGGCGAAGGCATGGAGGGGAAGCACGCGGCTGCCGTCGCGGCCGACCCGGCGGTCGGCAGCGGCTACTTCGACGCGTACGCCGCGATGGGCCTGATGGCCGTCGTCGGGGTGCTCTTCGTCGCCGTGGCGTTCACCGCCAACCGGCTGCTGCGGCCCGTGGTGTACTCGCCCGAGAAACTCCTCGCCTACGAGTGCGGGGTGGACCCGGTGGGCGAGGACTGGGCGCACACCCAGATCCGCTACTACGTGTACGCCTTCCTGTACGTGATCTTCGCGGTGGACGCGATCTACCTGTTCCCCTGGGCGACCGTCTTCGCCACCGCCGGGTACGGCGCCGGGACGCTGATCGAGATGTTCCTGTTCATCGGCTTCCTCGCGGTCGGGCTGCTCTACGCCTGGAAGAAGGGCGTTCTGGAATGGACGTGACGCACTCCCACTCGCACGGCGGCGCACAGGGCGGTCCCGTCCCGCTCGGCCTGCCGGACCCCGCGCGCCCCGGTGCCGTCGAGCGCCGCGGCCTCGGCCCGCTGGCCCGGCTCGCACCGGACCCGGTCAAGGTGGTGCTCAACTGGGGGCGCCGCTACAGCCTCTGGTGCTTCAACTTCGGGCTGGCCTGCTGCGCGATCGAGTTCATCGCCGCCTCCATGGCCAAACACGACTTCATCCGGATGGGTGTCATCCCGTTCGCGCCCGGACCCCGTCAGGCTGATCTGATGATCGTCTCCGGGACGGTCACCGACAAGATGGCGCCCGCCGTCAAGCGGCTCTACGAGCAGATGCCCGAGCCGAAGTACGTCATCTCCTTCGGCGCCTGCTCCAACTCCGGCGGCCCCTACTGGGACTCCTACTCGGTCACCAAGGGCGTGGACCAGATCATCCCGGTGGACGTCTACGTGCCCGGCTGCCCGCCGCGGCCGGAGGCGCTGCTCCAGGGCATCCTCAAGCTCCAGGAGAAGATCGCCGCCGAGTCACTGCCGGACCGCTACACCGTGCCCGCGCCCGCGGCGGCGCTGCGCCGACCGCTGGTGGCCGGGCCTTCGGGGGCTTCCGCGGCCGGTACCGCGAGCGGCTCCGCGGCAGGCTCCGCGGCCGGTTCCGCGGCCGGCGCTTCGACCGAGGGAGGGGTCTCGTGACATCCGCCGAGCAGTACGCGGCGTCGGTCGGGGAGTGGGCGACCGGCGCCGAGGCGTACGGGCTGGTCACCGTCGACGTCCCCGCCGAGCACTGGACCGAGGCGCTCACCAACGCCCGGGACGTCCTGGGCCTGGGCTTCTTCGACTGGCTGAGCGCCGTCGACGAGCTCGCCGAGGGCTTCTCCGTGGTCGCCCACCTGGCCGCCGTCGAGGCGCCCGGCGTCCGGCACCTCGCGCTGCGCACCCGGGTGCCGCGCGACCGGGCCGCGCTGCCGACCGCCGTCCCGGTGTACGCCGGTGCCGCCTGGCACGAGCGCGAGACCCACGAGATGTTCGGCATCGACTTCCCCGGGCACCCCCACCTGGCCACCCTGCTGCTGCCGGACGGCTTCGAGGGGAACCCGCTGCGCAAGGAGTTCGTGCTCGCGGCCCGGGTCGCCAAGGACTGGCCGGGCGCCAAGGAGCCCGGCGAGTCCGACCACGGCGGCGGGCCGGCCCGTCGCAAGATGCAGCCGGCCGGTGTGCCGGACCCGAACGAGTGGGGGCCGCTCAAGGGCACCCTGCCGCCGGTCGCCGAGCGGCCCGCGCGCGGTGCGCGGGCGGCGGGGGCGGCGGCGCGGACGCCCCGGGCGGCTGCGGGCGCTGGTGCGGGCGCGGGTGCCGGTGCTGGTGCCGCTGGTGCGGCCGGTGCGGGTGCGGCTGCCGCGGGCGCCGAGGGCGGTGCCCCGGTGCGGGCGGACCGGCCGCGGCGGACCCGGTCGGTGTCGGAGGGGTCGGCGAGCCAGGCGGGCGCCGAGGCTCCCGCGGCCGCTCCGGCCGAGGGCACCCCGCCGGTGCGGGCGGACCGGCCACGACGGACCCGGTCGGTGTCCGAGGGGTCGGCCAGTCAGACGGCCGCCGAGGCTCCCGCCGAACCGGCCGCCGAGCCGACGGCCGAGCCCGCGGCTCCCGTACGGCCCCGGCCTTCCGACGCGCCCCGGTCCTCCGACGCGCCCTGGCACAACCCGGTGCCCGCCCACGAGGAGAAGCCGTCGGGCGAGAAGCCGGGCGAGCCCGCTGAACCCGTTGAGCCCGCCGAGCCGGGCAAGCCGGTCGAGCAGAAGGACGAGACCTCGGCCGGACCGGCCGACCAGGACGGAGAAGGCGCGTGAACCTGCTCGACACGGTGCTGCGCTGCGTCGCCACCCTCGTCGTCTTCCTGGTCCTCCCGCTGGTCATCGGCCAGACCGAGCACAAGGTCATGGCGCACATGCAGGGCCGGCTCGGCCCGATGTACGCGGGCGGCTTCCACGGCTGGGCGCAGCTCGTCGCGGACGGCGTGAAGTTCGCGCAGAAGGAGGACATCGTCCCGGCCGGGGCGGACCGCCGGGTCTTCCAGCTGGCGCCCGCCGTCTCGCTGCTGCCGTACCTCTTCGTGCTGCTGGCGATCCCGGTCGGCCCGGACGGCTTCGTCGGCCAGGCGATCGACGCCGGGCTGTTCTTCGTGCTCGCCGTGATGGGCGTCGGCGTGATCGGCAAGCTGATGGCCGGCTGGGCCTCGGCGAACAAGTTCTCGCTGCTCGGCGGCCTGCGCACGGCCGCGCAGCTGATGTCGTACGAGCTGCCGCTGGTGCTGGCGGCGGCCTCGGTGGCGATGGCCGCCGGCACGCTGTCGCTGCCCGGGATCGTGGACGCCTGGGAGTGGTACTGGCTGCCCTGGCAGCTGATCGGGGCGTTCGTCTTCTTCACGGCCGGTCTGGCCGAGCTCCAGCGCCCGCCGTTCGACATGCCGATCGCCGACTCGGAGATCATCTTCGGCGCGTACACCGAGTACACCGGCCTGCGGTTCGCCCTGTTCCTGCTGTCCGAGTACGTGGGCATCCTGGTGGTGTCCGCACTGACCGCGGTGCTCTTCCTGGGCGGCTGGCACGGACCGCTGCCGGACCAGCTCGGCTGGCTGTGGATGCTCCTCAAGACCTTCGCGCTGGCCTTCGTGGTCATCTGGCTGCGGGTCACCTACCCGCGTCTGCGCGAGGACCAGCTGATGCGTTTCGCGTGGACGGTGCTGATCCCGCTCGCGCTGGTCCAGCTGGCCCTCACCGGCATCATCAAGGTGGCGATCTCATGAGTTTCCCCGGTATCGGGCTCGCCAAGGGCCTGGCCGTGACGCTGCGGACGATGACGAGGAAGAGCGTCACCGCGCAGTACCCCGACGTGCAGCCGGTGCTGCCGCCGCGTTCGCGCGGCGTCATCGCGCTGCTGGAGGAGAACTGCACGGTCTGCATGCTCTGCGCGCGCGAGTGCCCGGACTGGTGCATCTACATCGACTCCCACAAGGAGACGCTGCCGGCCGCCGAGCCGAACGCCCGGGCCCGTACCCGCAACGTGCTGGACCGGTTCGCCATCGACTTCTCGCTCTGCATGTACTGCGGGATCTGCATCGAGGTCTGCCCCTTCGACGCGCTGTTCTGGTCGCCGGAGTTCGAGTACGCGGAGACCGACATCCACGAGCTGACCCACGAGCGGGAGAAGCTCCGCGAGTGGATGTGGACCGTCCCCGCGCCGCCGGCGCTGGACCCGGCGGCCGAGGAGCCCAAGGAGATGGCCACCGCGCGCAAGGCCGCGGACAAGCTGGCGGCCGCCGCCGCGGCGGCCCTCGAGGAGAAGGGTGACGACGCGTGACCGGTGCCACCACGCTTCTCGCGGCGACCGGCTCCCTGGAGCCGGCCGCCCGTTCGTTCCTGTCCCCGACCGGGCAGGAGATCGTCTTCCTGCTGGTCGGGATCGCCGTGCTCGGCTCGGCCGTGGTCTCGGTGACCACCCGGCAGCTGGTGCACGCCGCGCTCTGGCTGGTGGTCGCGCTCGGCGGGCTGGCGGTGGAGTTCCTGCTGCTCACGGCCGAGTTCATCGCCTGGGTGCAGGTGCTGATCTACCTCGGCTCGGTGGTCGTCCTGGTGCTGTTCGGGCTGATGCTCACCAAGGCGCCGATCGGGCGCTCGCCGGACGCCGACTCCAAGAACCGCTGGGTGGCCCTGGTCGTGGCGCTGGCCGCGGCCGGGACGCTGGTCACGCTGGTGGTCGACGCCTTCCGGACCTCCTGGATCGACCTCGGCCAGGGCGGCGGCTCGGCCGCCGTCACCGGGGCCAGCCTGTTCCGGCACTGGGTGCTGCCCTTCGAGGCGCTGTCCGTGCTGCTGCTGGCGGCGCTGGTCGGCGCGATCGTGCTGTCGCGCGGCTCGGGGCGGCGGGTGCCGCCGCCCCGGGCGGGCAGGCTGCGCGCCGGGCGGCCGGTCGGGTCCAACGGGACGGTCGCCGCGAACGCGGCCGCGAACGTGAACGCGACGACTACGGCCGCTCCCGCTGCTCCGTCCGCGCCGTCCGCGTCGGAGGAGAGCTGATGCACCTCGCCTACCCCGCCGTCCTCGCCGCGTTGCTGTTCAGCGTCGGCGTGTACGGCGTGCTCGCCCGGCGCAACGCCGTCCTGGTGCTGATGTCCGTCGAGCTGATGCTCAACGCCGTCAACCTCAACCTGGTCGCCTTCGACGCGTGGCTGCGGGACTCGCTGCACGCCGGGCAGGCGCTCACCCTGTTCACCATCACCGTCGCCGCCGCCGAGGTCGGGCTGGGGCTCGCCATCGTCCTGCTGCTGTTCCGGGCCCGGGGCACCGCGGACATCGACCGGGCCACCGCGCTCGGCGACCCGGGCGAGGCGCTCGCCGTCGAGGAGACGCCGGTCGGCGCCGGGACGCCGACCGGAGCCGAGGCACTGAAGGGCCAGGCCGCCGCATGAACCTCGCCCTGCCCGTACTCGTCCCCGCGCTGCCCGCGCTCGGCGCCGCCGCGACCCTGGCCGTCGGCCGGAAGGCGCCCGGGCTGGCCCGGCCGCTGGCGATCGTCCCGGTCGCCGTCGCGGCCGTGCTCGCCCTGGTGGTCGCCCTCCAGCTCGGCACCGGCCGGACCCTGGACGCCGGCACCCGGCTCACCCCGACCGGCGGCCCGGACATCACGCTCGGCCTCCACCTGGACGGCTTCAGCTCGCTGATCTCCGTGCTGGTCGGCCTGGTCGCCACCTGCGTCCAGGTCTACTCGACCGCGTACCTCAAGGAGGACCCGCGCTACCCCTCGTACGCGGCGCTGGTCTCGCTGTTCACCGCGGCGATGTTCCTGGTGGTCTACTCGGGCGACCTGATCGTGCTGCTGGTCGGCTGGGAGGTCATGGGCCTGTGCTCGTACTTCCTGATCGGCCACCACTGGGAGACCGCGGACGCCCGCTCGGCCTCGCTGAAGGCCTTCCTGGTCACCAAGCTCGGTGACGTGCCGTTCCTGTTCGGGATCTTCCTGCTCGGCGCGGACGCCGGCAGCTTCCGCGTCCCGGACGTGCTGGCGGCCGCGACGGAGGGCCGGCTCGGGCACCCGACGCTGACCGCGCTGCTGCTGCTCGCCGGCGTGGCCGGCAAGAGCGCCCAGTTCCCGCTGCACACCTGGCTCCCGGACGCGATGGCCGGCCCGACCCCGGTGTCCGCGCTGATCCACGCCGCCACCATGGTCGCGGCCGGCATCTACCTGGTCGCCCGGCTGCTGCCGGTGTTCCTGCTGTCGGGCGCGGCGCTGGTCGTGCTCGCGGTGATGGCCGCCGTGACGATGATCGGCTCGGCGCTCTGCGCGCTCGCCCAGGACGACCTCAAACGGGTGCTCGCCTACTCCACCGTCGGCCAGCTCGGCTACATGGCCGGCGCGCTGGCCAGCGGGGACCGCGAGGCCTCGGTCTTCCACCTGGTCAGCCACGGCGCGTTCAAGGCGCTGCTGTTCCTGGCCGCCGGTGTGGTGATCCACGCCGCGCACACCAACTCGATCTCCGCGATGTCCCGCATGCCCGGGCTGCGCAAGCGGGTGCCGGACGCCTACTGGACGACGGGCATCGCGCTCGTCGCCCTGGTCGGGCTGCCGCCGTTCTCCGGCTTCTTCAGCAAGGAGGCGGTGCTGACCGCCGCCGAGCACGCCGCCAACGGCGAGGCGCTGACCAACGGGCTCGGCCCGGCCTCGGCGGTGCCGCAGGCGGCCGGGTGGATCGTGCTGATCTCCGCCGGGCTCACCGCGCTGCTCACCGCCGCGTACGCGACCAGGCTCTTCCTGCTGGCGTTCCACAGCCCGGCCGGGGCCGCCGTGCCGACGGCCGCGGCCGCCAAGGCCCGGGTCCAGGCCCTGGTACCGGCACCGGCCGACCACGAGGCAGGGGCGCCGTACTCGCCCGAACTCGACGAGGCCGACCCGGCCACCGCCGAGCCGCCCGCGATGCGCTGGCCGCTCTGGGTGCTGGCCGTGCCGACCATGGGCTTCGGCATCGTCGGCCTGCGCTCGGACTGGCTGCCCGCGCTCCTGGACGGCGGTTCGCTGCGGCCCTCCGCGGTCACCGCCGTCACCGGGACCGGGCTCGCCGCGGTCGGCGTGATCGCCGCGTACGGCGCCTGGCGCTCGGCGACCGCCCGGCTGGGCACCGGCCGCCCGGCCCCGGCCGGAGGCTGGGGGAGGGTGCCCGAGCAGGGCGGAGCCCCGGCCGCCGAGGTGATCGTCGCCGACCCCGGGCGCACCCTGCTGGGCCCGCTGTTCGGCCCGGCCCGGCACGGCTTCGGCGTCGACCGGCTCTACCACGCGCTGTTCGTCCGCCCGGTGGGCGCCGCCGCGAAGCTGGTCCGCTTCCTCGACCGCGAGGTCGTCGAGACCTACGTGCGCGGCAGCGGAGCGGGCGCCAACCTGCTCGGCCGGGTCGTCCGGCTCGCGCAGACCGGCAACGCGCAGACGTACCTCAGCGCCCTGCTGGCCGGCGTCGTCCTGCTGGCCGTCCTGGTGGCGGTGTAGCCGGTGCTGCTGTCCTCGACCTCCGCCACCTCGACCGCTGCTGGGAGCCCCCGATGAACGCAGTCCTCATCGCCCTCCTGCTGCTGCCGCTGCTCGGCGCCGCACTCACCCTGGCGCCGGTGTTCGGGCCGGACCGGGCCGTGGCCGACCGGCGGGCCCTGCGGCTGAACACCGTCGTCACCGGCGCGGTGCTCCTGCTCGCCGTCGTCCTCGCGGCCGGCTTCGACCACGACGAACCCGCCCGGATGCAGGCCACCACCGACGTGTCCTGGATCCCGGCCCTGCACGTGCGCCTCCACCTCGGCGTGGACGGCGTCTCGCTGCCGCTGGTCGTGCTGACCGCGCTGCTCACCTTCCTCTGCGCGCTGTACTCGGAGAAGCGGCTGCCGGACGGGGAGACCGTGCCCTCGGCGCAGGCCTTCGTCGGGCTGTTCCTCCTGCTCGAGGTCGGCATGCTCGCCACCTTCGCGGTCCTGGACCTCCTGCTCTTCTTCCTGGCCTTCGAGATCGTGCTGATCCCGATGTACTTCCTGATCGCCCGCTGGGGGAGCGGCGCGAAGGTGCCGTCCGCCAACCGCTTCATCCTCTACACGCTGCTCGGCTCGGCCGTGATGCTGCTCGGCTTCCTGCTGATCGGCAGCAAGGCCGGCACCTTCGACATGCAGGCCCTGGCCGCCGCGCACGGCAGCGGCCTGAGCCACACCACCCAGGTGATCGCCGCGCTGGCGATCCTGGTCGGGCTCGCGGTCAAGGCCCCCGCCTGGCCGCTGCACAGCTGGCTCCCCGACGCGCACACCGCCGCCCCGACGGTGGGCTCGGTGCTGCTCGCCGGCGTGCTGCTGAAGATGGGCACCTACGGCCTGGTCCGCGTCCTCCTCCCGGTCGTGCCGGACGGCGCCGCCACCCTGGCCCCCTACCTGGGAGCCTTCGCGGCCGTCGGCATCGTCTACGGCTCACTGGCCTGCCTGGCGCTGGCCCGCCCCGGCGCCAAGGGCGACCTCAAGCGCCTGATCGCGTACTCCTCCGTCGGCCACATGGGCTTCGTGCTGCTCGGCATCGCCTCCCTCACCCCGGTGGGCGTCAACGGCGCGCTGTTCGTCAACATCGCCCACGGCCTGATCACCGGCCTGCTGTTCTTCGTCGTCGGCGCGCTCAAGGACCGCTACGGCACGGCCGACCTCGACACCCTGGCCGGCACCACCGGCGCCGCCCTGTACGGCCGGGCCCCGCGGCTCGGCGTACTGCTCGCCTTCGCCGCCGTCGCCAGCCTCGGGCTGCCCGGCCTGGCCGGCTTCTGGGGCGAGCTGCTCGCCATGTTCGGCGCGTTCGACCCGGCCGCCGGCCTGTCGCGCCCCGCGTTCGTCACCTACATGGTCCTGGCCGGCCTCGGCACCCTCCTCACCGCCGCGTACCTCCTGATCGTGGTCAAGCGCGTCTGCATGGGCGACCCCGAGCAGCCCGCCCCGGTGGCCGATCTCGCCGACCTGCGCCCGTACGAGGCCGTCAGCTGGACGCCGCTGGCCGCGCTCACCCTGCTCGCCGGACTCTGGCCCGCGCTGCTGCTCGGCCTCTCCGACCCCGCCGTCAAGCACCTCCTCGGGGGTGGCTGACCGTGCTCGCAGCCCAGACCGCCGCACTCGGACCTCACTCCACGGGGCAGCACACTGTGACCTCCCTCGCCGTAGCCAACCCGGGCAGCCTGATCCAGTCCGTGGACTGGGTGGCGATCGCGCCGCCGCTGATCGCCGCCGTGGCCGCCCTCGCCGTGCTGCTCACGGACCTGTTCCTGCCCGAGCGGCACAAGAAGTGGCTCGGCCGCCTCACCGCGGCCGGACTCGCCCTCGCCCTCATCGCGCTCCTTCCCCTCACCGGATCGTCACCCCGCGCCACCTTCTGTGTGCAGAACGTAGCAGGGGGGTCCGACAACGGCGGCTGCTCGTACGTCGCCGACCACTTCGCCCTGGTGTTCCAGCTGCTCGCCCTCGGCGGCGCGCTGATCGCGGCCCTGCTGTCGATGCACACCGTGGAGGACGAGAAGCTGCCGCGCGGCGAGTACTGGTTCCTGCTGCTCTCCAGCGCCACCGGCGCCGCCCTGCTGCCCGCCTCCCGGGACCTCGCCACCATGGTGATCGCCCTGGAGGTCGCCTCGCTGCCCGCCTTCGCCCTGGTCGCGCTGCGCCGGGACGGCCGGGGCGCCGAGGCCGCGTTCAAGTTCTTCGTCTCCTCGGTGACCGCGACCGCCGTGATGCTGCTCGGCGTCGGCTTCGTCTACGCGGCGAGCGGCAGCCTGCACCTCGGCGCCGTCGCCCAGGGCCTGGAGCACGCCCCCGGACAGCTCAGGCCGCTGGCCGAGGCGGGCGCGGTGCTCACCCTGGTCGGCTTCGCCTTCAAGGTCGCCGCCGTCCCGTTCCACTTCTGGGTGCCCGACACCTACACCGGCGCCCCGCTGCCGGTGGCCGGCTACCTCTCGGTGGTCGGCAAGGCGGCCGGCCTGTCCGGGCTCGCGCTCGCCACCACCGTCGCCTTCCGCCCGTACGCCCACACCTGGGGCCTGGTGCTCGCGGTGCTGGCCGCCGTCACCATGACCGTCGGCAACGTCGGCGCGCTGCGGCAGCGCTTCGACACCCGGTACAGCGCGGTGCGGCTGCTCGCCTGGTCCTCGGTCGGCCAGGCCGGGTACCTGCTGGTGCCGCTCGCCGCGGCCGGCTACGCGCCCACCGGCGTCGACCCGCTCGGCGCCACCGCCGCGTACGCGCTGATCTACGGCGTGGTGAACCTCGGCGCCTTCGGGGTGGTCGCCGCCGTCGGCCGCCGGGCCGGGACCAGCGTGGACGACTTCCGCGGCCTGTTCGCCCGCAACCGCTGGACGGCGCTGGCGCTCGCCTTCTTCCTGCTCTGCCTGGCCGGGCTGCCGCCGGGCGTGGTCGGCCTGTTCGGCAAGGTCGTGGTGTTCCGCGCGGCGGTCGACGCCGGGCTGGGCTGGCTCGCCGTGGTGATGGCCGTCAACGTGGTCGTCGCCCTGTACTACTACCTGCTCTGGACGGCCCGGCTGTTCGCCCCGGCGGGCGACGCGCCCCTCGACGGGGCCGCCGCCGGGCACCGCCTGCCGGTGAGCCTCACCGCGACGCTCGGACTCACCGCCTCCGCCGCCGTGGTGCTCTCGGTGGCGCCGCAGCTGGTCCTCCAGGTGGCGGGCGGCTCGCTGTTCTGAGCCCGGGCCGGGCCGGGCCGGGCCGTGGTTCCGGGCCCGGGTCGGGCCGATCCGGGGGTGAGGCCGGGCCGCTCCGCCGTGACGGCCCGGTGACGGTGCGGTGGTACCGGGGGTGCGGCCCGGCGGTGTCACGTCGGTCACAAGGGAACAAGGTCCCCGGCCCCACCCGTTGACCGGGCAAGAGGGACGAGGCAGAAAGGGCTTCCCCACCGCACCATTGGAGGGCCTGACGTGCACAGCCGGCACAACGGACTGAGGACCGCCGTCCTGCTCGGAGGCCTCTCCGCGCTGATCCTGGTGATCGGCGGCCTCTTCGGCCGCACCGGCTTCGTGATCGCCCTGCTGGTCGCCCTCGGGACCAACGCCTACGCCTACTGGAACAGCGACAAGCTCGCGCTGCGGGCCATGCGGGCCCGGCCGGTCAGCGAGTTCGAGGCACCCGGGCTGTACCGGATCGTCCGCGAGCTCTCCACCTCCGCCCGCCAGCCGATGCCCCGCCTCTACATCTCCCCGACCCCGGCCCCGAACGCCTTCGCCACCGGCCGCAACCCGCGCAACGCGGCGGTCTGCTGCACCGAGGGCATCCTGGGGATCCTGGACGAACGCGAGCTGCGGGGCGTGCTCGGGCACGAGCTGAGCCACGTCTACAACCGGGACATCCTGATCTCCTCGGTGGCCGGGGCGCTCGCCTCGGTGGTGATGTTCCTGGTGAACTTCGCCTGGCTGGTGCCGTTCGGGCGCAGCGACGACGACGACGGCCCGGGGCTGTTCGGGATGCTCGCCATCATGATCCTCGGCCCGCTCGCGGCCGGGCTGATCCAGATGGCGGTCAGCCGTTCCCGCGAGTACCAGGCGGACGCCGACGGCGCCCGGATCACCGGGGACCCGCTCGCCCTCGCCAGCGCCCTGCGCAAGCTCGACGCGGGCACCCGTCAGCTGCCCCTGCCGCCCGAGCCGCAGCTCCAGACCGCGAGCCACATGATGATCGCCAGCCCGTTCCGGCCCGGCGAGGCCGGTGCGCGGCTCTTCTCCACCCACCCGCCGATGGCCGAGCGGATCGCCCGCCTGGAGCGGATGGCGGGCGGGCAGGTCTAGGGCCCCAGGGCGTCAGTCCGCGAGCTCCTCGTACGCGAGCCGCAGCCGGTGGACGCCCTCGGCGACCTGGGCGGAGCTCTCGGCGGCGGCGTAGCTGAGCCGGAGGTGGGGGGCCGGGGGCTCGGCGGGGTGGTACGGGCGGCCGGGGGAGAGCTGGACGCCGGCGCGCAGGGCGGCCCTGGCGAGGGTGGTGTCGTCGACGCCGTCGGGGAAGCGCAGCCACAGGTGGTACCCGCCGGGGCGGTGGGTGCCGACGACGCCGGGCAGCTCGCGGTGCAGGGCGGCGACGGCGGCGGTGCGGCGGTCGCGCAGTTCGGCGCCGAGGGTGCGCAGGTGGCGGGCCCAGGCCGGGTCGGAGACCAGCTCCAGGGTGGCCTCCTGGAGCGGCCGGGGCACGAAGAAGCTGTCCACCACCTGGGTGGCCCGCAGCCGGGCCAGCGCCGGGCCGCGCGCGGTGAGGGCGCCGACCCGCAGGTTGGGGGAGGCCGCCTTGGTCAGCGAGCGCAGGTGCACCACGACCCCGTCCCGGTCGTCGGCGGCGAGCGGGCGCGGCAGCGCGGGGGCGTCCGCGTGGACCAGCAGCCGGGCGAAGTCGTCCTCGACCACGAAGGCCCCGGCCGCCCGGGAGATCCGCAGCACCTCCTCCCGCCGTACGGGCGACAGCACCGCGCCGGTGGGGTTCTGGAACAGCGGCTGGCAGAGGAAGACCCGTGCCCGGGTGGCCGCGAAGGCCTCCGCCAGCAGGTCGGTGCGCACGCCGTCGGCGTCGACCGGCACCGGGACGGGCCGCAGCCCGGCCGCCCGGACGACCGCCAGGATGCCCGAGTACGTCGGCGACTCCACCAGCACCGGCGAGCCGGGCGCGGCGAGCGCCCGCATGGCGACGGTCAGCCCGCTCTGCCCGCCGGCGGTGATCAGGACGTCCCCGGCGCCGATCGGCCCGCCGTGGCCGCCGATGTCGCGGGCGAACCAGCCGCGCAGTTCGGTCAGCCCGTCGGTGGGCGGGCGGTCCCAGGCGCCCGGCCGCCGGCCGGCCCGGGCGAGGACGGCGGCGAGCAGCCGTTCGGGCAGCAGCGAGGCGTGCGGGTAGCCGCTGTTGAGGTCGATGACGTCGGGCGCGGGCACCCGGAGGGTGTCGAACACCGGGGCGGCGAGCAGGTCGCGCGGGCCGGAGTCGGCGCTGAGCGCGATCTCCTGCCAGGAGAGGTCGCCGGTCCGGCCGGCCGGCGGGGCGGGGACGGCCGGGGCCGCGGCGAAGGCGGCCGCCCGGAACACCCCGGCGCCCGGCCGGGAGACCACGAGCCCCTCGGCGACGAGCACCGCGATGGCCCGGGAGACCGTCACCGGGCTGACCTGGTGGCGTTCCACCAGCGCCCGGCTGGCGGGCAGTTTCCGCCCCTCCGGGTAGCGCTCCACTTCCCGCCGCAGGATGTCGGCGAGTTCGGTCACGCTGCTACGCTCGTTCATGACGGCACAAGATAGCGCTATCCGCTCGAAGGCGATAGCACCTCGACCGGCCCCCGCTTCAGGCACCGCCCTCGCGGCCCTCGGGGTGGCCTCCTTCTCGCTCACCTTCCCCGCCACCGCGTGGGCCCTGACCGGCTTCGGCCCGTGGACCGCGACCGGTCTGCGCGGCGTCCTGGCCGCTGTGCTGGCCGCGCTCTACCTGCTGGCCGTCCGCGCCCGGCCGCCGCGGCGGGGGCAGTGGCCCGGGCTGCTGGTGGTCTCGGCCGGCTGCGTCCTCGGCTTCCCGCTGCTCACCACGCTCGCCCTGCGCACCTCCTCGACCGCCCACTCGGCGGTGGTCATCGGCGTGCTGCCGCTGGCCACGGCGGTGGTCTCGGCGCTGCGCACCGGCCGCCGGCCGTCCGGGGCGTTCTGGGCGGCGGCGCTCGCCGGGGCCGCGGCGGTGCTCGCCTTCACCCTGGTCCAGAGCCACGGCCGGCCGACCGCCGCCGACCTCTACCTCTTCGTGGCGGTGCTGCTCTGCGCCGCCGGGTACGCCGAGGGCGGGCGGCTCTCCCGGGACCTGCCGGGCGGGCAGGTGATCGCCTGGGCGGTGCTGGTCGCGCTGCCCGCGACGCTGCTGACCGCCGTGCTCGGGCTGGGCGCCGAGCCGGTCCGGCTCGGGGCGAAGGCACTGGCCGGGCTGGCGTACACGGCGGCGGTCTCGCAGCTCGGCGGGCTCGTGCTCTGGTACCGGGGGATGGCCGCGATCGGGGTGCCGAGGGCCAGCCAGCTCCAGCTCGCTCAGCCGCTGCTGACCCTGGTCTGGTCGGTGCTGCTGCTCGGCGAGCACCTGCCGGCCGCGGCGCCGGTCACCGCGGTGGTGGTGCTGGTCTGCATCGCGGTGACCCAGCGGGCCCGGAGCTGACCGGGCGGACGGCACCGGCCCCGGAGCTGACCAGGCGGGCGGCACCGGCCCCGGACCGGAGCGGCGCCGTACGCCCCCGAACCCTCGCTCCGACCGGATCGGCGCGGCCCCGCGCTCGTTAGGATGAACCCGCGCCCGCCGGTCCGGGCGCGGCATCCGGAGGGAGTGGGCCGTCATGGCAGACCAGAGGCACGCCCCGACGGCCGGGGACGCGCCGCCCCGACGACGAGGCCAGGGCGAGCTGGAGGCGCAGGTGCTCGCGGTGCTCCAGCAGGCGCCCGGCCCGGCCGCCGCGGGGTGGGTCCAGGAACGCTTGGAGGGCGATCTGGCGTACACCACCGTGATGACCATCCTGTCCCGGCTGCACGCCAAGAACGCCGTGACCCGGACCCGCGCCGGCCGTTCCTACCTGTGGCAGGCCTCCGCGGACGCCGCCGGGCTGGCCGCGCTGCGGATGCGCCGGATGCTCGACGGGGAGGCCGACCGGGACGCGGTCCTGGCCAGTTTCGTCAGCGCGCTGCTGCCGCACGACGAGGAACTGCTGCGGGCGCTGCTGGACGCCGCGTCCGCCGATCCGGCGGCGCCCGACCGTGAGAGCTGACCCGTGGGCTTCTTCGTCTTCCTCCCGCTCGTCCTGCCGCTCACCGCGGTCCCGATCGCGCGCCTGACCGAGCAGCACCTGCATCCGCGCGGCGCGGCCCGGCTGATGACCGTGATCAGCGCGGTGATGGCGGTGTGCAGCGTGCTCTGCCTCGGGCTGATCGGCGTGGTCGGCACCGCGCAGATCCCCGGCAACCCGCTGCCGGACAGCTGGTCCGACCCGGAGGTGCGGGCCGCGCTGCCGTACCACGAGACGGTCGGCACGGCCGCGATGTGGCTGCTGGCCCTGGTGGTCCTGGCCTGCGCCCGGACGGTCGTCCGGCACCTGCGGGTGCGGAACCGGGCCCGCCGGGCGCTGAGCGGGCTGCCCGCGGAGCCGGGGGAGTCCGGCGACCTCGCGGTGCTGCCGGACCACAGCCCGTACGCCTACGCGCTGCCCGGCTCGCCCGGCCGGGTGGTGGTCTCCACCGGGATGCTGGCCGGCCTGGCCGCCGACGAGCGCGAGGCGCTGCTCGCGCACGAGCGGGCGCACCTGCGCCACCGGCACCACCGGTACCTGCTGACCACCCAGCTCGCCGCCTGCGTCAACCCGTTCCTGCGGCCGCTGCAGCACGCGGTGGCGTTCAGCGCGGAGCGGTGGGCGGACGAGGAGTCGGCGCAGGCCGTGGGGGACCGCCGGATCACCGCGCGAGCGGTGGCCCGGGCGGCGCTGGTCTCGCACGCCGCCCCGGCCCCCGGCTTCGCGGCCTTCGCGACGCCGACCGCGGCGGCGGCCGCCGCCGGCCCGGTGCCGCGCCGGGTCGCCGCGCTGCTCGGCCCGGTGCCGACCTCCCGCAACTGGCCGCCGGCCAAGACCCCGGCGGGCCTGGCGGCGATGGTCGCGGCGATCGGCACGGCGGTGTCGGCGCTGTGCGCGCTGAACGCCGCCGTGGCCCTGCTGGTGGTGCTCAAGGCCGTCACCCCGCTGTAGCGGCCGCCCGGCCAGGCCTGTCAGGGCGGCTCAGAGCGTCGCGGCCAGCTCGTCGAGGGCGGCCTCGGCCGCCGCCAGCGACTCGGCGGCGAGCGGCTGGAGGGCGTTCAGCGCCGGGACGTCCGCGGCCCTGGTGAGCTCGGCGGTGACCACGTGCAGGTGCTCCGGCGCGACCCCGATCCGGTCGAAGTACGCCCGCAGGTACGGGACCTGGAAGTCGCAGTGGGCGCGCGGGGTGCCCGGCGCGTAGCCGCCGCCGCGGACGGCGACGAGCACCACGCGGGTGTCGCGCAGCAGCGGCTCGCCG
This sequence comes from Kitasatospora sp. NPDC056273, assembly GCF_042268845.1. Taxonomy (NCBI): domain Bacteria; kingdom Bacillati; phylum Actinomycetota; class Actinomycetes; order Kitasatosporales; family Streptomycetaceae; genus Kitasatospora; species Kitasatospora sp. NPDC056273. The sequence goes on along the minus strand of NZ_JBHJSJ010000052.1, from coordinate 10,941 downwards.
GTCTCCGGGTCGTGGTGGACGCCGGGGAAGGTGACCCGGTCGATCCACGCCTTGAGGCCGGCCGAGACGGTGTAGTTGTACATCGGGCTGCCGACCAGCAGGGTGCCGGCGGCCCGCAGCTCCTCGATCAGCGGGCGGCTGAGCGTCCACTCGTGCGCCTCGTCCGGCCCTTCGGCGAGGCGGCCGATGTCGTCCAGCGGGAGTATCCCCTTGCGCTCGGTGCGGCGGCCGAGGGCGTCGTAGGCGGCGCGCACCGCGGGCACCGGGTCGGCGGCGAGGTCGCGGTACCGGTACCGGTACCGGTCCCGGCCGGCGGTGCCGTGCCGGGCGTGCCAGGCGTCGGCGAAGCGGGCGGTCAGGGCGCGGCTGACCGAGCCGGACGGGCTGATGCTGGAGTCCAGGTGGAGCAGCGTGGTGGAGGTCATGGTGGTCTCCCGGTCACCTCGGAGGGGGACGGATCGTCATAGCGGTGACGGGCCGCGCCGAGGAAAGGTGACCGATGGACCGGGACGCGATGTCGGGAGCGGCGGCCGGGGCGGCGGCGGCCCCGGGGCGGCGGGCCGAGGCGCCGGAGGAGCGCTTCGAGGCCGAGCGCGGCCGGCTGCGGGCGATCGCCCAGCGGATGCTCGGCTCGACCGGCGAGGCCGAGGACGCCGTGCAGGAGGCCTGGCTGCGGCTGGTCCGCACCGGTCCGGCGGAGATCGACAACCTGCCCGGCTGGCTGACCACGGTGGTCTCCCGGATCTGCCTGGACCTGCTGCGGGCCCGTGCCGCGCGCCGCGAGGAGCCGGCCGACGAGGCGCTGCCGGAGGCGGCGGGTGGCGGCCCGGAGCCGGAGCGGGAGGCGCTGCTGGTCGAGTCGGTGGGCCGGGCGCTGCTCGTGGTGCTGGACCGGCTGGGCCCGGCCGAGCGGGTCGCCTTCGTGCTGCACGACGGCTTCGCGGTGCCCTTCGACCAGATCGCGCCGATCGTCGGGCGGACCCCGGTGGCCGCGAAGAAGCTGGCCAGCCGGGCCCGGCAGCGGGTCCGCGGGACGGCCGCGCTGCCCCCGGAGCCGCTGGCCGGGCACCGGCGGGTGGTGGAGGCCTTCCTGGCCGCCGCCCGGGGCGGGGACCTGGCCGACCTGCTGGCCGTCCTGGCGCCGGACGTGGTGCGCCGGGCCGATCCGGCGGCGCTGCCACCGGGCCGCGCCCTGGTGGCCCGGGGCGCGCAGGCCGTCGCCCGGGAGACCACGGTCTTCGGCCGCCGGGCCCGGTACGGCGCGGTGGCCCTGGTGGACGGGGTGCCCGGGATCCTGATCGCCCCGGACGGGCGGCTGCGGCTGGTGCTGCGGATGGCGGTCGCGGACGGCCGGGTGGCCGGCTACGAGGTGGTGGCCGATCCGGCCCGGCTCGCCGCGCTCGACCTGGCCGTGCTGCCGCTGCCCGGGTGAGTGCCGCCGGGGTGGGCGCCGCGGCGGGGCACGGGGTGGTCAGTCGGCGATCCGGACCAGCATCTTGCCGGTGTTCTCGCCGCGCAGCATGCCGAGGAAGGCGTCCACCACCCGGTTGAAGCCGTCCACGACCGTCTCGTCCGGGACGACGGCGCCCGAGCGCAGGTGGGGGATGAGGAAGTCGTACAGCTCCGGCCGGGCGTCGAGGTGGTCGCGGACCAGGAAGCCCTCCAGCCGCAGGCTCTTCCCGACCACGTCGAACAGGTTGCGGGGGGCGGCCGGCGGGTTCCCGAGCCGGTTGTACTGGGCGACCGCGCCGCACCAGGCGATCCGGCCGCGCTCGCGCAGGGCGCCGATGGCGGCCTCCAGGTGGTCGCCGCCGACGTTGTCCAGGTAGACGTGCAGCCCGTCCGGCGCGGCCTCGCGCAGTCGGTCCGCGATCGGGCCGTCGTGGTAGTCGAAGGCGGCGTCGAAGCCGAGCCGCTCGGTGAGGCGGGCGGCCTTGGCGGCGGAGCCGGTGCTGCCGACGATCCGGCCGGCGCCGAGCAGGCGGGCGAGCTGTCCGGCGGCGGTGCCGACGCCGCCCGCGGCCGCCGAGACGAAGAGCGTCTCGCCGGGCTGGAGCCGGGCGATCCTGGTCAGCGCGACCCAGGCGGACAGGCCGGTGCCGCCGAGCACCGACAGGTGGGCGCTGAGCGGGACGCCGGCGAGGTCGGGGAGCAGGCTCGCCCGTTCGGCGGTGACCACCGAGAGGGTGCGCCAGGCCTGGCGGTGCTGGACCAGCGCCCCGACCGGCAGGGCGTCGGCCCGGGACTCCACCACCCGGCCGAGGGTGCGGCCCTCCAGCGGGGCGTGCAGTGCCCAGCCGCCCTCCTCCATCTCCTCGCGCATGTACGGGTCGACGGACTGGTAGAGGTTCTCGACGAGGGCCTCGCCCGCCGCGAGGGCCGGGACGGTCTCGTCGACGAAGGCGAAGTCCGCGGCGGTCGGCGCGCCGTCGGGGCGGGCGACCAGGTGGACGGCGCGGGCGGTGGGACGGGACATCGGGGCTGCTCCAGGTGCGCGGGGGGCTTGGCGGGACGTGATCACCGTAGGAAGCGCGGGAGCGGCCGGGCAGGGGCGGCGGTCGATGGAACGGGCCGGTCCATGAGCGGGATCGATGGATCGCGGGCCCGCGGATTAGATTCGGGCGCATGACCGATCTCGCCCCGCACGAGCTGCGGACCCTGGTCGCCGTCGAGGAGGAGCGGAGCTTCACGGCGGCCGCCGCACGCCTGGGCACCACCCAGTCCGCCGTCTCGCACGCCGTCCGCGCCTGCGAGCGGAAGCTGGGCACGGTGCTCTTCGACCGCGGGCGCCACGGCGCACGCCCCACCGAGGGCGGCGCGCGGGCGGTGGCGTACGCCCGCCGGATCCTGCGGCTGCTGGACGCGATGGGCCCCGAGGTGCGCGGCGCGGGAGCGGACGGGCCGCTGACCGGCACCCTGCGGATCGCCGCCTTCCGCAGCGCCGCCGCCCACCTGCTGCCACCCGTCCTGGCCCGGCTCGCCGAGCGCCACCCCGGGCTCGGCACCCGGGTCCGGATCGTCCGGGAGCTCGGCCGGGGCAGCGCCGGGGAGGTCGCCGACGGGCGCGCCGACCTCGGGCTGGCAACGCTCGACGCGGGCGGCCCGCCGCCCGTCCCGGGCCTGGTCGCGGTGCGACTGTACGAGGAGTCGTACGCGCTCGCGCACCCGCAGGGCCACCCGGCGCCGCGCGAACTCCCGCTGGTCGACTGGGACGAGAACTGCGGCTCGTACACCCGGGACTGGTGGCAGCGGCAGGACTGGATCCCGCCCGCGACCGTGGACGTGGAGGACGACACGGTGGCCGTCTCGCTGGTCGCCCAGGGCCTCGGCATGGCGATCATGCCCCGGACCGCCCTGCTCGGCGCCCCGGCCGGCCTCGCCGTCACCGACCTCGGGCCGCGGCCGCCCAGCCGCACCGTCGGGTACGTCACCACGCCCGAGCTGGCCGGGACGGCCGCCGTCCGGGCGCTGATCCGCGAACTGCGCGAACTGCCGCTGCCCGCCGGGCTGGTGGCGGCCCGGCCCGCGGGGGCGGCGCGTCCTTCGGCACCGGCCGGGGCTCCGGAAGAGGCCCCGGCCCCGGCGGCCGCTCAGCCCCCGACGGCCTCCCGGAGCCTGCGGAACTCCTCGGCCAGCCCGTCCAGGGTGTAGTGGGCGTTGAGGCCGCTGGGGTTCGGCAGCACCCACACCTCGGTGTCGCCGATGCCCTCCGGCTGCCGCCCGAGCGGGGCCCGGCGCTGCCCGAAGGCCGTCCGGTAGGCGCCGATGCCGAGCACGGCCAGGGCGCGCGGGCGCAGCCGCAGCACCCGCTCGCGCAGCGCGGCGCCGCCCTCGCGCAGCTCCTCGGTGGTCAGTTCGTCCGCCTTGGCGGTGGCGCGCGGGGCGACGTTGGTGATGCCCAGCCCGAGCGCGAGCAACTCCCGCTGCTCGTCCGGGCGGTACTGGCGCCCGGTGAAGCCGGAGCGGTGCAGGGCGGGCCAGAAGCGGTTGCCCGGGCGGGCGAAGTGGTGGCCGGTGGCGCCGGACCACAGGCCCGGGTTGATGCCGCAGAACAGCACCCGCAGCCCGGGCCCGGAGACGTCCGGGATGGTGCTGTCCTTGGCGGCCAGCAGCTGCTCGGCGGTGGGCTTCATCGGTGCGCTCGGATTCACCCGGCCAAGTCTGCCGTGCCCTTGGCGGGGGCCTCCGTCCGGGCCGTGCCCTCGGCCGGGGCCTCGGCCGAGGCTTCCGTACGGACCGGGGCCGGGGCCTGGGCCGTGCCTTCGGCCGTCGCCTCCGTACGGACCGGGGCCGGGGCCGCGAGCGGGGCCGAGGCCCTGGCCGCCCGGCGGGCGCGCAGCCGGCGCAGGCCGTACACCACCGCGGCCGCGTACGCCCAGCCGACGAAGACGTCGATGATGAAGTGCTCCGCGCCGTACACCAGGGTGAAGGTCATCGCGAGCGGGTAGGCGACCAGCACCGCCCGCAGCCAGCGCTTGGCGGTGGGCCAGAAGAAGAACAGCAGCATCGCCGGGTAGGCGGAGTGCAGCGAGGGCATCGCGGCGACGTCGTTGGCGAACTGGCTGCCGTTCTCCAGCAGCGAGTCGGCCTGCGGCAGCCCGCTCACCGAGATCACCTCCCAGACCACCCGGGACAGGTGCGGCAGGTTGCCCTCCTGGGCGACCAGCCACGGCGGGTCGGCCGGGTAGAGGAGGTAGGTGGCGAAGCCCGCGAAGGTGAGCGTCAGGTAGGCGGCGAGCAGTTGGCGGAAGCGGTGGTGGGCGCGCCGCCAGAGCACCGCGAGCAGCAGGAAGACGACGAAGAAGTGCGAGAGGTAGACGGCCACCGCGGCGTAGTCGTACCAGTGCGGCGAGCCGGCGGTGTAGAGGGCGTGCTGGAGCCGGACGGTCCAGGTCTCGCCGAAGCCGAGCACCTCGTCGAAGCGCAGCTGCGGCAGCCAGTGCGGGGCCCACGGGGTGTGCGCGCCGTAGCCGCGCAGCAGCGAGTACGTCCACACCACGGCCATCACCGGGACCCAGTCGCGCAGGACCAGGAGGAAGCCGCGGGGGCCGTGCCCGCTGTGCACGGCGCCGGTCAGCAGGGCGGCGATCAGCCAGAGGAACAGCACGTCGTTGGCCGCGGGGATGCCCTCGGTGCGCAGGAACCAGAGGAGGCACGTCAGGTAGAGCGGCCAGGCCAGCCATCGGAGTCTCGACCAGCCCGTCACGCGGGGGCGGGGCGGAGGCACCGGGCGCGGCTGCCCGGCCCGCACGTCGTGCGGGGCCGGGGAGAGGGTCTTGGTCATGCGCACTGAAACTAGCAACCCAAACTTGGAGGTCTCTGGGTGAAATATGACCGGATCGTAAGAACGTCCGACCCGGTCGTCACCCGGTTCGACACACGGTCAGGCACCGGAAGGCGCCCTCGGGCACCTGCGGACACCGTCGGGCGCCTTCCGGCACCGTCCGGCGGCCTCAGGCCACGATGCCCAGCTCGTGCGGGGTGTTGTTGAAGCGGCGGCCGCCGGCCGGGGTGACGGTGACGATGTCCTCGATCCGCACCCCGAACCGGCCGGGCAGGTAGATCCCGGGCTCGATGGAGAAGCACATGCCGGGCACCAGCGGCCGCTCCTCGCCCTCGACCAGGTACGGAGGTTCGTGCGTGGTGGTGCCGATGCCGTGGCCGGTGCGGTGGATGAAGTACTCGCCGTACCCGCCCTCGGTGATCACCCGGCGGGCGATCCGGTCGATCTCCTGGCAGCCGACGCCGGGCCGGACCGCCTCGAAGGCGGTCTGCTGGGCCAGCCGGACCAGCTCGTGCACCGTCCGCACCTCGTCCGGGACGTCCGGGCCGACGTGCACGGTCCGGGTGGTGTCGGAGCCGTAGCCGTCCTTGAGGCCGCCGAAGTCCAGCACCACCGTGTCACCCGTACGGATGACCCGCTCACCGGCCTCGTGGTGCGGGTCGGCACCGTTCGGGCCGGAGCCGACCACGGTGAAGTCGACCTGGCTGTGCCCGTACTGGATGAGCAGCGCGCCGAGGTCGGCGGCCACGTCGGTCTCCCGGCGGCCGGCGAAGGGGACCTCCAGGATGCCCCGGTAGGCGGCGTCCGCCGCGCCGCCGGCCGAGGCCAGCCGCTCCAGCTCCTCGGTGTCCTTGACGGCGCGCAGCATCGGCAGGCTGTCGGTGAGCGAGGTGAAGGAGACGCCGGGCAGCGCGGCCTGGAAGCCGAGCAGGTGCAGGGCCCAGGTGTTGTCGGAGACGCCGTACCGGCCGGCCGGGTCGAGCAGCGGGCCCGCGGTGGCGAACGGATCCTCGCCGTCGGACCAGTCGAGCAGCCGGACGGCCGGGGCGCCGACCGCCTTCTCGGCGTCCGGACGCTCCAACTTGGGCACCACCAGGGTGGGTTCGCGTCCGGCCGCGAGCACGAGGGCGGTCAGCCGCTCGGTGATCGCGGTGGGCGAGTAGCCGCACAGGTAGGCCAGGTCGGGGCCGGGGGCGACGACCAGGCCGGCCAGTCCGGCGGCGGTCGCCTCGGCGGTGGCACGGGTCATCCGGTCGGTGTGGTCCTGCACGGTGAAGGGGCGGGGCACGGCGGTTCCTCCTCTGGGGCCGGACGGGCTCTGCTGAGCCTCCGTCGCGTCAACTCCATCACTTCCGGGAGGAGTTGGTGAAGCCCTCGGGGGAGCCCCGGCGAGCCGGCGCGGTGCCGGCGGGTCCGGCGCTCCCCGGCCGGGGCCGTCGCGGCCCCCGGCGGAGGCCGGTCCTGTCGGTCCTGCTGGTCCTGCCGGTCCTGCTGGTGCGATCGGCGGGGTCGGTGCGATCGCTCCTGCCGACAGTCGGAGTACCAGCGCCGGGACGAGGCCGAGCAGGGTGCGGGCCGGCCCGCGGAGCGCCAGGGCCGGTGCGGCGGCGGCCGTCCGGTTCGGCGGGGGTCTGTCCGGCGCATGCATGCGGTCCTCCTCCGTACGGCCCCGGCCGGGAGCGCCCGACCGCGCGGGAGCCGGGGGAGGGGTCGGGAAGAGAGGCCGTACCCGGCCAGTCCACCGGGGCGCCGCGGCCGCCGCATGCCGCGAGCACCCGAGCGGGTGACCGGCGGCAGGACCGGAGGAGCCGCGGCCGACGGCGCGATCCGGGCCCCGCGGACCGGCCGCGGACCGCTCCAAAGGCCCCGCAGCCTGCTCTACGGTCTCCGACCGGGCACGGAATCATAAATTCCGGGCCGACTGTCGGTGCGGTGGGACACCATGGCCGCCATGTCCTATGAACTCCAGGCGCTGATAGGAACACGGGAGCTGCTGACGGTGGCGGCCGCGGAGGTTCCGGCGGCCCGGGTGGTGCCCTTGGCACAGGGGCTGGCGATGATCCCGGTCACCTCCGCCGTCCTCGCCGCGCTCCAGGGGGACGGCAGCGTGCGCAAGCCCCGCGGCGGGGCCGGGTTCGGCTGGCACTCGGACGGCTTCGAACTCCGGCTGGCCGCCTGGTCGAAGGCCGGCCCGATCGCCTGCGTCGAGGCCGAGTACTTCGGCGGCAGCGGCACCCAGCGCGCCGCCGTCTGGGCGGACGGCGCGGTCACCCTCGGCCCGCTCACCATCGGCGAGTTCGAGCCCGCCCCGGCCGACGGCACCCCGATCTCCCACGTCCTGCGACGGATCGGCGCGCGCACCGAGGAGGGCCGGGCGGACGAGTTCGAGTCGGTCGGCCTGGGCCGGCACCGCAGCACCGCCGGCTGGGCGGAGTCGGCCGGCTGACCCGACCCCCGCGCCCCACCGCCCGTCGGCCCCGCCGCCCGCCCCGGCCCCGCCGACGCGAACGGCCCCGCCCCCGAAGCGGGGAGCAGGGCCGCGCCGTCGTCCGTCGAACCGGCCGACCGGAGGGTCAGCGGTAGTTCACGTACTGGATCGCGAAGTCCAGGTCCTTGCCCTTGAGCAGGGCCTGCACGGCCTGGAGGTCGTCGCGGCTCTTCGAGCTGACGCGCAGCTCGTCGCCCTGGACCTGCGCCTTGACGCCCTTCGGGCCCTCGTCACGGATGATCTTCGCGACCTTCTTCGCGTCCTCCGTGGTGATGCCCTCCTTGACGTTGGCGAAGATCTTGTACTCCTTGCCGGACAGCTGGGGCTCGTTGGCGTCCAGGGCCTTCAGCGACAGGCCGCGCTTCACGAACTTGGTCTGGAGGATGTCGAGTACGGCGCGCACGCGCTCCTCGCCGTTCGCCTTCATCTCGATCTTCTCGCCCGAGCGGCTGATCTCGGCGCCCACGTTCTTGAAGTCGAAGCGCGTCGCGATCTCGCGGGAGGTCTGGTTGATCGCGTTGTCGACCTCCTGCCACTCGACCTTCGAGACGATGTCGAAACTGGAGTCGGCCATGGGTATTGGTCTCCTTGATGCTCTGGTCTTCACTGGCACGGGCCCGCCCCTCGGGGGCGCCCGCGACCCCAGCCTATCCAGCGCCACACCGGCCCCGCCCGTAGCGGGCGCCCGCGGTTTCTTGATCGTCGCGTGATCTATCGAGTGGCGGAGCACCCCCCGGCATCGGGTATGGTTTACCAAGTCGAACGGGGTGAACACCCCGGGAAACGAAGATCCTGGCTGGTTGCCCGAGCGGCCAAAGGGAGCAGACTGTAAATCTGTCGCGCAAGCTACGCAGGTTCGAACCCTGCACCAGCCACAGGATAGAGAAACAGCCCCCGATCTGCGGAAACGCGGATCGGGGGCTGTTTCGTTTTGCCTGGGCGGCCTTGCCGGGGGCGGGGGAGCGGGGAGTCGGGAGGGCGGGCGCCGGGGCGACTTATTGCACATTACTTGCAATTACGGGGGAGAGGCAGCAGAGTGGGGCCCGGGGGTGGGAGTCCTTCGACAGAGCTGATCGTCTTCCCAGCCGGCGACCGCCGGGACAAACGGCTCGCCCCACCCCCGCCAACAGCCACCCGACGGAGGCCGACGCGGCGTGACGGCCGCGTCAAGGGCGCGTCAAGGCCGCTCGTGGCGGCGTCAGGAACGCGTAGGGGCCCGGCGGGCGACGGGCGCGCGGACCGCAGGATCGGACCAACTACCGACTGCGGAGGTCCCGTCCGATGTCCAGCGCCATCACCACCCCGGCCGTCACGGCCGACTCCGAGCCGCCTGGCACCGGCGCGGGAGACGAGCGGCACCGGCTCAGCGCGCTCGGCGGGCTGGCCGCGCTCTCGCTGGACGCCATGGCCTCGGTCGCGTACGGGCCGGAGTCGATCGTGCTGGTGCTGGCCGCCGCCGGGGCGTACGGGCTGGGCTTCACGCTGCCGGTCACCGCGGCGATCGCCCTGCTGCTGGCGGTGCTGGTGGCCTCCTACCGGCAGGTGATCGCGGCGTTCCCGGACGGCGGCGGCGCCTACGCGGTGGCCAAGGCGCACCTCGGCCGCCGGACCGCGCTGACCGCGGCCGCCTCGCTGGTCGTCGACTACGTGCTGAACGTCGCGGTCTCGGTCACCGCCGGCGTCGCCGCGCTCACCTCGGCCGTCCCGGGCCTGTACGACGACCGGGTCTGGCTCTGCCTGGGGGTGCTCGCGCTGGTCACCGCGGTGAACCTGCGGGGGATCGCCGAGTCGGCGCGCTGGTTCATGGCGCCGACGGCCGTCTTCGTGCTCTCCATCCTGGCGATCGTCGTGGTCGGCCTGTTCCGGGACGCCCCGGCCAGCACCGCGGCCGCCGCCGGCCACGCCTCGACGCTCGCCGAGAACGCCACCACCGTCGGCGCGCTGCTGCTGCTCAAGGCCTTCGCGGCCGGCTGTTCCGCGCTGACCGGGGTGGAGGCGGTGGCCAACGCCGTCCCCTCCTTCCGCGCCCCGCGGGTCAAGCGCGCCCAGCACACCGAGGTCGCGCTCGGCGCCCTGCTCGGCGTGATGCTGATCGGACTGGCCGTGCTGATCGGCCGCTTCCACCTCCAGCCGGTCGAGGGCGTCACCGTGCTCGCCCAGCTCGCCGACGCCTCGCTCGGCCACGGCTTCGGCTTCTACGTCGTCCAGTTCGCCACCGTGGTGCTGCTCGGGCTGGCCGCCAACACCTCCTTCGGCGGGCTGCCGGTGCTGCTCGACCTGCTGGCCCGGGACAACCACCTCCCGCACCTGTTCGCGCTGCGCGCCGACCGCCAGGTGTACCGGTACGGCGTGCTGTTCCTGGCCGCGGTGTCGGCGGCGCTGCTGGCCGGCTCCGGCGGGGACGTCAACAGCCTGGTGCCGCTGTTCTCGATCGGCGTGTTCGTCGGCTTCACCATCTGCCAGGTCGGCATGGTCCGGCACTGGCTGCTGCACCGGCCGTCCGGCTGGCGGTGGAAGGCCGCGCTGAACGGCTTCGGGGCGCTGCTCACCGGCGTCGCGGCGCTGGTCGTCACCGGCACCAAGTTCACCGAGGGCGCCTGGGGCATCGTGGTGGCCCTGCCGCTGCTGGTGGTGCTGTTCGAGGCGGTCCACCGCAGTTACGGGCGGATCGGCGAGCGGCTGGAGCTGGGCCGGGTGCCCGGCCCGGTGACCAGGCAGCGCAGCCTGGTCGTCGTCCCGGTGACCGCGATCACCCGGCTGACCAGGGACGGCCTGTCGGCGGCGCTCTCGCTCGGCGACGAGGTGATGGCGGTGACCGTGGTGCACGAGCCGGCCGCCGCCGAGGCGCTGCGCCGGGACTGGGAGCTGTGGCGGCCGGGCGTGCCGCTGGTGGAGATCCCGGACGTCCACCGCCGGCTGGGCCGGCCGATCGCCGACTTCGTCAACGAGCTGGGGGCGGAGCACGCCTACGACCGGCTCACCGTGCTGATCCCCGAGGTGGAGCCGGCCCGCTGGTGGCAGCGGGCGCTCCAGAACCGGCGCGGCGCCGTGATCGACCGCGCCCTGCGGCGGCACACCGACGCGGTGGTCTGCCGGTTGCGCATGCGGATGTGATCAGGGGACGGGTACGGAACGGCCCCGGACGGCAGCCCGCCGTCCGGGGCCGTTC
>NZ_JBHJSJ010000051.1:0-67235 GCF_042268845.1 Kitasatospora sp. NPDC056273 | reverse complement strand
CAAGGCCGCCGCGGCCGCGAAGACCGCCAACGCCGCCAAGGCCTCCGCCAACCGCGACGCCGCCAAGGCCGTCTACTCCGCCAACCAGGCCGAGAATTCGGCCCGGCAGGCCCGATGGTCGGCGGCGGACGCCAACGAGTCCGCGAGTGCTGCCCGTGCTTCCGCCGAGGCTGCGGGCAAGGACGCCCAGGCCGCCCAGACCGCCGCCGACGACGCCCATGCCAACTACCAGGTCAAGTACGACGCTGAGGAGAAGGCCCGGCTCGCCAAGCTGGAGGCGGAGCGCAAGGAGGCCGAGAAGCAGGCCCAGGCCGAAAAGCAGAAGCAGGACTCGATCGCCGCGCTCGAGGAGGAGATCAAGAAGGCGAAGGAGGACAGCGACAACGTCAGCTACCTCTACCACCTGTTCTCCGAGAGCGTCCACCTGACCCTGGACGTCATCGGCGGCGCGGGCGGCGTTATCGCCCCCGGCCTCGCCGACGTCGCCGACCTCATCAACTGCGCCTACTACGCCGTCGAGGGCCGCACCGCCGACGCGCTCACCTCCTGCATCGGCGCGATCCCCTTCATCGGCGACGGTGCCGCCGTCGCCAAACTCGCCCAGTGGGCCAAGAAGTTCGGGTCCTGGGGCGAGAAGGCCGTCGAGTTCATCAAGAAGCTCGTCAACCGGCTCCCTCCGTCGTGCCCCCGACTCCGGATGAACAGTTTCCCGGCCGGCACCCACGTCCTGATGGCGGACGGATCCACTCGTAGGATCGAGACCGTCAAGGCAGGGGACAAGGTTCTCGCCACCGACCCCACGACCGGAGTGACTGGACCCCGTCGGGTCTCCGCGGCCATCTATACCCCGGACGACCGTGGCTTCACCGACATCTCGCTGGGCTCCGGAAAGTCCCTGACCAGCACCGATCACCACCCCTTCTGGTCCGAGAGCCAGAAGCAGTGGATCGACGCCGTGGACCTCAGGGTCGGCGACGAACTGCGCGACCCGGCCGGACGGCCCCAGCGCATCGAGGCCGTCCGGCATCGGAGCACGCTCCAGCCCGCCTACAACCTCACCGTCGACGACCTCCACACGTACTACGTACTGGCGGGCGGCGTGCCGGTCCTGGTCCACAACGACAACGCCTGGCAGGTGCCGGACGATTTCGTCATCATTCGCGGCGGGCAGAGCCCGATGCCGGATTCTGGTGTCGAATTCTCCGGTTCAATGGGTAGTTCGGTGAACGAAGCTGGCGCCGGCGTCCCGCATGGTAGCCTTCGCGCAACGACGGCCGGCGCAATTCGGGCGGCCGGCGGTACTGTGGTGTACGCGCCCGAGCCGATCGCCGGCGCGGGCTCTCCGCTCAACTACAACCACGTGAACGTCACGCTCGGAAGCAGTGATCCGTTCGGTGCCATTGAGTCCAATCCTGTGCCGAAGGCCGGCCGGCTGGCTCCTGACGCGCTCGGAGTTCCGCGGTGCTGACCAGGTAGACCACCAGCCGAGAGGGGTGCTGATGCCCAGAGTCGCACCATGGGGTCCGGGCGATACCACCGGCGGACCCGTGGACGAGATATTCGCTGCTTTGCGAGAGGCTTTCTCGGGCCTTCGAGTCGAACGATTGTCGGCTGCTCGCGCCAGTGACGACGAAAATGTCTGGTTTATTTCCCGGAAGGAAGGTGTAGAATTGCAGTTGGATTCTGCACCGAATGGCGAGCCGCCCTTTCTGCTTGAATCCGAGAGTGCGAGGGATCGGGCGGACGGGGTTGGTCCAGCCATAGAGATCCTGACTGGATGGTTGAGCGCCTGAATCGCGCCCGAGGGTCCCACCGCGAAACCTCGCGGTGGGACCCTCGGGCGTTTTTCGGTAACAGCGGAGGCCTATGCCTGGTGGGGGCAGCCGGCGGTGCTCCGCCGGCTGCCCGCGGTTCCACCGGTGGCGCCGTTACAGGCGGCTGAGGCGCTCGGCGAGGGCGCGGGCGTGGGTGGCGGCGGTGGGGCCGCGGGTGGGGTCGGGGGCTTCGGAGAGGAAGACCAGGGCGAGCATCAGGGCGGCGTCGAGGCGGCAGGCGAGGAGGGTGGGGTCGTCCTCGGGGGGGACGGGGGCGAGGGTGGCGTAGCCGGTGCGGAGGGCGGGGAGGTCGAGGTCGTTCTCGGGGTAGCGGGCGTATTCGGCGAGGCGGCCGAACTCGAGGGCGGGGGTGCCGAGGAGGGCGTTGGACCAGTCCAGGAGGGCGGTGGTGCGGCCCTGGTGGCGGCGGATGTTGGAGCTGCGGACGTCGAGGTGGAGGAGGCTGGTCCCGGTGAGGGGGGAGAGGTGCCGGGCGAGCAGGTCGGGGGCCGGGGGCTCGGGCCAGTCGGCGACGAGGCGGGCGAGTTCGGCCCAGCGGCGGCCTATCCGGGTGGTGAGGACCTCGGCGGTGGTGCCGCCCTCGGCGGCGACGGGGTGCAGTGGCGGCGGGGGTGCCTGGTGGAGCCGGGCGAGGAGCCGGCCGAGGGCGTGGGAGTCGAGCGGGGTGCCGTCGTCGGGGACGTAGTCGGAGAGCAGCACGTCGGGGGAGTCGGGGTCGTCGGCGAGGACGAGTTCCCGGGCGCGGGCGACGGGCAGGCCGTGTTCGGCCAGGTGCCGGGCGATGGCGTGCTCCTGGACGAGCAGGGCGCGGGTGTCCACGTGCGGGTCGTTGGCGTTGGAGTCGAAGCGGTGGTGCGCGAGCCGTACGGCGACCGGTTCGCCGTCCCGGGCCCGGGCCCGGAAGACGGTGAACTCCAGTCCCTTGCCGACGAGTTCCAGGCCGCTCAGGCCCCACTGTCCGGCCAGTCGGTCCAGTACGGCGAAACGCTCACTCATGGTGCATCCTCGGTGGTCTTGCGACGGTCGGTCACCCTGCTGTCCCTCAGCAGGGCGTAGGCGATCGGCAGGCAGGTCAGCAGGGTGACCACGCCGCCGAGGGCGAAGGCGGCGCGCGGCCCGGCCGAGGCGCTCACCCGGCCGAAGACCAGCGCGCCGAGGGGCATGGTGCCCCAGGCGAAGAGCCGGTAGACGCCGGTGGCCCGGCCGAGCATCCGGTCCGGGATGATCGTCTGGCGCAGGGAGACGGCGACGACGTTCCAGACCATCAGGGCGAAGCCGGTGACGCCGTAGGCGACGGCGACCACGGGGACCCGGTCGGTGGCGGCCACCGCCAGGCCGGCGGCGCCCATCAGGGCCAGGTTGCCGACCAGCGCGGGGGCCCGGCCGAGGGCCTTGCTGAGCCGGCCGGCGACCGCGCCGCCGATCACGCCGCCGACCGCCCCGGCGGCCAGCAGCGCCCCGTACGCGGCGTCCGGGAGTTCCAGCACCTCGCGGACCAGGATCACGAAGACGGCGATCTGGCCCAGGTAGACGGCGTTGATGACCCCGGCGGAGACGGTCAGGGCACGCAGCAGCGGATCGCGGAGGACGAAGGCGACTCCCTCGCGGATGTCGGCCAGCAGGCGGGGTTTCCCGGCGCCCGGCCCGGGTTCGGCGGCAGGCCCGGATTCAGGCCCGGATTCAGGCCCGGACTCGGGCACCGGCCCGCGCACGCCGCGCAGCAGCAGCGCGGAGGCCAGGAAGGAGACCGCGTCGATCACCAGCGGGACGGCCCGGCCGACCGTGAACAGCACGCCGCCGACGACCTGCCCGAGCAGGTCGCGGCCGACGGTCTGGACGGCGAAGAGCCGGCCGTTCGCCGACTCCAGCCGGTCCTTGGGCACGACGCTCGGCAGCAGCGCGAAGGACGCGCAGTCGAACAGCACCTCGCCGACGCCCAGCAGGAACGCGGAGGTGAGCAGCGGCCAGAAGGTCAGCCGGTCGGCGGCGAGCAGCAGGACGGTGAGGACCAGCACCGCGGCGCGCAGCAGGTCGGCGAGGACCATCAGCAGGCGCCGCTCGAAGCGGTCGGCGTACGCCCCGGCGGGCAGGGCGAACAGCAGCCAGGGCACCGTGGTCGCGGCGGTGACGGCGGACACCTGGAAGGCGTCGTCCAGCACCGCGGTGGACAGCAGCGGCAGCGCGGCGAAGCGCATGCCGTCGCCGACCGCGGAGGAGGCGGCGGCGCCGAGGACCCGGTGGTAGCCGGAGGAGGGGCGGACGGCGGTGTCGGTGCTCACCCGCGCGGCTCCGCGGCGGGGTTCCCGGCCGAGAAGACGGCGCAGCGCAGTTCGCTGGTGTACCGCCGGCCGTCCACGTCCAGCCAGCGCTGGTCGGGGGCGGGCAGCATCTCGGAGACCTCCAGGGTGCCCTTGGCTCGGGCGGCCAGCCGGCCCAGCTGCCGGACCAGCAGCGGGGACTCCCAGTCGACGTAGACCGGCTTGGGCTCGCCGGGGACCTTGACGAAGACGTGCCGGGGCAGCCGGTGCTCGGCGCGCAGCCGGCAGGCGGCGACGAACAGCGCGGCGTCGTCCCGGCCGGTCTGGCGGCCGAAGGCGGCGGTGTCGCGCAGCCGGGCGGCGGGGATGCGCCAGGTCTCGCGCTGCAGCACGACGCGGCCGCAGCGGATGCGCGGGATGTGCGCCAGGTCGGGGGCGTCCAGTCCGGCGCCGCCGAAGTGGCGGGGGAAGGCGAACGGGGAGAGCGGGTCCTGCCGGATGCTCGGGCCGCCGGCCGGGGGCGCCATCAGGCGCAGCCGGCCCTCGACGCCGTGGGCGCGCAGCTCCAGCCGGCCGTCGCGCAGCACCAGGTAGAGCTGGGAGGGCTGCAGCACCCGGTCGCGGGACTGCGCGGAGCGGCCGTAGACCTCCAGGTCGTGGCAGGGGTAGACGAGTTGGGTGGAGGACTTGTCGGGGTGGCCGCGGGACAGGTTGGCGAGCACCTCGTCGTCGGCGAGCAGGGACTGGTAGCCGCGGTACACCTCGGAGAGCAGTTCGGGGGTGTGCTCCTGGATCAGCGGGCCGAAGCTGGTGTGGGTGATGACCTCCCGCACCGCGTGGCAGTCGCCGATGACGGCGGTGAACCGGCCCTCGGCCAGGTCCTCCCGGCTCCGCGCGGCGAACAGGATGTCCGGGTCGCAGACGGCGGGCGGGCTGCTCGGCTGGGCGGCGAGGACGGCGGCCATCCGTTCCCGGTCGACCACGACCTCGGAGCGGTCCGGGTCGGTGGCGGCCTCGCCGAGCAGGGCGGCGCCGATCTCCCGGTCCAGTTCGGCGAGTTCGGCCTCGACGGCGAGGCACTCGCGGGCGATGGCGTCGCGGTCGCGGAAGAACTCGGCGTAGAGGACGTCCAGCGGGATCTCCACGCCGGGGCCGAACCGGTCGGCCACCCACCGGGTGAGGATGACCAGTTCGCGCCGCATCCGCAGGCGCGGGCCGGCCAGCACGGTCTCGTACACGATGGACAGTTCGTCGGTGATGAAGCGGGCGAGGTCCGGGCCGACGGTCAGGTCGGCGGGGCGGCCGCGGGCCTCCTCGAACAGGATGCTGCGGTCGGCGTAGTGCAGGCCGCTGTTGCGGTTGGCGGGGCCGCCGGTCAGCTGCTCGAACCGGGCCTTGCTCTCGGCGAGCGCGGCCGCGCGTTCGGGCAGCGGCAGGGCGGCGAAGCGGGTCAGGTCGGCCTCGAAGCCGTCGATCGCGGTGAGCAGCGGGTCGGCCAGCGGGGCGGGGGCGGCGAGCAGTTGCTCGCGCAGGGCGGCCAGCGGCCGGTGGTCGCCGATCGGGATCTCGAACTCGACGACCACCCATTCGCGCTCGGCGAGTCCGGCGAGCACCTCGTCGAAGGGGACGGGGCAGCGCTGCTCGTCCTGCCAGGCCTGCCGCAGTTCGCTCAGGGTGCGTTCGCCGTCGCAGTGCTGCCACAGCCAGGCCTCGTACGGTTCGACCGGGCGCCCGCCGAGGTGCTGGAAGTCCCAGTCGGTGTCCAGGCCGTCGCGGGTGGTGAAGGCGTAGAGGTCGATCCGGCCGTCGCGCAGGAAGGACAGCGGGCGGCGCCGGGGGCGGGCGTGGTCGAGCAGGCCGGGGACGGCGGCGGCGCTCTGGGCGAGCTTCTCCGCGGCCCAGTGGCTGAACAGCGCGCGCCGTTCCAGCTCCCGCTCGCCGGACCAGGTGATGCCGGGGGCGGTGCCGACCCGGCCGGGGGTGAAGGGGCCGAAGTGCGAGTGGGTCTCGTTCTTGGTGGTGACCCGCTGGAGGTACATGGTGAGCAGGTCGGTCATCTTGCGGGTGCGCCGCCCGGTCGCGCCGTCGTGGGCGTCGAGCCAGGCGGCGAAGGTGGGGTAGGCGGAGTCGTTGGAGAGCAGCAGGACCTGCCGCAGCCGTTCGTCGCCGAATGCCTCGACGACGGCGGCCCCGGCCCGGTCAAGGCGGTCCTGGTGCCGGGCGGCGAACCGGGTCTGCTCCTCGGCGAAGTGCCGGGCGGCGTCCTGGTAGGCGCGCAGGACGGCGGCCTCCTCGGCGGGCACGGCGGCGGCCGCGGCGGCCAGCTCGGGCTCGGGGACGGGCAGCAGGAACCCGGCGGGGGAGGACAGCCGGGCAGCGCCGGGCACCGGGTGGCGGCGCAGGGCGGCCTTGAACGCGTCGGCCAGCTCCTTCAGCCGCTGCCCGTGGGCGACGAGCTCCCGGGCCTCCTCGGCGGCGGCCGGGTCGGCCAGGGGCGCGAGCAGCTCCATCGGGAAGCCGGCCTGGCGGAGCACGACGACCGGCGCGAGCTGCCAGGGGACGCGCACCCCGGGCTCGGCGGCGGTCCGGGGATCGTTGACGGTGGTCACGGCCTCACCTGGGGGATCGAGTGGACGGGCGGACGGCGGTCGTGCAGGGCGTCCAGGACGGCGAGCGGGTCGGCGGGGAGCGCGGGCAGCAGGCCGGGGCTCGGCGCCCAGGGCTTGACCCGCACCCCGTGGTAGTCGGACCCGGCGGTGGCGACCAGGCCGAGCCGCCCGGCCGCCTCGGCGAGCCGGGCGCTGTCGGCCGGGGTGTGCCAGCTGGTCCACACCTCCAGTCCGGCCAGGCCGGCCGCCCGCAGCGGCGCCAGCAGTTCGGCGCACCGCGGGGCGTCCAGGTCGGCGGTGTGCGGGCCGGGGTGGGCGAGGACGGCGACGCCGCCCGCCCGCTCGATCCAGGACAGCACGTCCACCAGGTCGGGGTTGACGGGGTGTTCGACGTGCAGCGGCCGGCCCGGGCGGCACCAGTCGGCGATGAGGCGGGCGAACCGGTCGTCGCCGTCGGCGTACGGGGCGAACCGGGGGTCGTCCCCGGCGGCCTCCAGCAGCAGGGCCAGGTAGTCGTTGACGTAGGCCACCCGGTCGCCGCCGAGGCGCCGTTCGACGTCGGCCCGGGCGATCGGCACGCCGAGGGCGTGCGCCCGGTCGGTCCAGGTGCGCCACCAGGCGAGTTCGGCGTCGTGGAGGCGTCCGATCCGCCGCCGGAACGCCTCGTCGCCGGGGTCGACGAAGTAGGCGAGGCAGTGGGTCTCCTCGCCGCGCCAGGTGGTGGTGATCTCGCAGGCCGGGACGACGGTGAGGCGCCCGGCGGCGGCCCGCTCGAAGGCGGCGACGCCCGCGAGGGTGTTGTGGTCCGTCACGGCGGCCACCCGCAGCCCGGCCTCGACGCACCGCCTCGCCAGGTCGGCCGGCGCCTCGTCCCCGTCCGAGTGCCGGGTGTGCAGGTGCAGGTCGACCGGGGTGGCCAGGGTCGCGGGCGCCCCCCGCATCAGCGGGACCTCCACGCCGACCGGGATCCCCGCGCCGACCGGAATCCCCGCGTCGGCCGGGATCCCCGCGTCGGCAGGGCCCCGCGCGCCGGCCGGGCCCCCCGCACCGGCAGGCTCCTCCGCATCAGCGGGCCCCGGGCAGGGTGCGCCGCCAGGAGGCGGCCAGCCAGCGCTCGTACTCGGGGCCGGACGGCTCGTCCACGACCAGGCAGAGCGGCTCGATGATCCGCCCCGCGCCGCCGGCCAGGCCGCCGTGCAGCATGGTCAGGTTGTGGCCGAGCAGCAGGTCGCAGTGCTCGCCCGGGGCGAGCACCTCCCAGCGGCGGCGGAACCGCGCCCAGGTCAGGCCGGTGGCCATGAGCAGCTGGTGGCAGAAGAGCCGGGCCGCCTCGCCCCGGCACTCGCCGCAGGCGCACTCGCGGGCCAGCGGCACGGCGGCGGGGTAGCGCCGCCGCTCCTCCTTGGACAGGTCCGCCTCGCTGTGGTGGAAGGACAGGCCGTGCCAGAACGTCTCCTCCAGCCCGAGCATGGCGCCCACCGACGGGTAGGCGCAACCGTGTTCGGGCTGGCGCTCCAGGCCGCGGCGCAGGTTGCCGCCGAGCCAGCGGGCCGCGCCGGCCACGGGGTCGTCGCCCCGGTCGATGCCGCGCCGCTCCAGCACCTCGTCGATCACGCCGAGCCAGTCGTAGTACGTGGTGACGCTCAGCCCCTCGCCGACCTCGGGCAGGAAGATGCCCTGGTACATCTTGTGCGCGGCGGTGGTGGTGTACCCGGAGTCGCCGTAGGTGCGCTGGGCCGGGTCCCAGTCGGGGGCGTCCTGGAGGCTGGGCGTCAGGTACGAGCAGTGCTGGCCGTCGTGGTGGGGCAGCAGGGTCCGGGTGGTGTAGCCCTCGGGGACGTAGGTCTGCTGCGCCTTGTCGACCTCCAGCCGCATCCGGGCGGGGGCGCCGCGGGCGATCAGCGCGGTGCGGACGCGCTCGACGATGCCGGTGGACAGCCGGCGGCTCTCCTCGACCCCGAGTCGCAGCCGGCCGATCCGGAAGACGGCGTAGCCGGTCCGGTGGATGACCTCGACGGCTCCGGCGGCGAGGGCGTCCAGCGCCCGCTCGCGCTCGGCGGGGGCCCCGGAGACCAGCGGGGTACAGTCGAACTGCGCTTCGTGGGGCGTGAATCTCACCGGTGCTCCAGGGGTGCGGAGGGGGTGCCGGGGGCCCAGGGCGCGAGTTCGGCCGGGGCGACCTCGGTGCGGAACAGGAACTCGAAGAGCAGCCGGGCGGCGATCTGCGCGGTGCCGCCGGACGGGTCGTAGCGGGGCGCGATCTCGGCGATGTCGACGGCGCCGACGGGCAGCGCCCGCAGCTCCTCGTAGACGTCGAGGAGGTCGCCGATGCCGATGCCGCCCATGGTGACGTGCCCGGTGCCGGTCGCCGCGGCGCTGTCGAGCACGTCGATGTCGAGGGAGACGTAGACGGTGTCGCAGCGCGAGCCGAGCTCCTCGATGACGGGGCGCAGGGCCGCGGCGGCGCCGTCCCGGGTGATCAGGGAGCCGGGGACGACGTGGAAGCCGCTGTCCAGCAGGCCGCGGAACTGGTCGTACTTGGTCACGTCCCCGACCCCGACGAAGGCGATGTCCTCCGGGCGCATCTGCGGGATCTCGCTGATCCGGCGGGAGTTGGAGCCGTGGTAGAGCGGCCCGTGCAGGGTGCTCCAGTTGCCGAAGTCGAAGTGGTGGTCGATGTTGATGAACCCCACCCGGCCGGCGCCGCGGTCCAGCCGGCCGGCGCGGAAGCCGGCGAAGGTGGGGAAGGTGCAGGAGTGGTCGCCGTTGAGGAAGATCAGCCGCGGGGCGTTCTGGCTGAGCCGGCGGCTCTCGGCGGCGACGGCCTGGAAGGTCTTGACGGTGTCCGTCGGGTAGATGTGGAGGTCTCCGGCGTCCGCGACGCGGGGCGCGTGGTAGCGGAAGGTCTGCCCGGTGCGGGTGTCCAGCATCCGCCACTGGCCGAGGCTGGTGAGGTAGCTGGAGAAGACCAGGCTGGCCTGGCGGACCGCCCGCGGCCCCTCGGCGGCGCCGGGCCGGGAGCTGGCGGTGGCGTCGTAGGGCACGCCGGACACCACCCAGCCCGTCTCGCCCACGTCCACCTGGTCGGCGGTGGTGGTGGGGGCGCCGAAGAGGGTGCCGACGCCGGCCCAGCCGGGCAGCGGGTCCTGCTCGAAGTCCTCCGGCTTGACGCTGGTGCGGAGGGCCTCGAAGTCGGGGAGCTCGGTCATGTCAGTTCTCCTGCGCGGCGGGCGTGACGGACAGGCCGGGGACGGCGGAGGCCGGGGCGGCGGGCAGCGGGTCGCGGATGATGGCGTGCGCCGCGGCGATCTTCTCCTGGAACAGGTCCCAGCTGTCCTCGGGGGACAGGTGCCGGGGCCGGTAGACGACCGGGGCGTCCTCCCGCCAGTCCGCGAAGTCCCAGTTGAAGATGCGCTCGCGCAGCCTGGGGAAGTCCGGGGTGAGCGGGTACGGGACGAAGTTGTAGAGGTTGAAGAGCCACAGCGCCGATTCGTTCTCCCGCATCCAGCTGACGGTCTGGCCGTGCGCGGCCTCCGTCTCCTCGTCCAGGCCGCCCATCATGTTGAGGACGATCTTCAGCCCGGCGTCGCTGAGTTGACGGATCTTCGAAGTGTAGTCGTCCAGGCCGCGGGAGAGCTTGTTGAGGCGCTTGAGCATCTGCGAGTCGGCCGACTCGAAGCCGAGCTCCACGGCGACGACGCCGAGTTCGAGCATGGCCTCGACGATCCACTCCTTCACCTGCATCACGTGGGTCTGCACGATGAAGCGGTAGCCGGGGCGGTCGCGGAAGACGTCCAGCAGGTTGCCGACGGCCTCGCGGGACTGGCCGAAGGTCTTGTCGCCGATGTAGAAGAGCCGGGTGTCGGGGAACCGGCTGGTCAGCTCGTCGACCTCCTGGGCGAGCGCGTCCTTGGCGACCAGGGTGAGCTGCTTGCTCCAGGCGTCGCCGCAGAACGAGCACTGGTACAGGCAGCCGTGGCTGGCGTTGAGCCGCAGCAGCGGGACCCGGCCCTGGTAGCCGCCGAGGTGGCGGTAGTCCGGTGCCCAGGTGATCCGGTCGGACACCAGCCCGGGCAGCAGCGGCTTCTCCAGGCTGCCGCCGGACCCGGAGGCGAGTTCGACGAGCCGGCGCACGAAGGTGGCGTCGAGCTGGCCGCGGTGCACGGCGTGCACGGCGCCGTCGGGGGCGAGCGGGGCCATGTTGCCGCCGAGGACGACGCGCCGGCCGGCGTGCTCCAGCCGCTTGGCCACCTCCAGCGCGAGCCGGAGGTTCTGGGCGAGCGGGGACATCAGGACCAGGTCGCCGGGGGCGGTCGCCTCCAGCAGCGGCTCGGCGCAGTGCTCCGGCTCGGCCGGGGTCCTGGACAGGTCGCGGAAGACGGAGTCCAGGCCCGCGGTGTTCAGCAGGGCGGTCAGGTGGGCGACCCAGAGCGGCATCTCCCACAGGCCGTCGGTCGGGATGAAGTACTCGGGCAGCATGGCCCGGAAGCGCCGGTCGTAGTCGTCGTAGTAGCGGGCGAGGTTCGGGTCGGGGTCGTGGCTGGAGGGGAAGGGCAACTGGACGATGCAGCTCTTGGTCATGGCGGTGCCTTCGGTCGGTGAGGGCGTGGGGTCCTCGACGTGGAGCACTCAGTGGGGACGGCGCGAGAAGACCGCACAGCGCAGCTCGCTGGTGTGACGTTCTCCGTCGATGTCGAGCCAGAGGTGCTCCGGGGCGGGGAGCATTTCGCTGAACTCCAGAGCGGCGGCCGTCTTCCGGGCGAGCCGGAAGACCTGCCGGACGATGAGGGGGGATTCCCAGTCGACGTAGACCGGTTTCGGCTCGCCGGGGATCTTCAGGAAGCCGCGGCGCGGCAGGCCGAGTTCGCGGCGCAGCCGGCGGGCGGCGGCGAACTCCGGGGCGTCGCCCTTGGAGCGGTGGACGCCGGGGCTCCAGCCGCGCAGGGCCTCGGCGGGGACGCGCCAGCGCTCCCGGTGCAGCACGATCCGGCCGCAGCGGATGCGGGGCACGTGGTCGCGGTCCCGGTCGCGGACGCCGACGCCGCCGAAGTGGCGGGGGAAGGCGAACGGGGAGAGCGGGTCCTGGCGGATGCTGGGGCCGCCCGCCAGCGGGGCGAGCAGCTTGAGCCGGCCGGCCAGTCCGTGGGCGCGCAGCTCCAGCCGGTCGGCGGTGGCCACCAGGTACAGCGCGCCGGGCTGGAGGACGTCGCCGCGGGCCTTCGGGGAGAGCCCGTACACCTCCAGGTCCGGGCAGGGGTAGGTGAGTTGGGCGCCGGTCTTGTCGGGGTGCGAGCGGGAGAGGTCGACCAGCACCTCGTCCTCGTCGAGCAGCCCCCGGTAGCGGTCGTGGACCGCGTCGAGGAGTTCGGGCGCCTCGGCCTGGAGCATCGAGGCGAAGCTGGAGTGGGTGAGCGCCTCGCGGACGGCGTGGCAGTCCCCGACGACGGCGAGGAAGTCGCCGCGGCCGATCGCGGCGGCGTCCGGCGCGGCGAGCATGACGTCCGGGTTGCACAGCGCGGGCGGGGTGTCGGGGTGGCGGGCGAGCAGCTCCTCCAGCCGGGCCCGGTCGACGACGCTCTCGGAGCGGCCGTCCTCGGCGCCGTCCAGCAGCAGGTCGACGACCTCCCGGTCGAGCGCCGCGATCTCCCGGTCCACCTCCGCGCACTCGGCGGCGAGCAGCGGCTTGTCGGCGAAGAAGGCGGCGTAGAAGTCCGGCAGCGGTACGGGCGTGCCGGTGCCGAAGCGCCGTGCCGTCCAGCGGTGCAGGATGTCGAGCTCGCGTCGGACGCGCAGCCGGGGGACGAGCAGCGTCAGGTCGTAGACCACGGACAGCTCGCGGCCGATCAGGGCGGCGACGTCGGGGCCGAGGACGACGTCCCTGAGCGGGCTGTACGCCTCCTCGTAGAGGATGCTCCGGTCCGCGTAGTGCCGGCCCTCGGAGCGGTTGGCGGCGGAGCCGGTGACCTCCTCGAAGGCCTGCTTGAGTTCGCCGAGCAGGGCCGCGCGCCGCTCCGTCGGGCCCTCCGCGAAGCGGCGCAGACCGTCCTGGAAGCGGCGCACCACGGCGAGGTCGGGGGAGTCGTCGGCGAGCTGTCCGGCGAGTTCGCGCAGCACGTCGGTGGCGCCGATCGGGATCTCCCGGCGGCCGATCAGCCAGTCCTGGTCGACGAGTTCGGCGAGCACCCGGTCGAAGTCGCGGTCGGCCGGGCGGTCCGGGCGGTCGGCCCAGGCGGCGCGCAGCCAGGCGACCGTGCGCTCGCCGTCGCAGTGCTCCCAGAGCCAGGACCGGTCGGCGTCGAAGGTGTCGGCCTTCACCGCGACGAAGCGCCAGCCGTCCGGCATGCCGGTGGTGCTCTCGAACGCGTACAGCCGGACGACGGGGCCCTCGGCGAAGGCGAGGGGCCGCCGGCGGGGGCGCACCGCCTCGAAGGCCTCCGGCCGGGCGCTGAAGACCTCGGCCATCGCCTCGCCCGCCCAGTGGCTGAGCAGGGCGATCCGGCGCAGCGGGCCGGTGGACCAGCCGACGCCGGGGGCGGCGCCCTCCGGTGCGGTCCGGGCGACGGCGAGGGGGCCGAAGTGCGAGTGGGTCTCGTTCTTGGTGGTGACCCGCTGGAGGTACATGGCGAGCAGGTCGGTCATCCGCTTGACGTGGCCGTCCGACCCGGCGCCGCCGGAGGCGAGCCAGGCGGTGAACTCATCGAAGCGGGCGTCGTTGGACAGCAGCAGGACCTGCTGGAGGGAGGGTTCGCGGAACAGGTCCACGACGGTCCGGCGGGCGTCGGCGAGGGCGGCGCCGTGCTCCCGCTCGAAGGCCTCCCAGTGGCCGTCCAGGGCCTGCACCGCGTCCTGGTAGCGCTTGGCCGAGTCCAGGGCGGCCGGGCCGAGTTCGGCTTCGAGCCGGGCGAGGTCGGCGGGCGGGAAGGGGCGGAGCATGCCGACGCCGGAGGCGAGGTCGCCCCGGGTGCCGGCCCGCTCGGCGCGCAGGTCGGCCTTCAACCGCCGCCCCAGCTCTACGGCTTCGTCCCGCAGGTCGAGGACGGCGTCGGCGGCCCGGGCGGTCGAGGGGGCGACGACGCGGTCCAGCAGCGAGAGCGGGTAGCCCGCGTGGCGCAGCATCGCGACCGGGGTGAGGGACCACCCCGGGCCGCCGTCCGCCCCGGTGGTCGGGGTGCGGTCGCCTCCCGTCGGAGGTCGTGCGCCGTCCGGACGCGGCTTCGGCTCGTCCATGATCGCCCCCTTGTGGCTGACTTGATCACGACAGTTCGTGACCATAACAACGTGTCGAGGGGGCGTTCAATAACGATGTGGTCAACGCACGGATTTCCGGCCGAGATTGACCGGTCGTCAGCCGAAATCCGTGGTGGTGCTCCAGGGCCCGACGATTGGGATGGCTGCAAACGGCCTGTTTCGACCCGAACGTGACGCTCGCTCAGGGACTGGGCCCCGCCGGCTCAGGCTGCGGTACGGGCGTACGCGGTCAGCCAGTCGAGGTCGCGGTGCCCGGCGCCGTAGCGCTGCCGCTCGTTGACGACGCGGACGTCGGCGCCGGTGAAGCCGGCCGCCTCCAGCAGGCCGCGGACCCGGTCGGCGGTCTGGTAGCGGAAGAAGCGGGCGGCGTCGGCGCTGAAGGACTCGACGAACTCCTCCTCGCCCTCCCCCTCCTTGAAGCTGACGAACAGCGCCCCGCCGGGCCGCAGCACCCGGTGGAACTCGGCCAGCGCGGCCGCCACGTGCTCGTCCCTGAGGTGCAGCAGCGTCGCCTGGGACCAGACGCCCGCGAAGGAGGCGTCGGGGAGGTCCAGCGCGCACACGTCCATGCGCCGGAAGTCCAGGCCGGGGTGGAGCTCCCGGGCCCGGGCGACGAAGGGCTCGCTCAGGTCGACGCCGGTCACCGCCACGCCCCTGGCCGCCAGCAGGGCCGTGTCGCGGCCGAAGGCGCACCCGGCGTCCAGGACCGGCCCGGCCGGATCGGGGAGCATCCCGGTGAAGAGGTCGAGCTCCTCGTCCGGGACCATGCCCTTGGTGGCGGACTCGTACTTGTCGGCGCTGTGCTCGTAGGCGGCGATGGTGCGTGAGAGGTAGTCAAGCATGCCTGAAACCTACCCTCGTGGGGGTCGGAGCGGGCCGGAAGGTGGCGCCCCGGACGGGACGCCCCCTTCCGGGCCGGTCAGGACCGCGCGGCGAGCAGCGCGGCCAGCCCGTCCAGCCCCCGGTCGACGGTGGCCGGGTCGACCTGGCTGACGGAGAGCCGCAGTTGGTGTTCCCCGCCCGTCCCCGGGTAGAAGTGCGACATCGGCGTCCAGATCACCCCGTACTCCGAGGCGGAGCGCTCCAGCAGCGCGTCGTCCACCACGCACGGCACCGTGAGCACCAGGAAGAAGCCGCCGCGCGGCTCGTTCCAGGTCACCCCGCAGCCGGGCGGGAAGCGCCGGGCCAGGCCCTCCAGCACCAGCGCGAGGTTGCGCCGGTAGAGCGCGGCCACCTCGGTGTTGGCGGCCCGCAGGCTGTGGCCGTGCTCCAGCAGCGCGCCGCCGATCACGGCCTGGGCGATCGGCGAGGTGTTCACCGTGGTCATGCTCTTGATCATGCCGAGCAGGTCGGCGAACAGCCCGGTGCCGCCCTGCCCGTCCGCCACCAGCTGGTCCGCCACCACGTACCCGACCCGGGCGCCCGGCAGGGCCGTCTTGGCGAAGGAGCCGAGGTGGACCACCCGCCGGTCGGTGTCCAGCGCCTTGAGCGAGGGCAGCCGCTCCTCGCCGGCGAACACGCAGTACGGGTTGTCCTCCAGCAGCAGGAAGTCCTCCTCGGAGGCCAGCGCCAGCAGCTCCCGGCGCAGCTCCAGCGGCAGGCTGGCCCCGCTCGGGTTGGCCACGTCCGGCACCAGGTAGAGCGCCCGCGGGCGCAGCCCCTCGGCCCGGGCGGCGGCCAGTTGGCGGCGCAGGTCGGCGAGGTCCACGCCGTCCGGGCCGTCGGCGACCGCCCGCACCGGCAGGTCGGCCAGCAGCGCCGCGCCGGTCAGCCCCACGTAGGTGGGGGAGACGGCCAGCACCAGGTCCTCGGGGCCGCGGCGCAGCGCCCGCAGCACCAGGAACATCGCCTCCTGGCAGCCCACCGTGACCACGATCGACTCGGCGGGCACCTCGATGCCCTCGTCGGTGGCGAGGTGGGTGGCGATCAGCTCGTGGATGATCCCCTTGGTCCGCCCGTACTGGAGCACCTGCCGACGGGCCGCCTCCTCGGTCAGCCCGCGCTCGGTGCGCAGGTGGTCGAGGTAGCGGTCCAGGTGGCGGTGGACGGCGTCCAGCTCGAAGAACTGCTCGGCCGGGCGGCCGGCCGCGAAGGAGACCGCCTCCGGGTAGCGGATGGAGATCTCGTTGAGCAGGTTCATCGAGGTCATCGCCGGGTCGGCGAGGGAGGTGTGCAGGCCCGCGAGCAGCAGGTCGTGCGGTGCGGCGATGGTGGTCACGGGGTGCTCCAGACGGGGCAGGGCAGGGTGGTGGTGCGCAGTTCGGCGGCGGCCCGGGGGTCGGCGCAGCCCGCGAGGCCGAGCGCGTGCCGCAGCTCGGTGGCGAGCAGGTCGAGGACCTCGGTGCAGCCCGCCTCGCCGCCGGCCGCCAGGCCCCAGATCAGCGGGCGCCCGAGCAGGACCCCGGTGGCGCCGAGGGCCAGCGCGGTGAGCACGTCCGAGCCGCCGCGCACCCCGCTGTCCAGCAGCACCTGGCAGTCCTCGCCGGCCAGCGCCTCGGCGACCTCCGGCAGCATCGTCACGGCGGGCACGGCCCGGTCGAGCTGGCGGCCGCCGTGGTTGGAGACCACCACGGCCGCGGCGCCGATCCCGGCGGCCCGCCGGGCGTCGGCCGGGTCGAGCACGCCCTTGACCACCAGCGGCAGGTCGGTCTCGCCGCGCAGCCAC
This sequence comes from Kitasatospora sp. NPDC056273, assembly GCF_042268845.1. Lineage (NCBI taxonomy): Bacteria > Bacillati > Actinomycetota > Actinomycetes > Kitasatosporales > Streptomycetaceae > Kitasatospora > Kitasatospora sp. NPDC056273. The sequence goes on along the minus strand of NZ_JBHJSJ010000051.1, from coordinate 50,620 downwards.
TCGAGGTCGGCCCAGGTGACGCCGGGGGAGAGCAGCTCCGCGGTGTGCGCGGCCACCGCCGAGACGGCGGCGGTGGACTCGTGCGCCCGCCCGGCGGCGCCGCCCTCCAGCAGCGCCGCGCGGACGTCCGACGGCAGGGCGAAGGCGTTCCTGGCGTCGCGCAGCCGGCGGCCCATGTACGGCACGTCGGCGGTGACCACCAGGGCCTCGCTGCCGGCCTCCTCGGCCGCCCTGACCAGGTCGAGCAGCCGGCCGCGGTCGCGCAGCCAGTACAGCTGGAACCAGAGCGTGGCGCCGGTCTTCGCGAGCTCCTCGAAGCCGACGCTGCTGAGCGTGCCGACGGTGAACGGCACGCCCGCGGCGGCCGCGGCGCGGGCCGAGGCCAGCTCGCCCTCGGGGTGGAACAGCCGGTGGTAGGCGACGGGTGCCACCGCCACCGGCAGGGCCGCCCGGCTGCGCACCAGGGTGGCGGCGGTGTCCCGGGTGCTGACGTCGGTCAGCACCCGGGGCACCAGGGCCACCCGGTCGAAGGCGGCCCGGTTGGCGGCGAGCGTCAACTCGCGCTCGGCACCGCCCTCCAGCCACTCCCAGACCTCGGGCGCGAGCACGGCCCGGGCCCGGTCGGCGTACTCCGCGACGGACAGCGCCGGGCGCCCGCCGGCCGGGCCGGTCGGTGGTTCGTTGCGGACGGACGCGCTCATCCGGCCACTTCGCTGGCGTTGCGCTGGAGCTCCACGGCCTCGTAGAGGGCGCGGATGTTGTTGCTGCCGAAGTTGCGGGCCCGGATGCGCTCGATCACCTCGAAGAAGAAGGTGTTCCGCGGGTGCTGGGAGCGGGTGAAGATCTGGAACAGCTGGCCGTCGTGGTCCTGGTCGACCAGCAGGTTCAGCTCGCGCAGCTGCTCGAAGGAGTGCCGCAGCGGCGTCAGGCGGCCGGGCAGCGCGTCGTAGTAGGTCTGCGGGGTGCGCAGGAACGGCACGCCGCGCTCGGCCATGGTGGAGACGGAGTGCACCGCGTCCTCGGCGGCGAAGGCGACGTGCTGCACCCCGGCGCCGCCGTGGCCGGCCAGGAAGGAGGCGATCTGGCCGCCCGCGTCCGCGGTGAGCGGCTCGATCAGGGTCAGGGTGACGCTGTGGTCGGCGCTCTGCACGACCGCCGAGTCCATGCCGAGCGCGCCGACCTCGACCCGCTCCTCGAAGATCGTCCGGAAGCCGAAGACCTCGCGGTAGCGGTGCTCGGTCTTGCGCAGCTCGCCGAACGGCACCAGGACGGCGAAGTGGTCGACGGTCCGCAGGCCGACCTGGCCCTCGCCGGTCAGCGGGGCCGGGTCGGGCAGGCCGGGGATGCGCCCGGCCGGGACCTCGGGGCCGCGCTCGATCAGGGTGTGCACCACCTCGCCGAAGGCGTCGACGACCGCGGTGACGCAGCCGTCCGCGGCCTTCGGCTCGCCCAGCGCGGCGGCGCCGCGGGCGGTCAGGGTGCGGTACGCGTCGGTGGCGTCCGGCACCCGCAGGCCGAGGGCGCCGACGCCGTCGCCGTGCCGGGCCAGGTAGCCGGTGGCCGGGTGGCCGGCGGCCAGCGGCTGGGTGAGCAGCAGTCGGATGGAGGCCTGGCCGACCAGCGCGGACAGGCAGCGCTCGGCGGCCTCGCCGCGCTCGGTCGGCGGGACGAGCAGCTCGAAGCCGTACTCCGTGGTCAGCCGGGTGGTCTCGGCGCCCAGGTCGGCCACGTAGAACTCGACGTGGTCCAGCTCGACGGGGATCGGGGTGACGGTGGGAGAGGAACGGTCGGTCATCAGAGGAGCTCTCTCGTGAGGAGGACGGGAGGTGCTGAGGGACGATCGGGTGGAGCGGGCGTACGGGTGCGTGCGCGGGTACGTGTGCGGCGGCGCCGGATCAGGTGGGCTGGAGGTCCTTGGCGTCCTCGGGCTCGGCCGGGCCGTCGCCCTCGCCGTCGCCCTCGCCCTCGTCGGTGTCCGCGTCCGCGTCCGGGCCCTCGGGCTCCGGCGGCTCGGTCGGGGCCTCCGGCTTGCCGATCAGGTGGGCGGACGCGAGCAGCGCGCCGACCACCATCACGCCGAGCACCACCCGGAAGTCCAGGGCGGCCACCAGGCCGGAGCCGACGCCGACGGCCAGCGCCTGCGGCGCGGTGAGCGAGAGGTTGACGGCCGCCTGGGCGCGCCCCATCAGCTGCGGCGGGGTGGAGGCCTGGGCGGCGGTGGCGAGGCCGACCATGGCGGCCGGGATGCCCGCGCCCGCGATCACCAGGCCGGCCGACACCACGTACAGCGACGGGGCGAGCAGCAGGACGGTCCCGAGGCCGAACACCGCCGAGCCCGCCATGACCGTCCGGCGCGGCCCGAGCCTGCCGATCAGCAGGCCGCCGACCACCGAGCCGGCCAGCGCGCCGACGGCCTCGGTGGTCTCCAGCACGCCGAGGAACTGCGGCGAGCGGTGCAGCCCGTGCTGGGTCAGCGCGAACAGCACCGGCTGCAGCAGGCTCAGCACGAAGCCGGAGGCGGCGGTGGCCGCGACCAGCGGCCGCAGCCCGACCGAACCGCGCAGGTGGACGAAGCCGGCCAGCACCTCGGTGCGCCACCGCAGGCCCGAGGGCTCCGGCTTGACCTCCTCCACCCGCAGGGTGAGGAAGCTCAGCGCGGCCAGCAGCAGCACGACGAGGTCGGCCACCGCCACCACGTGCCCGCCGAACCAGCCGTAGAGGCCCGAGCCGAGCAGCGGCGCCACCAGCGTGGTGCCGGCCCGGGCGCTCTGGGTCAACCCGGCCGCCGCGCCGAAGTCCTGACGCTCCGTCAGGATGCTGCGCAGCAGCGCGCTCTGCGCCGGGGCCAGGACGGCCCCGGCCAGACCGCAGACCGTGGCGGTGCAGTAGATGATCCAGACCGTGTCCCGGCCGTCGACCAGCAGCAGCGGCAGCAGCGAGAGGGCCACCGCCAGGTTGACCCCGACCAGCAGCGGCTTGCGCCGGACCCGGTCGGCGAGCAGGCCGCCGAGCGGGAGCAGCAGCAGGGGCGCGGAGAAGCAGAACAGCACCAGGCCGGCGGCGGAGTTGCTGCCGGTCAGCACCTTGGCCCAGATGCCGAGGGCGATGGAGAGGGCGCTGTCACCGAGGACGGACAGGGTCTGCCCGGCCAGGTAGCGCCGGAACTCCGGGCGGACCAACAGCGGGTGCATGGCGGTTCCTTCGCTGCGCCGACGGCGCTTCGGGGTGTGCAGGGGTGTGCGGTGGTGCCGTGGTGCTCGGTGGTGCGGTGGTGCTCGGTGGTGCGGTGCTGCTGTGCGGTGCGGTGGTGCAGGGACGCCCGGGGTGCGCCCTGACGCACGCGGGGTGCTCAGGGCGCCGGGCGGTCGGCGCGTCGGCGGGTCGGGCGCCGGGCGCTCAGGGTGTGGCCGGGTGGGCCGGGGCGAGCGGGGCGACGGCGGCGAAGCCCTCGATCACCGCGTCGTTGGCGTCCTTCTCGCCGATGGCGACCCGGATGCCCTGGCCGGGGTAGTAGCGCACGGCCACGCCCAGGCGCTCCAGCTCCGCGCGCAGCGGGAGCTGGTCGCCGGGGGCGTCGACCCACAGGAAGTTGGTGACGCTGGGCGCCACCGTCCAGCCGAGGCGCAGCAGTTCGGCCTCGGTGCGCTCCCGCTCCGCGGCGATCTCGGCGATCCGGCGCGCCATCTCGTCCTCGGCGCCGACGGCGGCGAGCAGGCCCGCCTCCTGGAGCCGGTTCACCGCGTACGGCACCTGGTGGTCCCGTACCCGCTGGGCCACGGACTCCTCCGCCAGCGCGTAGCCGATCCGCAGCGCGGCGATGCCGTGCGACTTGGACAGGGTGCGCAGCACCACGAGGTTCGGCCACTCGGCGATCCGGGCCGGCACGTCCGGGGCCTGCCAGCCCAGGGCGAAGTCGACGTACGCCTCGTCGAGCAGGATCAGCGCGGTGGCCGGCACCCGGCGGAAGAACTCCGTCAGCTCGGCCCAGGAGTAGACCGTGCCGGTCGGGTTGTGCGGGTTGCACAGCACGACGATCCGGGTGCGCCCGTCCATCCGCTCGGCCATCGCCGCCAGGTCGTGCCGGGCGTCGGGGCCGAGCGGGACCGGCCGGGCCTCGGCCCGGGCGATCTCGCAGAACAGCGGGTACGCGTCGAAGCAGGGCGCCGAGTGGACCACGTTGTCGCCGGGCTCGACCACCGCGTGGAAGAGGTCCAGCGCCACGCCCGCCGAGCCGTGGCCGACCACGACCTGGCCGGCCGGGACGCCCTGCCAGTCGGCGACGATCCCGGCGATCCGCTCCGGACGGAAGTCCGGGTAGCGGTGCAGGTCGGCACTGGCCTCGGCCAGCGCCGCCAGCACCGACGGCAGCGGCGGGTACGGGTGCTCGTTCTGTGCCAGCAGGTACCTGGCGTCCGACGGGCCGGCCATCAGTCGGCCTGGAGGACGTAGAGCCAGGAGTGCGGGGTGGCCAGCGCCTCGACGCGGTCGATCCGCAGGCCGGCCTCGGTGAACAGCTCCTCGTAGGTGGCCTTGGTGTGCAGCGGGACGCCCATCATCGCGTGCGCCAGCTCGAAGCCCACCGAGAAGACCGGCTGGGCGCCGTCGGAGGTGCCCGGGTCGCGCAGCATGGTGTCGCCGAGGACGAAGGTGCGGGCCTTCGGGAAGGACTCCCGCATCCGGGTGAAGATCGAGGAGCGGGTGGCCGGGTCGGCCAGCAGGTCGTGCAGCAGGAAGAAGCTCATCACGGTGTCGACCTCGGCCACCTCGGCGGCCTCGGCGTCGTTGTCGATCTGGGTGCCGAGCAGGCCCAGCACGTCCGCGCGGACGGCGGTGACCCGGTCCTGCATGCCGGCCTCGACGATGTCGCGGCGGGCGATGTCGGTGGCCGGGCGGCTGATGTCGATGCCCAGGCCCCGGGAGCCCTCGCGCTGCGAGACCACCCGGCGTACCCGGGCGGAGGTGCCCGAGCCCAGGTCGGCGATGTGCCGGAAGTCGATGCCGCTCAGCACGTCGGTGAGCTGGGCGGCGAACAGCGACTGGTCGCACTGGGCGGAGCCGAGGGCGACCATCGCCTCGTCGCGGAAGACGTCCGTGTCGTAGCGGTGGGTGCCGGCGCTCAGGTGGCCGGCGCGGCCGAACACGTCGTGGTAGCCGCCGACGGCCCAGGTGAAGTAGCCGCGCGCGGCGGCGATCTCCAGGCCCGCCTCGGTGGGCAGGTAGGCGTCGCCGTCGGCCTTGAGGTAGCCGTAGTCGGCGGCGGCGCGCAGCACGGCCTCGGTCCGGGCGGTGTCGCCGGCCTGGGCGGTGGCCTCGGCGGCCGAGAGCGGCTCGCCGCGCCCGATCGACTCCAGCAGGCCGATCCGGTCCAGCGCGAAGATCACGTTGGCGGCGATGAAGCCGTTGTAGGCGTCGGTCGAGGTGATCGGCGACGGGGTGATGCCACGCCAGGTGTCGGGGATGGCCGCAGTGGTCATGGTGGTGTCCGTTTCTCGGTGGGCGGACCGGGTGCGGTCCGCGTGGTGTGCGCAGGTCGGTCGCCTGCGGTCGGTAGGGGTCTGAAGTCGGTGCGTCAGGAGGTCAGGCGGGCGGCGAGCACCGGGCCGATGACGGCGAGCGCCTCGGTGCCCGTCATCGCGCCGTGGGTGCTCGGCACCTCGTGGACGTCGAGCCGGCCGCCCAGGTGCGGGCGCCAGCTCTCCGGGTCGGGGGCGTCGGCCGGCCGGTCCTTGGCGGCGGTGAAGAACACCGCGTCGCCGTCGTAGCCGGGCAGCGGGAGCGCGTGGGACAGCTCGGCGTTGGCCTGGAAGACCGAGACCACCCGGGCCACCCCGGCGCCGCTGAGGCCGGCCAGCGGGCCCTCGCCGTCGCGGACGAGCGCGGCGTAGCCGTCCTCGTCGGCGGGCCAGGCGGTGACCTCCCCGGCCGGGTGGCCGAGCGAGTCGAGGATCACCGCGAGCTGCGCCGGGTCGTCCCGCCACTGCTCGGGCCCCGGCTCGCCGGTGCCCGGGTAGGCGTCCAGCAGCGCGAGCAGCCGGACCTCCTCGCCCTGGCGGCGCAGCAGCGCGGCGATCGCGTGGGCGACGGCCCCGCCGAACGACCAGCCGAGCAGGGCGTACGGGCCCTCGGGGCGGACGGCGCGGATCTGCGCGAGGTAGGTCCGGGCCAGCTCCTCGACCGAGGCCGGGTGCGCGGCCGGGTCGGCCAGGCCGGGGGCCTGGAGGCCGTAGATCGGCTGCTCGGCGTCGAGGTGGCGCAGCAGGCCGGTGTAGACCCAGCTGATGCCGGCGGCCGGGTGGACGCAGAACAGCGGCGGGCGCGAGCCGCGGGTGCGGATCGGCAGCAGGACGGGGAAGCTCTCGGCGGCCGGGCCCCGGGTGAGCCGCTCGGCCAGCCGGGCCACGGTCGGCGCCTCGAACAGCGTGCGGACGCCGACCCGGTCGCCCTCGCCGACCAGGTCGCGCAGGCCCGCGACCAGCCGGCTGGCCAGCAGCGAGTGCCCGCCGAGCTCGAAGAAGTTGTCGTCCACGCCGACCTTCTCCAGCCCGAGCAGGTCGGCGAACAGGCCGCAGAGCAGCTCCTCCTGGGGCGTCGCGGGCGCCCGCCCGGAGCCGAGCCAGGTGGTGTCGGGGGCCGGCAGGGCCTTGCGGTCGACCTTGCCGTTGGCGGTCAGCGGCAGGGCGTCCAGGGCGACGACCGCCGAGGGCACCATGTAGTCCGGCAGGGACGCGCCGACGTGGGCCCGCAGTTCGGCCTGGTCGACCGTCCGCCCGGGGCGGGCGACGGCGTAGCCGACCAGCCGGCGGTCGCCCGGGCGGTCCTCCCGGACCAGCACGAACGCCTGGGCCAGGGACGGGTGGCGGGCCAGCACGGCCTCGATCTCGCCGGGCTCGATCCGGAAACCGCGGATCTTCACCTGGTGGTCGGTGCGGCCCAGGTACTCCAGGGTGCCGTCGGCCTGGCGGCGGACCAGGTCGCCCGAGCGGTACATCCGGCTGCCGGGGGCGCCGTACGGGTCGGCGACGAAGCGCTCGGCGCTCTGGCCGGGCCGGTTGAGGTAGCCGCGGGCCAGGCCGGCGCCCGCGATGTACAGCTCGCCCTCGACCCCGGCTGGGACGGGCTGGAGCGCGGCGTCCAGGACGTAGAGCCGGGTGTCCAGCACGGGCCGGCCCATCGGCGGGGCGATCCGGCCGGCGAGCGGTTCGCTCATGCTGGCGCAGACGGTGGACTCGGTCGGGCCGTAGGCGTTGACCATCCGCAGCCGGGCCGACCAGTGCTCGACCAGGTCGGGCGGGCAGGCCTCGCCGGCCACCACCAGGGTGCCGCCCTCCGGCAGCGCGTCCGGGGCGAGGACGGCCAGCGCGGTCGGCGGCAGGGTCAGGTGGGTGACGCCCTGCTCGGCGATCAGCTCGGTCAGCGAGGGGCCGGGCAGCAGCTGGTCGGCGTCGCCGAGGACGGCCCGGGCGCCGGTGAGCAGCGCCATGCCCAGCTCCCAGACGGCCGCGTCGAAGGACGGCGAGGCGAACAGCAGCACCCGGCTGTCCGGGGTGACGGCCAGGCCCCGGCGCTGGCTCTCCACCATGGCGGCGAGGCCGGTGTGGGTGACCACCACGCCCTTGGGGCGGCCGGTGGAGCCCGAGGTGTAGATGACGTACGCGGCCGAGTGCGGGGTGATCGCGGTGCCGGTGAGGTCGTGCGCCGGGTGGCCGGAGGCGTCCAGGTCCTCGATCAGCAGCCGCGGGACGGTGCTGTCGGCGAGCAGGCCGTCGGCCAGCGCCCGGCTGGTGAGGACCAGCGCGGGCCGGGCGTCGTCCAGCATGTAGGCGATCCGGTCGGCCGGGTAGCGCGGGTCCAGCGGCTGGAAGACCGCGCCGGCCTTGAGCACGGCGAGCTGGGCGACGATCAGCTCGATCGAGCGCTCCAGGGCGATCGCGACGAACCGCTCGGGGCCCGCGCCGTGCTCGATCAGCAGCCGGGCGAAGCGGTTGGCGCGCTCGTTCAGCTCGCCGTAGGTGACCTGCTCGGCGCCGAAGGAGAGCGCGACGGCCTCCGGGCGGGCGGCGGCCCGGGCCTCGAAGAGCGCCGGGAAGGTGCCGAGCGGGAGGTCCTCCCGGGTGTCGTTCCAGCCGGTGAGCAGCTGCTCGCGCTCCTCGGGCGCCAGCACCTCGACCCGGCCCACCGCGAGGTCCGGGTCGGCCAGCACCGCGCGCAGGGCGCGCTCGAAGCGGGCGGCCGTCGCCTCGGCGGTGGCCCGGTCGAACAGGTCGACGGCGTACTCCACCGTCAGGCCCAGCCCGGCGGGCGCGCCGGCCGCGTCGAAGCTCTCGCTGAAGGCGAAGGTCAGGTCGAACTTGGCGAGGTCGGAGTCCAGTTGCTCGACCCGGCCGGGCAGGCCGTCGAGGCCGATCTCCCCGGCGTCGCCGCCGGAGGTCAGCATCACCTGGCAGAGCGGGTGGCGGGCGGTCGAGCGCACCGGGTTGAGCAGCTCGACCAGCCGCTCGAAGGGCACGTCCTGGTGCTCGAAGGCGTCCAGGGTGGAGACCCGCACGCGCTCCACCAGCTCCCGGAAGCTCGGGTCGCCGGAGAGGTCGGTGCGCAGCACCAGGGTGTTGACGAAGAAGCCGACCAGGTCCTCCAGCGCCTCGTCGGTGCGGCCGGCCACCACGGTGCCGATCGGCAGGTCGGTGCCCGCGCCGATCCGGCCCAGGGTGGTGGCGAGCGCGGCCTGCATCACCATGAAGACGCTGGCCCGGCTCCGCTGCGCCAACTCGACCAGGGAGGCGTGGAGTCCGGCGTCCATCCGCAGCTCGACGGCGGCGCCGAGGCGGCTCGGGGCGGCGGTGCGGTGCCGGTCGAAGGGGAGCGTCAGCTCCTCCGGCAGGTCGGCCAGGGCCTGCTGCCAGTAGGCGAGTTGGTCGGTCAGCAGGGCGCTGGGCCGCTCGTCGGTGCCGAGCAGCTCGTGCTGCCAGAGGGTGTAGTCGGCGTACTGCACCGGCAGCGGCTCCCAGCCGGGGGCGGTGCCGGTGCGGCGGGCCCGGTACGCCTCGGCGAGGTCGCGCACCAGCGGGACCACGGACCAGCCGTCGGTGGCGATGTGGTGCATCAGCACCAGCAGGACGTGCTCCTGGTGCGGCAGCGAGAGCAGGGTGGCGCGGACCGGCAGGTCGCGGGCGAGGTCGAAGACCTGCGACCCGGCCTCGGCGAGGGCCGCCACGAGCTCCTCCTCGGAGGCCACCGAGGCGGTGTGCAGCGGGAGTTCGGGGTTCTCCAGGAGCAGCTGGTGCGGCTGTCCGTCGGTGGTCGGGTAGACGGTGCGGAGCACCTCGTGGCGCTCCAGCACGTCCGCCAGGGCCGCCTGGAGGGCGGCGGCGTCGACCGGGCCGGTCAGCCGGAGGGCGCACGGGGTGTTGTAGAGGGCGCTCGGGCCCTCGAACTGGTCGATGAACCAGAGGCGTTGCTGCGCGGGGGAGAGCGGGACGCGGTCGGGGCGCTCGACCGGCCGCAGGGCCGGACGGGCGGCGCCCGGGGCGGGCAGCGCCTCGGCGAGCGCGGCCACGCTGGGGGCGTCGAACAGCGTGCGGACGGGCAGTTCGGTGCCGAGCGCGGTGCGGATGCGGCCGACCAGCTTGGTGGCGAGCAGCGAGTGGCCGCCCAGGTCGAAGAAGCTGTCGTCGATCCCGATCCGCTCCAACCCGAGGACGTCGGCGAAGAGTTCGCACAGGGCGCGCTCGGTGTCGGTGCGCGGGGCGCGGCCCTCGGCGCCGCCGGTCCAGTCGGGGGCGGGCAGGGCGCGGCGGTCCACCTTGCCGTTGGCCGTCACCGGGAGGGCGTCGAGGACGACCACGGCGGCCGGGAGCATGTAGCCGGGCAGGCTGTCGGCGACGGCTGCGCGCAGCTCGGCGGGAGTGCCGTCGCCGGTGGCGTACACCACCAGGCGCTTGTCGCCGGGCCGGTCCTCGCGGACCACGGCGAAGGCCTGGCCGACGCCCGGGAGCGCGGTGAACGCGCCCTCCACCTCGCCGAGTTCGATCCGGAAGCCGCGGATCTTGACCTGGTCGTCGGCCCGGCCGAGGAACTCCAGCACGCCGTCGGCGGTCCAGCGGACCAGGTCGCCGGTGCGGTACATCCGGGCGCCGGGCTCGCCGAACGGGCAGGCGACGAAGCGCTCGGAGGTCAGGCCGGGGCGGCCGACGTAGCCGCGGGCCAGGCCGGCCCCGGCGATGTACAGCTCGCCGGCCACGCCGGCCGGGACGGGCTGGAGCGCGGTGTCCAGCACGTACAGCCCGGTGTTGTTCAGCGGGCGCCCGATCGGCACCACGGCGGGGACGGGCTCGCCCGGGGCCATGGTGAAGGTGGTCTTGATGGCGGTGGTCTCGGTGGGGGCGTACACCGCGACCACGGAGGTGTCCGGGCAGGCCCGGTGGAGCCGGCGGACGGACTCCGGCGGGACGACGTCGCCGCCGGTCCACACCTGCCGGACGTTGCGGAAGGCGGCCGGGTCCTCGTCGGCCATCAGCCGCAGCAGGCCGGACGGGGCCTGGACCAGGGTCACCTCGTGGGTGGTGATGGTCTCGGCGAGGCGGCGGATGTCCAGCTCGCCGGGCTCGGCGAGCACGATCGCCCCGCCGGTGACCAGCGGCGCCCAGATCTCGGTGGTGGAGGCGTCGAAGGCGGTGGGCGAGTGCAGCAGCACCCGCTCGTGGTGGCCGGCCCGGAAGTGCGGGTTGCCCAGCAGGTCCACCACGTTGCGGTGGGTGACGGCGACGCCCTTGGGCACCCCGGTCGAGCCCGAGGTGTACATCACGTAGACCAGCTGGCCGGGCAGGACGGGCACGGCCGGGTCGCCCGCCGCGGGGGCCCCGGCGAGCAGCGCGTCGGTGACCTCGACGGTGGCGAAGCCCTCGGTGGCGAGCACCGGGTGGCCCTGGTGGGCCGGGTCGATGAGCAGCAGGGCGGTGCGGGTGTCGGCGAGGATGTGCTGGAGCCGGTCCAGCGGGTAGCGGTCGTCCAGCGGGACGTAGGTGCCGCCCGCCTTGGCGATCGCGAGGACGGCGGTGAGCAGCCCGGCGGAGCGCTCCATCAGCACCGCGACCGGCTGCTCGGTGGTCAGGCCGCGCTCCAGCAGCAGGGCGGCGAGCCGGTTGGCGCGGTCGTTCAGCTCCGCGTAGTCGAGCCGCTCGGTGCCGGAGACCAGGGCGAGGGCCCCGGGGGTGGCGGCGGCCTGGGCCTCGAACAGCCGGGGCAGGCTCTGCTCGGCGACCGGCGCGGCCGGCCCGTTCCAGCCGGTGAGCAGCTGCTCGCGCTCGGCCGGGGCGAGGATCTCGATGCCGCCGATCGGGGCGTCCGGGGCGGCCACGGCGGCGCGCAGGACGCGCACCAGCCGCTCGGCGAGGGAGACGGCGGTGGCGTGGTCGAAGAGGTCGGCCGCGTAGTCGACGGCGGCGCGCACGCCCAGGCAGGTGCCGTCGGCCGCGAGCCGCTCGACGAAGTTGAAGTTGAGGTCGAACTGGGCCTGGGCCTCGCCGACCTCGACCGGGGTGCCCGTCGCGGTGCCGAAGGCGAGGTCGCCGGCCTGCTCCGCGTTGAGCGTGACGACGGTCTGGAAGAGCGGGTGGCGGGCGGGGGTGCGGGTGGGGTTGAGGTGCTCGACCAGGCGCTCGAAGGGGATGTCCTGGTGGTCGTAGGCGTCCAGGTTCGCGCGCCGGACGCGGTCGAGCAGCTCGCGGAAGGTCGGGTCGCCGCTGGTGTCGGTGCGCAGCAGCAGGGTGTTGACGAAGAAGCCGACCAGGTCGTCCAGGGCCTCGTCGGTGCGGCCGGCGACGGGGGTGCCGAGCGGCAGGTCGGTGCCGGCGCCGAGGCGGGTGTAGAGGGTGGCGACCGCGGCCTGCAGCGCCATGAACAGGCTGGCGTGCCGGCCGGAGGCCAACTCGGTGAGCGCGGCGTGCAGTTCGGCGTCCAGCTCGAAGTCGGCGGCGCCGCCGCGGCGGCTCGGCCGGGCCGGGCGCGGCCGGTCGTAGGGGAGCGCCAGCTCCTCCGGAAGGTCGGACAACTCCTGCCGCCAGTGGGCGAGTTGCAGGGAGACGACGCTCTCCGGGTCGTCCTCCTCGCCGAGCAGCTCGCGCTGCCAGAGGGTGTAGTCGGCGTACTGCACCGGCAGCGGCTCCCACCGCGGCTCGGTGCCGGTGGTCCGGGCCCGGTACGCCTCGGCGAGGTCGCGGAAGAGCGGGGCGACCGACCAGCCGTCGCTGGCGATGTGGTGGGTGAGCAGCAGCAGGACGTGCTCGTCCGGCGCGGGCAGCGCGTACAGCCAGGCCCGCACGGGCAGGTCGGCGGCGAGGTCGAAGACCTGCCCGGCGGCCTCGTGCAGCAGCCCGGGCAGCTCGGCCTCGTCGGCCACCGGCACCCGGTGCAGCGTCGGGCGCCCCTCGGTGAGGATGTGCTGGTGGGGCTGGCCGTCGGTGGTGGGGAAGACGGTGCGCAGCACCTCGTGCCGGTCCACCACGTCCCCGAGCGCGCCTTCGAGGGCGGCGGCGTCGAGCCGGCCGGTCAGCCGGAGGGCGAACGGAGTGTTGTAGAGGGAGCTCGGTCCCTCGAACTGTTCGATGAACCAGAGCCGCTGCTGGGCGAACGACAACGGGATCAAGGTCTGCCTCCGACTGGCGACGTACGGCTGCTGTGGCTGGTGGGGCTGCGGTGCCCGGTGGTGCGGAGCGGTCGTGCGGCGGGGGCGGGCCGTGCCGGTGGCGCGGCCCGCGTCCTGCCGCGGGTCAGGCCTGGCCGCTCGGGCGGCGCATCGGCCGCAGGGCCGGGCGGGCCTTCTTCGGCGCGGGCGCCGCCTCGCCCCCGGGCAGGACGGCGGCGAGGGCGGCGACCGTTGGCGCGTCGAACAGCGTGCGGATCGGCAGTTCCGCGCCGAGGGTGGCGCGGATCCGGCTGACCAGCCGGGTGGCGAGCAGGGAGTGGCCGCCGAGGTCGAAGAACCGGTCGTCGATGCTGACCGTCTCCACGCCCAGCACCTCGGCGAACAGGGCGCACAGCTCCCGCTCGCGCTCGGTGCGCGGGGCGCGGCCCTCGGCCGCCCCGGCGTACTCGGGCGCGGGCAGGGCCCTGCGGTCGACCTTGCCGTTGGCCGTGACCGGCAGGCTGTCCAGGACGACCACGGCGGCCGGGAGCATGTAGGCGGCGAGGCGGTCCGCGACGAAGGCGCGCAGCTCGCCGTCGGTGGCCTTGCCGGTGGCGTACACCACCAGGCGCTTGTCGCCCGGCTGGTCCTCGCGGACCACCGCGAGCGCCTGGCCGACGCCCTCGTGGGCGGTGAACGCCGCCTCCACCTCGCCGAGTTCGATCCGGAAGCCGCGGATCTTGACCTGGTCGTCGGCCCGGCCGAGGAACTCCAGGACACCGTCCGCCGTCCAGCGGGCGAGGTCCCCGGTGCGGTACATCCGGCCGCCATCCCCGTCGAAGGGACAGGCGACGAAGCGCTCGGCACTGAGCGCCGGGCGGCCGACGTAGCCGCGGGCCAGGCCGGCCCCGGCGATGTACAGCTCGCCCGCCACCCCGGCCGGGACGGGCTGGAGCGCGGCGTCCAGCACGTACAGCCGGGTGTTGGCCAGCGGGCGCCCGATCGGCACCACGTTCGGCACCGCCGCGGCGTCCGGCATCGGGTACTGGGTGGCGCACAGGGTGGTCTCGGTCGGCCCGTACAGGGCCCGCACCGCGATGCCGGGGACGGCCTCCAGCACCCGGCGCACGGCCGGGGCGGAGACCACGTCGCCGCCGGTCAGCACCTCGCGCACACCGGCGAAGATGCCCGGGTCCTCCTCCGCGATGACCCGGAACAGACCGGCGGTGACGTGGACGTGGGTGAGCGCGTGCTCGCGGACCAGCCCGCGGATGGCGGCCGCGTCCAGGTCGCCCTGCGGCGCGACGACCACCTGGCCGCCGGAGAGCAGCGGCACCCAGATCTCGTAGGTCGAGGCGTCGAAGGCGTGCGGCGCGTGGAACAGCACCCGCAGGCCCTCGTCGTGCCGCCAGCACGGGTCGGTGGCGAGCTGCACCACGTCCCGGTGGCTGATCGCGATGCCCTTGGGCTCCCCGGTGGAGCCGGAGGTGAACATCACGTACGCGAGCTGCTCCGGGTGGGGCGCGGCCCGGTGGGCGCGCCGCTCGCGCGGACCGTCGAACCAGCCCTCGGTGAGCGGCAGGACGGGGCAGGGGGCGTCGGCGGCCAGCGGGTGGTCGCGGTGCGCCGGGTCGACCAGGACGAGCGCGGCGGCCGTCTCGGCGGTGATCCGCCGCAGCCGCTCGGCCGGGTGCCGGTCGTCCAGCGGGACGTAGGTGCCGCCCGCCTTGGCCACCGCGAGGATCGCGGTCAGCAGGTCGGCGGAGCGGTCCATCAGCAGGACCACCGGCGTCTCGGCGCCGACCCCGGCACCGGCCAGGTGGGCCGCCAGGTGCTCGGCCCGGGAGTCCAGTTCGGCGTAGCTCAGCCGCTCGGTGCCGAAGACCACGGCCGGCGCGTCGGGGGTGGCGGCGGCCCGCGCCTCGAACAGCTCCGGCAGGGTCGCGTCCGGGACGGGCGCGGCGGTGTCGTTCCAGCCGGTGAGCAGCTGCTCGCGCTCGGCCGGGGCGAGGATCTCGATGCCGCCGATCGGGGCGTCCGGGGCGGCCGCGGCGGCGCGCAGGACGCGCAGCAGCCGCTCGCCGAGGGCGGTGGCGGTGGCGTGGTCGAAGAGGTCGACCGCGTACTCGACCGCCACCGTCAGGCCCGCCTGCGGGCCCTGCTCGGTGAAGCGGAAGGACAGGTCGAACTTGGCGACGTCCAGCTCGAAGGGGTGCTCCGCGCAGCCCAGGCCGCCGAACTCGGCCGGCACCGTGACCCGGCTCTCCAGCGCCACCAGGGTCTGGAAGAGCGGGTGGCGGGCGGGGGTGCGGGTGGGGTTGAGGTGCTCGACCAGGCGCTCGAAGGGGATGTCCTGGTGGTCGTAGGCGTCCAGGTCGGCGCGCCGGACGCGGTCGAGCAGCTCGCGGAAGGTCGGGTCGCCGCTGGTGTCGGTGCGCAGCAGCAGGGTGTTGACGAAGAAGCCGACCAGGTCGTCCAGGGCCTCGTCGGTGCGGCCGGCCACGGGGGTGCCGAGCGGCAGGTCGGTGCCGGCGCCGAGGCGGGTGTAGAGGGTGGCGACCGCGGCCTGCAGCGCCATGAACAGGCTGGCGTTCTGCGCCGCCGCCAACTCGCCGAGAGCGCCGTGCAGTTCGGCGTCGACGGTGACCTCCACCAGGCCGCCCCGGTGCCCCGGCACGGCCGGGCGCGGACGGTCGTAGGGGAGCGCCAGCTCCTCCGGGGCCTCGGCCAGGGCCTGCTGCCAGTAGGCGAGTTGGTCGGTCAGCAGGGCGCTGGGCCGCTCGTCGGTGCCGAGCAGCTCGCGCTGCCAGAGGGTGTAGTCGGCGTACTGCACCGGCAGCGGCGCGCGGGTGGGCGCGGCGCCGGCGGTCCGGGCCTGGTAGGCCTCGGCGAGGTCGCGGAAGAGCGGCCCGACCGACCAGCCGTCGCTGGCGATGTGGTGCATCAGCACCAGCAGGACGTGCTCGTCGTTCGGCAGCGACAGCAGGGTGGCGCGCACCGGCAGGTCGTGGGCGAGGTCGAAGACCTCCTCGCCGGCCGCGACCAGGGCCGCCCGCAGCTGCCCCTCGTCGGCCACCGGCACCTGGCGCAGCGACAACCCGCCCGCCTCGACGACCTGTTGGTGCGGCTGGCCGTCGACGGTCGGGAAGACGGTGCGCAGCACCTCGTGCCGCTCCACCACGTCCCGGACGGCCTGCTCCAGGGCGGGCAGGTCGACGGCGCCGGTGAGTCGGACCGCGACGGGGGTGTTGTAGAGCGCGCTGGGGCCCTCGAACTGCTCGATGAACCACAGGCGTTGCTGGGCGGAGGAGAGCGGCACGCGCTCCGGCCGCTCGGCCGGCCGCAGGGCCGGGCGGGCCGCCGCGGAGTCGGGCAGGGCGGCGGCCAGCAGGGCCACCGTCGGGTTGTCGAAGAGCGTGCGGATCGGCAGCTCGGCGCCGAGGCCGGCGCGGATGCGGCTGACCAGCTTGGTGGCGAGCAGCGAGTGGCCGCCGCGGTCGAAGAAGTTGTCGTCGATGCTGATCCGGGCCAGCCCGAGGACCTCGGCGAACAGCGCGCACAGGGTCTGCTCGGTGGCGTTGCGCGGCTCGCGCCCGCCGTCGGCGCCGTTGTAGTCGGGCGCGGGCAGGGCCTTGCGGTCCACCTTGCCGTTGGGGTTCACCGGCAGTTCGTCGAGGACGACGATCGCGGCGGGCAGCATGTAGCCGGGCAGCCGCTCGGTGACGAAGTCGCGCAGCGCGTCGGCCCGCACCTCGCCGGTGACGTACGCGACCAGGCGCTTGTCGCCCGGCTGGTCCTGGCGGACCGCCACGCAGACCTGGCCGACCGCCGGGTGGGCGGTGAACGCCGCCTCCACCTCGCCGAGTTCGATCCGGAAGCCGCGCAGCTTGACCTGGTCGTCCGCTCGACCGACGAACTCCAGTTCGCCCGTGGGCGTCCAGCGCACCACGTCGCCGGTGCGGTACATCCGGCCGCCGGGCTCGCCGAACGGGCAGGCGACGAAGCGCTCGGAGGTCAGGCCGGGGCGTCGGACGTAGCCGCGGGCCAGGCCGGAGCCGCCGATGTACAGCTCGCCGGGCACGCCGACCGGCACCGGGCGCAGCCCGGCGTCCAGCACGTACAGCCGGTTGTTGGGCAGCGGCCGGCCGATCGGCACCACGGCCGGCACCTCGGCGGCCGAGGTCATCGGGAAGTGCGTGGCGAAGGTGGTCGTCTCGGTCGGCCCGTAGACGTTGATCAGCCGCAGCCCGGGGCAGCTGTCCAGCACCCGCCGCATGGCGACCGGCGAGGCGATGTCGCCGCCCGTCCACACCTCGTGCAGCCCGGTGAAGGTCTCCGGGGCCTCGGCGGCCAGCACGTTGAAGAGGCCGACGCTGATCCAGGCGGAGGTGGTCCGCTCGTGGCCGATCACCGCCGCCAGCTCGGCGATGCCGAGCCGGCCGGCCGGGGCGATCACCAGCTGGCCGCCGGAGAGCAGCGGGGTCCAGATCTCGTAGGTGGAGGCGTCGAAGGCGGAGGGCGCGTGCACCGGCAGCCGCTCGTGGCCGCCGCCGGTGAACTGGCCGCCGAGCGCGAGGTCCACCACACCGCGGTGGGTGATGGCGATGCCCTTGGGCACGCCGGTCGAGCCGGAGGTGTGCATCACGTACACCAACTGGTCGGCGCGCTGCGGCAGTCCGAGGTTCTCGGGGTGCTCCTCGGCGTGCGGGTCGAGCACCGTCAGTCCGGCCAGCGCGGGGTGCTCGCGGTGGGCGGCGTCGGCCAGCACCAGGGCGGCCCCGGCGTCGTCGAGGACGGTCCGCAGCCGGTCGGCGGGCTGGGCGTCGTCCAGCGGGACATACAGGCCGCCGGCCTTGAGCACGGCCAGGATCGCCACCACCTGGGCGGCCGAGCGGTCGATCATCAGCGCGACCGGCGTCTCCCGGACCACCCCGGCCTCGACCAGCCGCAGCGCCAGGCCGTTGGCCCGGGCGTTGAGCTGGGCGTAGGTCAGCTCGGCGTCGTCCGCGGTGAGCGCGAGCGCGTCCGGGGTCGCGGCGGCCCGCGCCTCGAACAGCTCGGGCAGCGAGCCCTCCGGCAGCGGGGTGCTGGTGCCGCTCCACTCGGTGACCAGCTCGGCGCGCTCGGCCGCGGTCAACACCTCGACGGTGCCGACGAGTTCGGCCGGGTCGGCGACGATCCGGTCGAGCAGGGCGAGGAAGCGGTCCAGCAGGGCGCGGGCCTCCCCGGTGGTGAAGGCGTCCGGCTGGTGGTCCAGTCGCAGCTGGAGGCCGTCGCCGGGGGTGAGGGCCAGCACCAGCGGGTAGTGGGCGCTGTCGACGTCCTCGACCAGGGTGACGCGGGTGGCGCCGCTCGGGTCGGCGTCGTCCAGCGCGGACGGGTCCGGGTAGTTGCCGTACACCGTGACGGTGTCGAACAGGCTTCCCATGCCGGCGAGTTGCTGGATCTCGGTGAGGCTGAGGTGCTGGTGGTCCAGCAGCGCGGACTGCTCGTGCTGGAGGCGCAGCAGCAGCTGGCCCCAGCTCTCCGCCTGGTCCAGGCGCACCCGCACCGGCACGGTGTTGATGAGCAGGCCCATCATCCGCTCCACGCCCGGCAGGTCGTGCGGCCGGCCGGAGACGGTGGTGCCGAACAGCACGTCCTCGCGCCCGGTGAGCCGGGCCAGCAGCACGCCCCAGGCCGCCTGGACCAGGGTGTTGAGGGTGACGCCGTAGCGGCGGGCGGTGCGGGCGAGGGCCTCGGTGGCCTCCGGGGAGAGCCCGGTGTGCAGGCGCAGCGGCAGCTGCGGGACGGCCGCCGAGCGGCCGGGGGCGAGCAGGGTGGGCTCGTCGGCGCCGGCCAGGGCGTGGGCCCAGGCGGCGCGGGCGGTGTCGCCGTCGCGCCGGGTGATCCAGCGCAGGTACTCGCGGTACGGGGCGGCCGGGGCCATCGGCTGCTCGAAGTACAGCGCCCACAGCTCCTCGGCGAACAGCGGGGTCGACCAGCCGTCCAGCAGGATGTGGTGCGCGGAGGCGATCAGCTGGTGGCGCCCGGGGGCGAGCCGGAGCAGGGTGTAGCGCAGCAGCGGCGGGCGGTCGAGGTCGAAGCGGCGGCCGTACTCGGCGGCGGCGATCCGCCCGGCCTCCGCCTCCGGTTCGGCGTGGCCGCTCAGGTCCACGACGCTGAAGGGCAGTTCGACGCCGTCCGGGACGACCTGCACCGGCGGGCCGTCGTGCCGCTGGTGGAAGGCGGCCCGGAGGTTGGGCTGGCGCACCAGCAGCGCCTCGGCGGCGGCGCGCAGCCGGTCGGCGTCCACCGGGCCGTCGAGGTCGAAGGTGACGACCGAGGTGTAGACGTCCGCGCCGTCGGCGTCGTACGCCGAGTGGAAGGCCATGCCCTGCTGGAGCGGCGAGGTCGGCCAGACGTCGACCAGGCGGGCGGGGGCGTGGTGGGCGGCGAGCCCGTCCAGCTCGTCCTGGGTGACGGCGACCAGCGGGAAGTCGGAGGGGGTGTGCCCGCCCGCGTCCGGCCGCTCGGCGTGCTCGGAGAGCGCGCCCAGCGCGGCGAACCAGGCCTCGGCGAAGGCCTGCACCCGCTCCTCGGAGAGCAGCCCGGTGGCGTAGGACCACTGGGCGACCAGCAGCGGGCCCTGCGGGGTGTCCACGGTGGTGGCGTCCAGGCCGAGTACCCGGCCGAGGGCGAGGCCGGTCGCGGCGCCCTCGGACATCGCCTCGGTGCCGGCGAGCACGTCCTCGGCGGTGACGCCCTCGGGTGCGAAGCGGCCCAGGTAGTTGAACTCGATCTGCGGGTCGGCGTGCCCGGCCAGCGCGGCGGCGGTGTCCGGGTTGAGGTGGCGCAGCAGGCCGAAGCCGATGCCGTTGTCGGGGACGGCGCGCAGCTGCTCCTTCACCCGGCCGAGGGCCCGGCCGAGTGCGGGGCCGGCCGCGGTGACCTCGGACCAGGGCAGCGCCCCGGGGGCGAGCCGGACGGGGTAGACGGAGGTGAACCAGCCGGCGGTGCGGTGCAGGTCGACGCCGTCGACGACCTCCTCGCGGCCGTGGCCCTCCACGGTGACCAGCACGGCGCCGTCGGGCCCGGTGGTCTCCTGGCCGCGCCAGTGGCCGAGGGCCAGGGCCAGCCCGGTCAGCAGCACGTCGTTGACCTGGGCGTGGTAGGCGGCGGTGACCTTGGTGAGCAGCGCCCGGGTGGTCGCGGCGGGCAGCACGAGCCGCAGCAGGCCCTCGGTGGCGTAGGTGTCCTGGGCCGGGTCCAGCGGGCGGTCGCCGAGCAGCGGATCCGGGGTGGCCAACGCGGCCTGCCAGAGCGGGAGTTCGGCGGCCCGGCGGTCGGTGTTGGCCTCGGTGGTGAGGCGCTGGGCCCAGCGGCGGAAGGAGGTGGGCACCGGGGCGAGCTCGACGGCGCGGTCCTCGCGGAGCGCGGCGAGCGCGCCGAGCAGGTCCTCCTCGACGATGCGCCAGGTGACGCCGTCCACCACCAGGTGGTGGATCACCAGCAGCAGCTGCGAGGGCTGCTCCGGGCCGGCGTCGAAGCGCACGGCCTGGACCATCCGGCCGTCCTCGGGCGACAGGCGGCCGCGGGCGGCCTCGGTCTCGGCGCGCAGCGCGTCCGCGTCGGCCCGGCCCTCGACCCGGCGCAGCACGGCGTCGGCGGGGACGGTGCCGGGCTCGGGCACGTGCAGCGTCCAGGGGCGCTCGGCGAGCGGGGAGGTGCGGGCGCGGAACAGGTCGTGGTGGTCGAGCAGGGCCTGGACGGCGGTGGTCAGGTGCTCCCGCGTGGTGCCGGCGGGCAGGGTGAGCAGGGTGGACTGGTAGAAGCTCTCCACCGCGCCGTGCTGGGCGGCCAGCCAGTGCACGATGGGCGTCGGCGGCACCTCGCCGAGGCCGGACCCGGCGGGCTCGACGACGACCGGCCCCTCCAGCGGACGGGCGATCAGTGCCAGCTTCTCGACGGTCGGGGCGAGGAACACCTCGCGCGGGGTGAGCTGGAGGCCCGCGTGCCGGGCCCGGGAGACCAGCTGGATGGCCACGATGGAGTCGCCGCCGAGCTCGAAGAAGGAGTCCGTGACGCCCACCCGGGGCAGGCCCAGCACCTCGCCGAACAGCCGGACCAGGGTGTGCTCCAGCTCGCCGGCGGGGGCGCGGCCGTCCTCCTCGCCGGCGCCGAACACCGGCGCGGGCAGGGCGCGCTTGTCCACCTTGCCGTTGGGCGTGAGCGGCAGCCGGTCGAGCACCACGACGACGGGCACCATGTGGTCGGGCAGCCGCTCGGCGCAGTACGCCCGCAGCTCGGCCGGGTCGGCGGCGCCGACGGTGTAGCCGACCAGGCGGCGCTCGCCCGGGCGGTCCTCGCGGACCAGCACCACGGCCTGGCGCACCTCGGGGTGGGCGGAGAGGGTCTGCTCGATCTCGCCGAGCTCCACCCGGAAGCCGCGGATCTTCACCTGGTCGTCGGCCCGGCCGAGGAAGTCCAGCTGGCCGTCCGGGCGGTAGCTGCCGAGGTCGCCGGTGCGGTACATCCGGTCGCCGGGCTCGCCGTACGGGTCGGCCACGAAGCGCTCGGCGGTCAGGCCCGGGCGGTTCAGGTAGCCGCGGGCCAGGTGCGGGCCGGCCAGGTACAGCTCGCCGACGGTGCCCGGCTCGACCTGGCGCAGCTGCTCGTCCAGCACGTGGATGCGCACGTCCTGGCAGGGCCGGCCGATCGGGGGCAGCTCCTCGCCGGTGAGCGGCTCGCTCATGCTGACGATGACGGTGGCCTCGGTCGGCCCGTAGCTGTTGAGCATCAGCCGGCCGCGGCCGCAGCGGGCGGCCAGCTCGCGGGAGACCGCCTCGCCGCCGCCGATCAGGGTGCGCAGCGAGGGCATCGGCAGGTCGGGCAGGGTGGAGATCATCGCGGTGGCGACGTCGGCGTGGGTGACGCCGAACCGGTCGATCAGGGCGGCCAGCGGCTCGCCGACCAGCTGGCTCTGCTCGCGCGGCAGCACCAGGGCGGCGCCGGTGGTGAGCGCCACGGACAGGTCCGAGACCGAGACGTCGAAGCTGAGCGAGGAGGCCTGGAGCACCCGGCTGCCGGGGCCGACCCCGGTGGCGGCGACCTGGGTGCCGACCATGCTGGGCAGCCCGGTGTGGGTGACGGCCACGCCCTTGGGCACGCCGGTGGAGCCGGAGGTGTAGATGACGTACGCGGTGTTCGGCGCGCTCACCGGCCGTACCCGCTCGGCGGCGGTGAACCGGTCCCCGGAGCGCGCGGCCAGGTCGGCGAGGTGCTCGGCGGAGTCGATCAGCAGCCGGGGGGCGCCGGTCTCCGGCAGCTGGGCGGCGGCCCCGGCGGTGGTGAGCACCAGGGCGGCGCGGGAGTCGGTCAGCATGTGGCGCAGCCGCTCGGCCGGGTAGGCCGGGTCGGCGGGCAGCCAGGCGGCGCCGGTCTTGGCGACGGCGAGGATCGCGGCGATCGCCTCGGGGGACTTCGGCAGGGCCAGCGCGACGACGTCCTCGGTGCCCAGGCCGCGGGCGGCCAGCACCCGGGCCAGCCGGTTGGCTCGGGCGTCCAGCTCGGCGTACGTGAGGGTGGTGCCCTCGGCGTACAGGGCGGGGGCGTCCGGGGTGCGGGCGACCTGGGCGTCGACCAGCTCGGTGAGGGTCGGGCGGGTGTCGGGGCGGGCCAGCCGGGCGGCCAGCGCGGCGGGGGTGGGGGCGTCCGCCAGGACGGACGGTTCCAGGCGGACGCCGAACTCCTCGTGCACGCGGGCCAGCAGCCGCTCGGCGGCGGGCCGGTCGCCGCCCAGGTCGTAGAAGCCCGCCGCGGGGTCGACCGACTCCCGGCCGAGCACCTCCGCGAACAGTCGGCACAGGACCTCGGCCGCTTCCGGCCGCTGCTCGGATCTGTGCGTCTGCTGGACCCCGGACATGTGACTCTCTCCCTCGTGCGGCTGGCTCCCGCGGTGGCGGGAGCGGCGAGCTGGGTTGACCCCGGGGCGGTCGGCCCGGGGGTCGGCGGAGCGATGTTGCGGTCGTCTTGCGGTGCTGCGGTGTGCTTCGTGTGACGTCCGTGCGGCACACGGGTGCGGTGCGGCGGTGCGGAGGGTGGTGGCGCGCCGGTGCTGTTCGATGCACGCGCGTAGACGTCGGACACGGGACCGCGCCGGCGGCGTGACGGTGCGGCCGCGCGGCGGTGACGGGGTGCTGCGGTGGTGTGGTGAGGCGGTGTCGGCGGGTTCCGGCGGTGCGGTGCGCCGACGACCGGGCGAGCGGCCTGGTGAGGGGCGGCTCGGGTGCGGGGCGGTGCCGGGTGAGCGGCGGTCTGCCCCGGGTGCGTTGCCGAGGTGGTGCGTTGCCGAGGTGGTGCATTGTCAGGCGGTGCTTTGCCGGGTGGTGCCCTGCCGGATGGTGCTGTGCCGGGTGCTGCGCCGCCGAGGTGGTGCGACCGGGTGAGCGGCCGTTCGGCGCGGATCCCCGTCCGGCGGCCGCGCGGTGCTCAGCGGTCCGACGGTCGGTGGGCGGTGGCCGGGGTCAGTGCTCGGACAGGTGCGCGATGAGGCTCTTCGGCCGCAGGTCCTGCCAGTTCTGCTCGACGTAGTCGAGGCAGTCCTGCCGTCCGGCGGCACCGAACACCTGCTGCCAACCGGCGGGCACCGGGCTGAAGGCCGGCCACAGCGAGTGCTGGCCCTCGTCGTTCGTCAGGACGAGGTAGCTGGCCTCGGCATCCTCGAACGGGTTCGCCATCGTCGGTTCCTCTCTGTTCGTAGCTGTGCAGATCTGGTTCGTAGCCGTGCAGAGCAGTGCGAGAAGGGGAGGAGCAGGGTGGTCGGACGTGACCGGATGTGATCAAACGGAGCCGCGGCTCACGGACCCCAGCCGGAGTCCTCG
This sequence comes from Kitasatospora sp. NPDC056273, assembly GCF_042268845.1. Lineage (NCBI taxonomy): Bacteria > Bacillati > Actinomycetota > Actinomycetes > Kitasatosporales > Streptomycetaceae > Kitasatospora > Kitasatospora sp. NPDC056273. Next base: position 27,139 of record NZ_JBHJSJ010000051.1, on the reverse strand, counting down.
CTGGGGGCGTCGTGGGCGGTGACGGAGACCGTGGACAGGTGCGGCTGGGCGTGGAGCTGGAGGCCGACCACGGCGGCCAGCAGGACGGCGAGCATCCCGAGCATCTTGTGGACGCGGACGGCAAGGCTTGGCATCGCGAATTCCTCTTCCTGAGGAGGGCGGTCTGCCCTCTTCGCTCTGAAATGCATCCTGCCGAAGCCCCAAACGTGCTTGGAAGCTCTCACTGTGATCGTGAACACGCAATGCGGGAACCGGAAGCCCGGTCAGATCGTGCCAAAAACAGACAGACATGATCCAAGTCGTACCTGGGTCTGTCAGATCAGTGGTGGGAACTCCGTGGGCGCGTGGGACATCGCGGAGGACATCGCGGGGCGGAAGCGGGTACTCCGGCCCGCCGCAGCGAGCCCCGGCGCAACTCCTCCCGGACGGCGGGCCAGTCCTCGACCCACGGCCGGCCCGTCCCGGTCGGCGACTCCAGGGCGAGCGTCGCCAGGTAGGCGCGCTTGAGCGCCGCCCGTTCGTCCTGCACCCGCCCCGCGGACTGCTCGATCCGGCGCAGCCGGGCGTGCAGTCGCTCCAGCGCGCCCCCGCCGGTCAGCAGCCGCCGCGCCTCCGGGCCGAAGCGGAAACCGGGGGCCAGCAGCGGCCAGGCCGACCGCCACACCCGGAACACCTCGCGGTGGCTCGGCCCCCACTCCCGCTCGGCCTGGGCCAGCCGCTCCAGCGCCGCCGCCTCGGTCGGCGCCGTACAGGTCTCGCGCAGCGCCCGTGAGAGCGCGCCCCAGTCCTCGCCGGGCGCGTGCCGCAGCGCCGCGTGCAGCAGGTGCGCCACCGAACCGTGCACCACCGTGCGCGGCCACTGCTCGGCCGCCGCCTCCGCCAGCACCGCACCGGTGCCGCCAACCAGCACCCAGACCTCCCGCACCCCGCGCTCGGCGAGCCCCGCCAGCACCTGCGGCCACTGCTCACCGTCCGCGGCCGGCCACAGGCCCAGCACCTCGCGCCGGCCCTCGGTGGAGACCCCGAGCGCCAGGTGCACCAGCGGCCCGCCCGAGCGGCCGCTGCGCACCGAGTCGACGAAGACCACCGGGTAGACCGGATCGAGCCGCCGCCCGCGCCGCTCGGCGAGCTCGTCCAGCACCTGGTCGGTGATGGCCGAGACGGTCTCCCGGCTCAGCTCCACGCCGTACACCTCGGCCAGGTGCGCCACCAGCTCGCCCGAACTGAGGCCGCGCGCGGTCAGCGAGATCACCAGCCGGTCGAGCCCGGGCAGCCGCCGGGCGCGGGGGAGGACGGCCTTGGGGGTGAAGCTGCCCTCGCGGTCCCGGGGCACCCGCACCTCGACCGGGCCGATCTCGGTGAGCAGCCGTCTGGCCCGGGCGCCGTTGCGGCCGTTGCCGCCGGGACCGGAGCCGTTGCCGGTGCCGCTGCCGTTGCTGTTGCCGGAGCCGCGCAGGTGCTCCTGGAGTTCGAGCTCCAGGGCGCCCTCGATCAGCTGCTTGGCGAAGGCCTGGAGAATCCCGCCGTCGCCCAGCAGCCGGACCGCGCCGGAGCCGACCTGCGCGGCGGCGGCCTCCGCCAACTGCCGCACCAGGCGCTGGTCCACCAGGCCGGCGAGGGCGGCGGGCGGTGCCGCCGGGTCGGAATCAGCTCGCAACTGGGGGTGCCTTCCGTCTGTAGGCCGTTCCGTGCACCGACCGCCCGCTCCGGACGTCCCGTCGGAACGCCAGGTGCGATGCGCCGGCAATCCCCCGGTCACCGCTGCCGGGTACGGTCACGACCGTGACCCCGGCTCCCCGTTTGCGTGCACGCCCGACTACCGTCAGCCGATGATTTCCGCGCCCTTTGGGCGTACACTCACGGCTGTCGGAGCCCGGGGGGCGGCTTCCGAACGGCAGTCACTTCCATCTTGCCGGTTCGGATGCCTGGCGGTAGCCGGTACGGGCATTCGTGAAACCGCAATGCCGAAGCCGGAAGGATGCCCAGATGTGCCCAAGTCAGGACAACTGCGCGGAAAGGGGAACACCCCAGCTCTGCGACCGGGGCATCGAGTTCTACCGCACGGCGCTGGCCGAGGGGGAGGCGATCGGCGAAGCCCCCGAATGCCTGCTCGCGATGGGTCTGCTGCGCCCGCTGCCCGGCTCCGGTGACCGGCTCGTCCCCGTCCCGCCCGACATCGCCGCCACCGGACTGGCGCGGCCGCTCGAACTCGCCGTACTGGCCCACCAGGAGCGGCTCGCCGCGCTGCACACCTCCTTCCACGCCGCCGAGCACACCTACCGCGACGTCATGCGGCGCGCCAAGTTGCCGATCCGGCTGCTGGCGGGCGAGGAGATCAACCCCGCGCTGGAGAAGGCCGTCGCCGCCTGCAGCGAGGAACTGCTCACCGCCCAGCCGGGCGGCGGCCGCGGCCCCGAGCAACTGGGCGACGCGCTCCCGCGCGACCTCGCCCTGGCCGGCCGCGGCGTGCGCCAACGCACCCTCTACCAGCACACCGTGCGCTCGCACGGCCCGACGCTGGCCTACATCGAGCAGGTCACCGCCCAGGGCGCCCAGGTGCGCACCCTGAACGAGGTCTTCGACCGGGTGATCATCTGCGACCGCTCCACCGCCTTCATCCCGGCCGGCGCCGACCGCCAGGCCGCCGCGATGCTCATCGAACTCCCGCCGCTGGTCGAGTACCTGCTCAAGATCTTCGAGCTGATGTGGGAGCGCGCCGAGCCCGTCACCTACCAGCAGGGCCACCACCGCCCCCGGCTGCTGACCGCCCGCACCCGGCAGAACGTGCTGCGCCTGATGGTCAACGGCTACACCGACGAGGCCATCGCCTCCCGCCTCGGCATGAGCACCCGCACCGTGTCCAGCCACATCCAGAAGGCCAGCGAACTCCTCGGCAGCCGCAGCCGCGGCCACCTCGGCTACATCATCGCCCGCCAGGGCGTCCTGGACGAACCCCTCGACGAACTCTGACCGGCCCGCGCGCCCGGCGCGTGAGCACGGTAGGGCAGTGGGCTCGGACAACGTGCCGTGCGTATCCTGACCGTCGTCTCCCGCCAGGGAGAAACGCGGCCGTCGGTACCCAGGGCTCCGGCCGCTGCCGAGTTCTCCGACGAGTACGAATGGTGATCATGGAAGCGTCCCGTCCCGACCGTCTGACCTGCCTCGCCGTGTGTGCCGGTGCGGGGGGCCTCGCGCTCGGTCTCGAACAAGCCGGGTTCGATCCGGTGTTGCTCCTCGACAACCGTCCGGTGGCCTGCGAGACGCTGCGGTCGAACCGCCCGGACTGGCACGTCCTCCGGACGGACCTCCTCGACTTCGTTCCGGAGGAGCACCAGGAGTGCTACGACGTGGACCTCCTGGCCGCCGGTCTGCCCCGGGTGAAGGCGAGCGCCGCGGTGAGGCGTGAGGACAGCGCGGAGGAGCTCCGGCTGCTCGATGCGACCGTCATGCTCCTGCACGGCGTGCAGCCCCGTGCCCTGCTCATCGAGAACCTCTCCGAGTTGGCCTCCAAGCCCGCGTACGAGTCCATCCGTTCGGAGGTCGAGACCGAACTCCGACACCTCGGGTACGAGTACGAGTGGTTCGTCGTCAACGCGAAGTGGCACGGCGTGCCTCAGGACCGCAAGCAGGGGATCCTGGTGGCGCTGAAGGAGGGCTCCATGCGTGACTTCGTGCCCCCGGCGCGGGACACCGAGCCACCGCTGACGGTGGGGGAGGCGTTGGGCGTCTCGATGGCCGCCCGCGGATGGCCGCACGCCGCGGCCTGGGCCGCACAGGCCGACGAGGTCGCCCCGACCCTGGTCGGGGGTTCCTGGAATCGCGGTGGGCCGGATCTGGGGCCGACCGGATCGAAGCGGTCCTGGGCCCGCATGCGGGTCAACGGCGGCACCGTCGCCAATGAGGTCCCCGGGCCCGAGGACCTCTGGGACCCGTCACCGGACGGCACGGACATGGTGAAGCTGACGGTCGAGCAGGCGGCGCGGCTGCAGGGCTTCCCCGAGGACTGGACCTTCGCCGGCGGCAAGACGGACCGCTACCGGCAGGTGGGCCACGCGTCACCGCCCCCGGTGGCCCGGGCCTTCGGTCTCGCGATCCGGGCCGCGCTGGGCAACCCGGCGCCGGTACCGTGCGACGGACGGTGAAGGGAGCCGTGCGGCGCTCGTGACACCGGGGCGGGACGGCACCGGCCGTGCCGTCCCGCCCTCGGCGCCCGGTGCTCAGCGGGTGAGCAGGTGCGCGAGGAACCCGATCGACGGGTCCTCCGGGGTGCCGACGAGCAGGGCCCGGTCGAGCAGGCCGTTGTTGTGCTCGCAACTGGTCTCCGGGAGCATCACGCAGGCGTGACAGGCGGCCAGATTGGTGCCACCCGCGCCGGAGACCTCGGTCTCGATGCACAGGGGGTCGGCGGAGCACCACTCGGCACGGTGGACGGCCGAGCTCACGGCCTGGGCCAGGCGGTCGATCTCGCCTTGGGCGACCAGGCCGCCGAGGCTGCCGGCCGAGTCACTGGTGGCCGTGTAGATCAGCACCCCGGCCATTTCGTCGCCCGAGTAGATCCGTTCGCGCAGCGAGGCGGCCGGGTAGCCCGAGTCCAGACTCCATTCGTTGATCATCACGTGCGCGAAGGTGTGCAGCAGGGCCATGCGCGGCGTGGTGGGGGAGACCGGGACCCGGGCCGGATCGGAGGCTCGTTCGGTGAGGACCCGCTGGTGGTGGTGCCGCATACGGGCCACCCGGTCGACGACGGCGGGCTGTTCGGCCCAGGCGTCCACCTGCTCCTCGTCGAACCGGAGGAACACCCCCTCGCCGTGGACCTCCATGGCGGGCAACCAGTCGGTGGGAGCGAGCGACAACTGCGCCTCGTGGCCCTCGGCGGAGGTCTCGGGATCGATGACCCGGGTGAAGGACTTCAGTGCGCGGACCTCGCGCAGTTTCTTCACCAGCATCGGGGTGACCAGGCCCAGCTCGGTCAGGGGCTTCTCGTCGCCGATCGGCGGCTCGCAGACGAACTGCTCGGTGTGGTGCCCGGATTCCTCCGGGTTGCCGGCACACAGACGCCGGAACTCCAGGTCGCGCAGGGCCCGGTAGCGCTGCTCCTGGTCCCGATCGGGGGTGTCCTCGGCGGAGGGGTCCTCGGCCTCCATCGCGGAGATCAGGTCCAGGACCTGCTGGGGACTCACCGGGGACGTGGACCCCTTGAAGATGTACTTCAGGTGGATCTCGATCTGGGCGAGGTCGGAACACGCGCGGAGATCGTCCCAGTGCTCGTCCAGGGCGTGCACCCGGGTGTCGCTCCACGGGGGGATGGACAGGGCCGAGCGCAGCACCGGCTGCCAGACGGAGGAGGAGCCGCGTTGGAGCGTCCGGGGCCTCCGGGAGCAGGGGATCCTGTCGGCCCCCTTCAGCCAGGGGCGATCGCCCGGACAGTCGAACCCCAGCTCCTTGAGGGCGCCGGCCCGGAAGGAGCCCTCCATGGACACCTCGGGCACGCCGCAGGAACAGGAGATCACGACGGAACGGAGCGAGGCGGTGCGTCCGGAGGACGTCAGGCTCATCCGACCGCCGCAGAAGCCGCTCTCGGCGCGCCGGCCCCGATGCAGCCACCGCCAGTACGGGAAGTCGGAGATGTGCCCGTCCTCGCAGGCGACCACGAACCGGGAGGGCACCAGCGGCTCGCCGCACTCGCCGCACTCGTTCCGTCCGGGCGGAGAGTTGAACTTCCGTACGTGGTCCAGCGCGTGGCACTCGGGGCAGTGGTGCCAGAGGGGGAAGCGGCGCACCCGGATGCCGTCGCGACTGCCGTCACCGGAAGCGGGCGGCAGACGGAAGTGCGTCACTCCCAGCACCCGGGCGAGACGGGGTTCGCGGATCACCGGGGCCTCGTCGCGCGGCCACTGGTCCGCCGCGCCGTCGATGCCCGAGACGATGAAGGACTCCTGTTCCACGGCGACCAACGAACCCACGCCGTAGGTGGTGATGGCCTGGGCCCGACGGACCGCGCCGCGCCGGGGCAGGTTGTGGGCCGGAGTCGTGGAGCCGGCGGTGCGCCGTCGACGGGACGGGGGCGGGGTCATCGGGATGCCTCCATGAACAGGGCGGACTCGGCGTCGACGTCGCGCAGGGACCACAGGGTCTCCCACGCCTCGACGTCCTCCAGGGCGTCGTCGTAGGGCTTGAGCAGCGAGGGGTTGGAACGCCCGCGCTTCGGTTCGTAGCACAGGTTGCCGTTCGCTTCGGCCTCCTCGTACCACCATCCGACGAACTCCTCGAAGGCCGCGTCGACGTGGTCGACCTCCTCCGGGGAGACGTTCGCGACCCGGTCGAGGATCAGCGGGCGGATCCGCTCCCGCAGTTCCTCGTGGAAGAGGTCGATCCGCCCCGCGTCCTCGTCCCTGCGGGCCGCCGGGATCAGGATGCGGGCCAGTGCGACGATCACCGCGTGCAGGCCACGGTCACGGGCCCGGGCCGAGAACGGCGTCACCGAGGTGGACTCGACCTCGCGGTAGAGCGCGGAGTGGAAGTGCTGGAAGTTCTCGTAGTGCGAACGGTCCCTGGAACGGCTCGAGTTGAGCATCACCGCGACCAGGCCCGGGTGGGCGCGGCCGACCCGGCTGGTGGCCTGGATGTACTCGGCGGTGGTCTGCGGCTGGCCCATGACGGCCATCAGACCGAGTCGGTCCACGTCCACGCCGACGGCGATCATGTTGGTGGCCAGCAGCACGTCCACCACGTCCGCCGTGTCACCGTCCGTCAGCCTGCGCTCGATCTGCTTCAGCCGGGCCGGGATCTCGCTGGCGTCCACCCGGCTGGTCAGCTCGGAGTAGTTGCCGACGGACCGCGGCTCGCTCCCGTCGCGTTCGGCCAGGTGCTCCAGATAGGCCACGACGTCGTCGTGGACCTGGAGTTCGGCGGCGGACAGCAGACGGAGGCTGTTGAAGTAGCCGACCAGGGTCCAGTAGGCGTCGCGCACCTCCTGGCGCGCGTCGGTCCGCAGTGCCTGGTGGAGCAGCGTGGCGTAGGTGCGGATCAGCAGGGTGGACTGGCTCGTGCCGGGGGTGAGCAGGCCCACGTAGCGGCGCGACGCCTTCTCGTTCGCCGGGGTCTCCACGGCGAACCACGAATCGCGGGCGTCCAGTCCGGCGGGCGGGAACTGCCGTACCTCGCGGGAGAACAGGGCCCTGCCCTGGTCGGCGGCCCGGCGGATGGTCGCGGTGGAGGCGATCACCTTGGGCCGCTCGGCGAGCACGTCGACGGCGGTCTCGTACAGGCCGGTCAGGGTGCCCAGCGGTCCGGAGATCAGGTGCAGCTCGTCCTGCACGATCAACTCCGGCGGAGGGGTGGAGTCCTGACGGTCCCGGTTGAAGAGGGCGGCGGTCTGTTCCCGCCAGGGCATCGAGGCGAACTTGTCGACGGTGGCGATCACCAGGGTGGGCCGGGCCGCGTACACCGCCTGGTCGATCAGGTGCACGGGCAGCCCGTCGGAGAACGCGCAGTCCGTGCCGGGGCAGCGCACGTCCATCCGCTTGGCCTCCTCGTCCACTGCGTAGCGGTGGGCGTCCAGGGCGGTCCCGCACCACGGACAGGCGTGCAACTGGACGGGATTCTCCGTCTGGAGCACCCGGCCGGAGCGGGCGGCGGCGAGCTGCCGGGAGGCCACCTCCAGGGTGTTCGGCGTGGCGGAGCGCCCCACCCACATGCCGATGGAGATCTTCTCGTGGCCCAGTTCCCCGGGGTTCTCCAGCCGCATCCGCTCCATGGCGCAGATCAGGATGGCGGCGCGCTCGAACTGCTGGAGGGTCAGCAGGCGCAGCGTGTAGCGCATCAGGACGGTGACCCCGCCGCCGGCCGGTCCGAGCCGCTTGCGGCGCAGGAAGGTGGTCAGGGCGATCAGGCCCAGGTACGCCTCGGTCTTGCCACCACCGGTGGGGAACCACAGCAGGTCGGACACGCCCCGGTCGGGGTGCTCCGGGTCGTCCACCCCGGCCAGGCACAGCAGTACGAAGGCGATCTGGAACGGACGCCAGCGTGCCGTCGTCGGGTCGGGTTCGCCGATCCGGCCGCTCTTGACCCAGGCGGCCCGGGCCCGCTGGGTCGCCATCGCCCGGTTGGCCAGGCGGAACGCCCACATCAGGTCGGGTTTGTCGCGCAGCAGCGCGATGCCCCCCCGGATCCGTTCCAGGGCCTCGCGGCAGGCGCGGACCTGCTCGGCGGCGGCCGTCTCGTACGAGGTACCGGCGAGTTCGGCGGCTTCGTCCCGCTTCCGCTCGATCCACCGTTCGTAGCCGTCGGCCAGCCCGTCCAACGCGGCGATCACTTCGGCGTCCCCGGCCTCGGCCAGGCCGAGCATGGTGAGGGCACTCGCGTCGATCGTCGGGTTGGAGTCGGTGAGCAGCACCTCGTGCGTGGGCACGAACTCGGTGCGCACCTCGCTCACTCCCGCCTGCACCACGTCGGTGAGGCCGATCGGGGGCGGGGTCCAGTCCCATACCGCCGCGCAGCCGTGGCCGGTGGCGAAGGTGGGGGCGTGCCGGTGCAGCAGCCTGCTGCTCTCCAGCTCGGGGTCCACGGCGGACAGCGTGGTCGGACGTTCCACGAACGCACTGGACCCGTCGGCGGCACGGACCGTCAGCCCGGCCTGGAACAGGGCGAAGGCGTCCTGGAGCTCCCGCTCGCCGACCCTCTGCTCGTTCACCAGGGTGACCGTGACGGTGACCGTGCCGGTCTCCTTCGACGGGCGGCGGACGTGCACGTCCAGCCGGACCGGTCGGTCGATCGGGTAGTAGTCGCCACGACGGTCCGGGAGGGCGAGGTCGATCGTGACGTCCGCCAGGTCGAGTTCCACCCGACGCCAGTGCTCCCGCTGGTCGGAGGTGGTGCGGGCCTCGCTGCGACGCGCCGAGACCTTGCGCCCTTCGGCGTCCTCCGGCTCGTACACGGCGGCACGGGCCGAGACCACGATCTCCCGGCACACGGTGGGGTCGACCGCGAAGGTCAGACCGACACTGGACGGCCGTCGACCGCCGGAGTCGTGGTGGTCGACGGACGGGCCGGACTCGTCGAGGCCGGCCGACCTGGGCAGGGGCTCCTCGTCGAGGCCGCTCTGTTCCTCGTCGTCCTCCTCGAGACGACGGCTCGCCGCGGCGTCCGCCGGGCGCGGGTAGAGCACGCCGATGGGATAGCGGGTGATCGGGGCGTCCTGGTCCAGGACCTCGGCCCGGTCCTCGGCGGAGTCCCCGATGTCGGGGCCCAGCAGCTCCCGGCGGAGCCGGGACACCAGGTCCTCACGGACCCGGTAGTGCTCGGCGTGCCGCCCTGCGTGGATGGTCATTCCTGCTCCTCCTGGGTTCCGGTGGTGTGCCGGAACCGTCCGATTCCGCTGATGCGAGGGGCGATCCACACCCCGTGGTCGCCGAGGCCCGCGTTGGCCCCGGCGGCCGGACTGCCCGCGACCGACTCCAGGCAGTCGATGCGCAGACCGGAGATCTCCTCGGGCCAGCGGATCTCCCACGTGGAGCCGACCTTGAGGACGGAGTGCAACTGACTCCGGAAGACCTCGGAGGCGTCGCCGATCTCCCGCCCTTCGTGCAGCAGGGCGTACCGAGGGCTCTGCTCGGAGCCCATGGGGAGGGCGTCACGCAGCCGCAACGACACCGCGTCCCCCGGCCGTACCCGCTCCAGCAGGTAAGCCTGGGCGCCGGGGGCGTCACCGACGGCGTCGGCCGGTTCCAGGGCGTCCACGTCTCCGGCCCGCACTTCGATGCCGTCGCGCCGCCACTGCAGACGCTGGTTCGGGACTCCCCGGTACAGCCGGCCGGTCGGCTTGTGCCTGAGCACCGTCACCGTGTCAGGCGGGGCGACCCGGTACAGGTCCTCCCGCGCCCGGGTCATCGCCACGTAGAGCGCGCGGGCCTCGGCGGGAACGTCCGGTGCCTCGGTGCGGCGACGCAGTTCGGCGACGGTCGGCGGGTTGAGCACGATCACCCGGTCGAACTCCAGGCCCTTGGAGCGGTGCACCGTGGACACCACGAGCCGGGCCGGTTCCGGATCGGCCAACTCGTCCGGGAACCGGCGCTCCGCCACCAGACGGCGCAACCGCACCACGTCGAGGGTGCCCCGCCCGGCGCCGCGTGCCGCCGGGCGCAGGGATCGCCACACCCGGTCGAGGTCGGTCTCCTCGGGCAGGGGGATCGCGGCGAGCAGGTCACGCAGTCGCTCCTCGGCCAGGGTGGCGGCCGCGGTCCGACGCAGCACCTCGGCGACCCAGTACGGCACCGGCCGGTCCCGGAGCGGGCGGCGCAGGGCGTGCGGGACGCCCTGGGTGTGCAGCAGCTCCGAGACGACCAGAGCCTGCCGGTTGTCGCGGCACAGGATCGCGCAGGTGCCGGGGAACGACCGCAGCGTGTCCAGCGTGAACGAGTCGGTGAACGAGCCCAGGTCGGGCAGATCGAGCAGCAGCTCGCGCAGCTCCTCGTGGAGGCGTTCGGCGGCCGTGTCCGCGCCTTCGGGGGCGCTGCCGACGGCCTGGACGGCGGGGCCGAGCGGGAGCGCGGTGCGCGCTTCGGGGGTGACGGCCCGGAAGTTGCGGGTCAGCCGCAGCTCCTCCAGGTCGTCGGCATAGGAGATCCGCACCCAGCGGAGGAAGAGGTCGGCGCGATCGGCGTACTCCTCCGGGTCCTCGATCTGGAAGTCGTAGATCGCCTGGGCGGAGTCGCCGACCAGGGTGAACCCGCAGGAGTCCTGGAGCCGGTCGAGCAACGACTCCACCATCTCCCGGCGGGCGCCCACCAGGTCCTGCACCTCGTCGATGATCACGTGCGTGGGCGGGCCTGCCTCCAGGGACTCCAGCGCGCCCTTCTCGATCGCGTCGGTGGCCGCCCGGATCCGCTCGTCGAACGAGAGCGCCGACCACTCCCCGTCCGGGTGCGCCTGGAGCAGCAGGGAGTAGGCCCAGGAGTCGAAGGTCTGTACCCGTACCCGTCGCGCGTGTTCCCCGTGTCGGGCGATCCGGTCGCGCAGCTCCCGGACGGCGGCGCGGGAGAAGCTGAGGACCAGCAGCTCGGACGCCTCCAGCGCCTCGTCCGGGTCGGTGTGTCCGACGAGCGCGTCCATGCGGCGCACCAGGGTGTGGGTCTTGCCCGTCCCCGCTCCCGCGGTGACCAGCAGCCGGGTGTCCCACGGCCGGTCCACGACGGCCTGCTGTTCGGCGGTGAGGACGGGGCCGTCCTCGGGGTGGGTGGTCATCGGTTGCTCCACAGGTGCTCGAACTGCGTGAAGGCGAGGGCGGTGTCGAAGTTCCGGATGTTGTCGCGGACGTTGAGGATGAGGCAGGTGTCCTTGCCGCCGTTGCGGGGGCCGCGCAGACCGCGGCCGATCATCTGCTGGTACACGTTGGGGCTGTAGACGGGCCGGGCGACGACGACCGCGCGGGTGGCGGGGGCGTCGAAGCCCTGGGTGAGCACCCCGTAGTTGGTGAGCACGCGTACTCGGCCGTCACGGAAGTCCCGGATCCTGGAACGACGGTCGCTGTCGGAGGTGGTGGCGTCCACCGAGGAAGCCGAGATCCCGCGGTCCATCAGCATGGCCGCCAGGTACTTGGCGTGCTCCACGGAGGTGGCGAAGACCAGCACCGGCCAGTTCGCGTCCATGTCCGCGACCTCGTCGACGATGCGGCGGCTGCGGTCGTGGTCGTCGGCCAGACGCTGCTCGGCGGCCTTGGACAGCAGACTGAACTGCTCGGCGCTCTCCCGCTCCTGGCGCGACAGTTCGATGGTGCCGCCGGTCAGCTCCTTGTGCTCGACGTGTGCCAGTACACCGATCTCCTGGAGGTGGCCGTAGGCGTCGTCGGAGGGGAAGACGCCCTCGTCCAGCCGACGGGTGCCGAACCTGTTGACCAGCCGGCGGGTCTCCTCCTCGTTGTGGCCGCGGAACGGGGTGGCGGTGAGACCGAGGAGGTGCCGATCCGTCCGGTGCTGGGTCAGGCCGAGCAGGCTCAGGATCTCGGTGTAGCTCGGGCTGGTGGCCACGTGCGCCTCGTCCACCACCACCAGGGCGGCGGCCCGCAGCCAGGCGTAGCGGTCGGTGTCGAGGCACACCCGCAGCTTGGCGTCGGTGGCCACCACGAGCTGCGGCCCGTCGGTGACCGGGGCGGCCTCGTTCGAGGTCCACAGCCGGTTGATCGTCAGCCGCTCCTGCGCGCCGGCCTTGCTCCAGACGAACTGCCAGCTCTGTACGGCCTGTTCGCACAGTTCCTCGGTCTGGGCGATCCACAGGATCGGACCGTTCAGCTCACCGGCCTGCTTGACCCAACGGATGACGGCTTCGGCGGTGACCCGCGTCTTGCCGGCGCCGGTGGGCAGGGAGAGCATGGCGCGCTGCGGGGCGAGTCGGTCCAGCATCTCGAAGATGTTGAGGGCGAGACGTTCCTGGTACTCGTGCAGGCGGGGGAAGTCCCGGGGGCCGTCCACGGTCAGGCTCTGTTCGAGGGCCGGGGCCCGGTATCCGGCAAAGGGCGCGGGCAGGCCGAGATCGGCGACGAAGGAGACCGCCGCCGGGCCCCCGGTGTAGGAGGACGGGGCGCTCGGGAAGCGTTCCTGGATGTCGCGCGCATGGGTCTTGAGCACGCTGTCGCCGTGCGCGTTGAACGCCATCTGCGCGATCCGGCGACCGGTGGGCTCCGGCCCGTCCGGATCCTGGCGCTCGGCGTCCATGAGTCCTGAGGGGAGCCGGTCGCGCAGGGCCTCTGCACCGATCAGCAGTTCCAGCTTGGCCGTCACGTCCTCGGCCTCGCGGATCGCCTTGAGCGAGGAACGCACCTTCTCGTCCTGCTCCTGACGGACCTGCGCCTCCAGGAGCGCCCGGCAGCCGGCCTCTCCCATCCGCAGACCCAACTCGCGGTCCACGGCCCGGAGCGTGCCCAGCCGGTCCAGCGAGTCCACGACCTTGATCACGTTGCCCTGGCGGGCGCTCGCCAGGGACTTCGCCCGGGCACCGTGCGGGGTACGGACGACCTCCTCCAGCGTGGAGCAGCGCAGCAGCGAGTAGGTGCCGACCGAGCCGCCCATCTTCTGCCGCAGCGTCGGGAACTCCTCGTCCAGCGGAACCGGCTCCACGCTCGACTCGTGCCGGGTCTCCCGGCTGACGACGTCGTCGTGGCGCAGCATGCCCCACTGCTCGACCATGAGGTCGGCGGACTCCTGGTCCGGCATCAGCAGCGCGGGCACCCGCTCGGCCTGCAAGGAGCGGTACTCCTCCGGGTTCGCGGCGACGGCGATCTCGCCGTCCGCCCGGGTGTCCCAGGCGTCGCCGATCCGGCAGCGGGTCAGCGAGTCCTCGGGGAAGGGGATCTCCAACCGGGTCAGCAGGGCGTAGGTGGAACCGACGAAGGTGTCGTCCTCGCTCTCCTGGAGTTTCTCCAGGAGCTGCTCCCACTGCTTCGTACGGACCTTCTCGACGCTGTCCGCGAGCCCGAGCTTCCGGGACTTCTCCTCGCTGATCGACGCCACCGGGAGCACATCACGGTAGCCGCCGAGCTGCGGTCCCACGGCTTCCTTGAGGGGCCTGAGGCCCTGGGACGTCTCGATCAGACCGTGCCGGGAGATCATCCACCGGATGGGGGACTGCACCGATCGACGGGAGTCGACCTGGGCCCCGATCTGCAGGGTCCAGTGCTCGACCAGCGCGTCCTCCGGCAGCGCCCGGACGAAGGCCGCGCGGGCCGGCTCCGAGAGCCGGGGCAGCAGGTGCAGGGGCCCACCGACGGGCGAACCGTCGATCCTGATCCTGGCCAGGGTCGGCCGACTCGCCCGGTCGTCGAGCGTACGGCAGTACGCCGCGTGCGCGGCGGCCCGGTACTCCTCGAACCAGGGCTCCTCCTCGGGCCTGTGCTTGCCGGTCGGGCGGTCCCGCAGGCCCAACTCGCGGAAGAATCCCGCGTCGTCGGAGTGGAAGCGCATGTCCACCGCGATCTCGGGGTCGCTCTCCGCGGTGACGACGACACCGGGCAGCATGCAGTCGCGCATGGTGTGGAAGCGGCCGTCCGCCGTCCGCACCATCAGCGTCTCCAGGGGCGCGTCCACCCGAGTGGTCACCTCATGGCCCACCACGGAGGCACCCGCCCGGTGGAAGAGCTCCCAGAACCGGTTCCACTCCTGCGGGCCGTACGAGCCGAAGCCCTGGTCGAGGACGCTCACGAAGCGCCCCCGGACGTCGGCTTCCTGGATGCCGAGGGCGGTGAGGGCGGAGTGCAGCGACGGGTCGTCGGACAGGGCGCGGTCCACGTAGACCAGCGACTCCCGCAGGCCGTCCTCCTCGGTGCGGCGGTACACCACGCTTCCCCGAGGGGCGACCAGGCCGTTCTCCTCGGTGAGCACGATCCTGGCCGTGCGGGCCTCCGCGGCGCAGCCGGCGTTCGAAGCGATCATGTCGGCGACGATCCGGACGGCCGTCGCCGAAGCCTCGGCCGTGCCGTCGGAGACCAGCGCCTCGAGCCACTCGACGATCGAGGCCCGCTGCCGGCGGGCGGCGGCCAGGATGTGCTGGACCTTGCCCGTGCGCAGGTCGGTGGCCTCGGCCGAGGGGTGCACCCAGTCGCGAGGGCGCCCGGGGTACGCGTGCCAGGACCGAAGCCAGCGGTTGACCGCGGTGCCGTCCTTCCCCAGGTCCGGGTGGATGTTCAGGCTGCCGGGGACGCGCAGGACACCGTCCTGGTCGGGCAGCGACGGCCGCACCGCGGTGGTGGCCCAGATCTGCTCGGTGAGCAGCCGGTCGGCCCAACTGATCGTCTCCACGCCCTTGGAACGGCCCGGCAGCAGCGGGAGGTACGCGCCGGGGTCCTCCGCCGGCGCGAGTTCGGGCAGCGAGTCGACCACCAGGCCGGCGGCGGTCCGGATCATCTCGACGTTGAACGGCGAGGAGTCCAGCAGGTTCTGCCGGTCCTCGTTGGTCTTCCACGCCCCGTTCAGGATGCCGCTGAGGGTCATCTCGTACTTGGTCGGGAAGAACGACCAGAACCGGCCCCGCCCCTTGGCGTCGGCGTAGCCGAGCAGGCCGGTCCGCTCGTCCGTGTTGTAGGCCGGGACCGCCCAGGCCAGGTCGACGGTCAGCCGGTCGTGCAGCTCGCCCGCGTCGCGTCGGGCGACCTCGGTCGGTTCGTGGGTGCGGGTGAAGACCCGCCACTGCGAGGTCGCCGGCGGCTTGCCGACCCGTTCCTCCTGGATCGTGTGCAGGTTGCCGACCCGCTCGGCCTGGAGGGCCCGGCGCGCGATCGGGCGGGGCCGGCGGTCCTCCAGGACCACCTGGCCCACGTGCGGGGAGAACAGGTGGAAGCCGGACGGGAATTCCTCGCGGGTGTCGTGACCGGCGGTGCCCTGGTGGCCGTGCATGTCCTTGCCCAGCCGATCGGCGGCGCCGGGCAGCAGCGGGAGACGGACCACCGTGGTGGCCCACGCCAGCAGTTCGTCCAGCACCTGGTCCTTGAGGCGCTCGGCCGCCATGTCCAGCTCGCGGGCCATGCGCAGTACGGGTGCCTCGAACTCCGCGCCGAACCGCTCGCGCACCCCGGGCACGTTGCGGATCAGCTCGAACGACCAGGCCCGGTCGAAGCCGAAGCTGCCCTCGCGGCTGAAGAATTCGGGCGCGTCGGTCACCACCAGGACCGACTTCACCCCCACACCGAACCGGCCGATCTGCCCGCCGCGCTTGCGGGACGTGCTCATGCGCAGGATGGTCTCCGCGCCGTCGGGCGTCACCGGGTCGCCCTGGTTGGCGCAGTACAGATGGGTGCCGGTGAGGACGACGTGGATCCGGCCGCCGGGCTCGTCGCGCAGCTCGTCGGCCGCGTTCTGGACGAGTTCGAAGAGCTGCCGGTCGCCGTACCCGCCCTGGGTGATGCGGCGTTCGCCGTTGGCGTGTTCGGGGATCAGGCCCGGGTCGACGGCATAGGTCTCCAGGACACGGAGGGACTGCTCGACGACGGTGCGGATCACGGGGGACTGCGGGTCGGCCACGAATGGTTCCACTTCGGGTGCGGAGGAAAGGTGGGCGCGAAGACTGTCGGACGTTCCGTCAGTGGGTGCGGTGAACGGTGACCGTGACGATGTAGCGGCGAGTGCGGCCGGTGATGCGCTGACACTGGCCGGGGTTCCGGCGCGGGCGGCGAGCCTGGGCCTCGGTGTCACGGATGGCGTTCCGGTAGATGGCGACCATGTCGGGGGTCAGGTCGTGCAGGTAGAGGTACACGCCCAGGGCCTGCGGGTCGTCGGCGAGCGCGTCGCAGGTGGAGACGATGGAACGCATGTGGTGGTTCGGGGAGTGCTTCGGGGACACCGCGGTACCTGCGCTTTCGCATTCGTGGGATTGCACGACGGGATGGTGCGAACTGGTGCAGGAGGAGAACGGGCCGCGCGAGGATCCACGGAATCCGCGAAGGAATTCCGGAGGCAGCCGTAGAGTATTCCCCCCCAGGAAAAAGATGTACCACACCCCGTGCCAGGGCTTCCTTCCGCGGCTCCTGCCGTGGAATTGGCAACGACCTTACCCGCGGCTCCGGCGTCCTGCAACTGTGGTCATAAGGGGCCATCGGGTTAATTCGGACAAGAGGGCGAGGGCTCTCGATTCCTTTTTCTCGATTGCGTCCAATGCCTTCCCGCATTGAAGTCGGCGCCTGTCAAGGGTTTGTTGACAAGATGGTGACCCTGTCAATCGTGCGTGCTATCGTGGCTCTCACCTCGTGAAACAGGCCATGCGGAAGCAGGTGGGACGTGAAGGCGGCTGAGGAGTTCGGCCCCTGGCTGGCGCGCCAGCTCAGGAATGCAGGGAAGAGCCAGACCGATCTGGCGATCGACCTGGAAGTGACCCGGGCCGCCGTCTCGGCTTGGATCGTGGGACGCTCCGTGCCCCGGGACGACACCGTCCGGCGCATCGCCGAAGTGCTCAACACCGACCTGGAGACCATCCACACCCGCAGCGCCGACGCCCAACTCGGCCTGCCCGTCGACTGGTACCACCGGCCGGCCCACCCCGACGGCGGCCGGGAGTACGGCAACGCCGCCGCCTTCGCCTTCGAGGCGGATGTCTCGGTACTCGCCCGCGAAGCCACCCAGAACAGTCTCGACGCCCGCCTCGATCCGGCCGAGCCGGTCCGCGTACGCTACACCCTGCACGAGCTCACCGGGGAGACTCTCGCCCGGTTCCGCGAGGCCATCCGATGGGATCGCCTGTCTCCGCACTACGAGGCGCTCACCGCCGACGGCGGGAAGCAGAGCAAGGTGTCGCGCACGATCGCGGCCGGGCTGCGCGACATGTACCAGAACGACCGCCTGGTGCTGCTCCGGGTCGACGACTACAACGCCACCGGCCTGACCGGTGATGACTACGCGGACGGGCTCTTCGCCGCCGTGGTCCGTCGTCAACTCGACAGCCACAAGCGGGATCTCGGCGCAGGTGGTTCCTACGGTCTGGGCAAGGCCACACTGTGGGCGACCAGCCGACTCGGCCTGGTGCTGATCAACTCGACCCTCTCCGAACCGCACGAGGGGCGCACCGAGCGACGGCTCATCGGCCGACTCGACCTGCCCTGGCGCGAGGTCGACGGTCGGGCGTGCGCCGGCCCGGCCTGGTTCGGACGTGCCGACCCGGTCAACGGGGCCGCGGAAGTGGTCCGTTCCTGGTGGGCGGACGAAGAGACCGTGGAGAATCTCCATCTCACCCGTGAGAGCGGGGCCCCCGGCACGTCGTTCCTCATCGTCGGCGCCCACGACGTGGCCAGCCTGTCGGCCGTCAACGGTGCCGTGGACGAGGAGGAGACCACCGAGGACGACGACTCCATCCACCGCATGCACGCCCGACTGGTCGACGCGCTCGGTCGCAACTTCTGGGCCGCGATGACCGGCGGCGGTGAGCACAGGCCGCACCTGGAGGCGTCCGTCCGTACCTATCGCAACGGCGAAGAACTCATTCGAGAGGAGCACGTGGACCCGGCCGCGGCCCAGCCCGCCCGGACCCGTGCGCTGCGGGCCTTCCTGGAGGGCGCCACCGTCGACCGTCTCACCGGACGCGGTCAGGTCGCCCGGGCCACCGTGACGCTCAAGGTTCCGCTCCACGGCGGCGGCCCGGCACATGGTTTCGTGCCGCACGAGGCCGTGGTCCTGGTCACCGACGCCGAGGACGCCGACGGTCGCTCCAACCGCGTGGTCTCCATGCGGGGCAACCGTATGACGGTCAAGGACAGTGCCGTTCCCAATATGCCGATCGGCACCAACCCTTTTCAGGCCGTCCTCCTCACCGGCCGCGCGGCGGGCCCGGACGCGCTCGGCGCCGAGGCTGCCGAGGAGTTCCTCCGGGCCTCCGAGCCGCCGGAGCACAACAAGTGGGGGCAGACGGAGGAGCTGCGGCTCTCCTACTCCCCCTCCGCCTACCGGCGCATCAACAACCTGACCACCGAGGTGAACGCCGCCGTGCGTGACCTCGTCGCCATTCCCAAGGCCAAGCGCCGCAACGGGGGAGAAGCCAAGATCGCCGGTCGGCTCAAGGTCGGCGGCGCGACGAAGAAGCGGCCACGTCAGGCGGCCGCCGCGGCCCTGCCCGAACTGGACAACGTGGATGCGGTGATCGACGAGACGGGGGCCTGGTCGGTCACCGTGGACCTCCGGATCCCGTCCGGAGCGGATTCGGGCCGTCCGGTCACGCCGGTCGCCAAGTTCGACGTGCGCTCCGGCCCGCGGCCGGCCGCGCCGTGGAAGGAGCTCGTCGCCGTCACCGGCTGCGAGGTGGTCGACGGATCCTTGCACCTGTCACCGGGCAGCCGCAAGGCCGTTTTCCGAGGCGTCACCGACGTCTCCCGCCACCCGGTCCGGGCCCAACTCACCGGACTCGTCGTCGAACTCCGCAGCGGAAAGGAGGAGCAGGCGTGAAGGTCTACCCCTACCGACGATTCACCGGAACCGTGTCCTGGCGCGTCGACAGCGCCCAGCTCAAGGCCGAGGGCGAGCCCTGGGAGGATCTGGAGAGCAAGTACCTCTCCACCATCGAACGCGTCGTCGCCCTCGGGCCGGACGAGGACCGCCCCGACTGGACCCAGGCCCGGCTCCGCCTGTCCGTCGAACTCCCGGCGAAGGCCGTGGACCCGTCCGGGCCCTGGCAGAACGTCAAGGTCGTCGCGGTTCTCGCCGAGCGTGCCACCAACACCCGTACGACGACGGAGTTCTCCCCGGTCTCCGAGGACGGTCGCGCGCGGACGGCCGAGCTCTACCTGTACCGGTGCGACCTCCTCGATCGTTCCTCGCTCACTGTGCACGTGGTGGCCACCGTGGACGGCGTGCCCGGCCGGGTGATCGCCACCTCCGACGTGGAGTGGTTCGTCGACGTGATCGAGGCCGTTCCGTCGCTCGCCCGTGAACTCGACGTCAAGATGCTCAAGTTCGGGTCCGGAGCGAGTCGGCTCCAGCAGTTCAAGGACTCGCCGTGGCTGGTCGACACCACCGGCCGCATCCCGCTCGTGCGCGTCAACTCCGACTTCGACGGGCTCGGCGACCTGATCGGCGCCGACGGCGGAAGCGGCCCGGAGAAGACCGTCCGGGAGCTCCTGCTCGCCCAGATGTGCTCCGAGGTCTGGACGGCGGTCTTCCACTCCGCCGTCGGCGACCTGGAGGTCGAGGAGGACGGCACCCCGGTCTTCCCGCACGGCTGGCAGGGCGAGGTGCTCCGGGAGATGCTCCCGGACGTGTACGCCGACCGTGAGCCGGAGGCCGCCCTGCGGGCGGTCCACAGGGCTCGCACCGGGGCGACCGCCGCCGGTTGGGGTGAACTCCAATCCCGGATCCACTACGCCGCCTCCCGGCGGGCAGGCGTCCCCCGGACGCTCTCCGCCACCATCCACGACCTGGAACGCCTCACGCAGGGGGACGACGCATGACCGACCGGCCCGACTACCTCCCGGGGCGGCTCGCCCTGCTGCCCGGCGCCGAGGCGACGGAGTTCGTCACCGAGGGCCTGCTCACCGGTCGTGAGAGCGTGCCGAGCATCAAGCTCAACCGGGTCACCGAACCGCTCCCGCACGCCGACCGACGCGGCGAACTGCAACCCGTCCGCGACCTGGTCGATGACGCCATGGCCTACTGCCGGGCCGGCGGGCTCAAGGTCACCCAGGCCGACGCCTGGCTGGCTCCCCGCCTCCACGCCGTGCTCCGACTCACCCGCCGCGAGGCGGCCGACCCCGGCTTCTGGAACTACCTCGCCCTCGGCGTCGCCCCGGACTACGTGGTCTGGCGGCACCTGGCGGAACCCAAGGACGGCAAGCCGGCCAAGGTGGCGTCCGACCGCTTTCGCGGGACGTACCACAAGCAGGCCTTCTCCCGGCTGTGGTGGGCGGCCGAACTCTTCCGCGACGGGGCGGACTACGCCCCCGTGGTCGCGGCCTGCGGCAACCAGGACATCCTGAACACGGCGCTACGGATGTCCGTGATCAATCACCGGCCGACCGCGCAGGCGGTCGCACGGCTGGTCGCGAAGGGAACGGTCACCGGTGGGCGCGAGGCGAACGCCCTGGCCGGGGCCGTCAACGCCTCCGCGGCGACCCTGATGTACGACGTGATCGCACCCGACCACCCCGATCGCGACCCTCGCCCGTTGCTGGACTGGATCGACGAGGCCGAGACCGCCCGCCAGGTGTCACGGAACGCGCTCCCGGCGGGCCCCGCTGAGGAACCCGCGCCGGAGCTGTCCGTGAGCGTATTGGTGGACTACTTCGCCGACCTCTTCGCGGACGCACCGGTTCGCGGGCGGGACGTGGCAGCGGCGGAGGTCGATGCGGATGCCTGACGCTTGGACGTCGGCCTGATCTTCTTCGGGCAGTCGGGACCGCATCCCTTTCCGTCCGGGTCGTCGCAGCCCGACTTGCGCAGGGTGATGCGGTCCTCGGCGGAGGCGACTTCCCAGTCCGCCAGTACCTTCTCCTCCTGAAAATGCGGAATTCCCAGTGCCGCCGCCAGCACGTGCATGCCGAACAGCGGCGGCACGGCATTGCCCACCTGCTGGGACTGGTCTCCGCCGTCCCAGGGGTAGTTGGGCGGGAAGGTCTGGAGGATGCCGGCCTCCCGGATGGTCATCCGATCCGGGTCGTGAGGGGCGCGACCGCCCGGAGTCTGGACGACGTTACGGGAGGCTTTGCCGGTGACCGTGAACGAGGGCTGCCGGTACGTGCGGATGCCGCGCTTCTCGGGATCGCCTCCGGTGCCGTAGTTGGACTTGATCTCGAAAGGCGTCTTCCGGCCCTCGGGCATCCGTTCTGTCGCCCGCAGGACGTCCCACATGGGAACCCAAGGCCTGAGCGGCGGCTCGCCTCCCGCCACCGGAAGCGCGATCTGCTTCTCTCCGGCGACTGCCTTCTCGTCCTGGGGCCCTCCCTGGATCGGGTTGTGCGGGTTGTACGCATGGTGAGTCGGACGGGGGAGTCGTGGGGAGCCGTGCGCGGCCAGCCTGGCGACGAGGATCGTGCGACGGCGGGTCTGAGGGACGCCGTACTCCTCGGTGCGAAGCGTCGCGATCTCCGCGACCTGGTACTTCACCTCCATCCCGTCCGGACCGGGCAGGCCTGCTTCCAGCACCTTCTTGTAGGCCTGCCACAGGGCCTTGACCTGCGGGACCTGTTCCAGGACGATCACGTCGAACGGCCGTCCCTCACGGTTCCGGCAGTAGAGGGCCTTGATCGCGTATCGAAGGGGTTCCAGGACCAGGGCAGTCCTGTTGTCGTCGCCCAGCTCCGCCAAGCGCCTGTCGATCTCCTCGTCGGACACCCGGTCCAGCAGCGCGTGGATGACCTCCTCGACCTTGGCCAGGGCCTCGCGCCCGGCGCCGTTGCCGGCGACCGAGTACGTCTGGCAAGGCGGGCCACCCGCGAGCACGTTCAGCTCCTTGGGCAAGTCCTGGAACCGCTCCCGCCGGACCTGGCTGACATCCGCGTGCAACGTCTCGAGGCCGGCCGCGTAACGCGTCTCACAGGCGTCCTTGTCCCACTCGATGCCGAGGGAACGCACACCGAGCAGGTGTGCGGCCACGTCGAGACCGCCCGGACCGGCGAAAAGGTCCAGAACATATGGTTTCGCGAGAAATGAAGCGGATGCGTCCGAGCTGGTCATGTGGCCAGAGTCTAGCCGGCGGCGGGCGGTGTGATGTACTCGGTCGGCCCCGGTGCCGTCTTCCGCACGCTGCCCGCCCGCCGTTCGTGCACCAGAGCTACGATCCGTTCGGCGGCCTCGGCGGCGTTCTCGTGTTCCCAGACGCGGACGGACAGCCAGCCGGCCTCGGCGAGGCGGGCGTCCGTGTCGACGTCCCGAGAGCGGTTCTTCTCGATCTTCTCGCGCCAGAAGTCGGCGTTGTTCTTCGGCCATGTCGCGTGCTCGGGGCAGCCGTGCCAGAAGCAGCCATCGACGAAGACCGCGACGCGCGCGGGGCCGAAGAGCACATCGGCCTCACGGCGTACGCCCTTGAGCGGTTTGCGGTGGACACGGTAGCGGAGCCCCGCGGCGTGCAGGGTCCTGCGGAGGGTGACCTCGATACCGGTGTCGTGACTGCGCTGCTTGCTCATCCGGGCGCGGATCTTCGGAGTGGTCTCCAGGGAGGGCATGATCCCATTCTGGCTCCGGACACCGACAACGCGTCGAGCGGAGCATGACCACCGCTGGACCCGCCCGGTGGCGCTTTCGGTGGTGCGCGCCGCCTTATGACAACGGCATTGACGTGTGACGGCGCCGCCGGTTTCATGGCTCGCACTTCCGGCCCGCGTCACCCCCCACGACCGGTACGGGAGCTTCCCCCACACGCGCACCCCACGACCAAGGCGGTGATCCGTTGGCATCGACGGTGAAGGACACGGGCGGCGGTCCGAGAGCGGACGCGGCAGGAACGCACGTCGCGATGCACAAGTCGCTCGGTCTGCTGGACGGGGCGGCGATCGCCGCCTCCAGCACGGCCGCCACCAGCAGCATCGGGATCGGCCTGGGGCTGCTGGCCGGGGTGGTCGGCCTGCACCTTCCGGCGATCATGCTGCTGGCCTTCCTGCCGGTGCTCGCCATCGCCGGCGGGTACGGGCGGCTGAACGCCGTCGAGCCGGACGCGGGCAGCAGCTACCGGTGGGTCGGGCGCACCCTCAGCCCCTGGTTGGGCTTCCTCACCGGGTGGGTGAACACCGTGGGGACCGTCGTCTTCATGGCGTACACCACGACCGTCACCGGCTCCTCGATCGTCCAGCTGCTCGACCAGGCCCACGTCCGCAGCGTGGCCGGGCTGCGGCTCGACGCCGACTCCACCGTCCAGTGCACCCTGATCGGCCTGGTGGTGCTGGTGGGCGCCGCGCTGGTCGCGGTGCGCGGACTGGACCTGGCGGCCCGGCTGCAGAAGGCGCTGCTGGTCTTCGAGTACGCCGTCCTGCTCGGCTTCTGCGGCTACGGGCTGTTCGCCGGCGACCAGCCGTTCTCGCTCCAGTGGTTCAACCCCTTCGACATCCCCTCCTTCGACGCCGTCGCCCAGGGCATGGTGCTGGCGGTGTTCTGCTACTGGGGCTTCGAGTCGGTGTTCAGCGTCGGCGAGGAGGTGCGCGACCCGCGGGACGCCTCCCGGGGCGGCCTGCTGGCCCTGGTGGTGATGCTGGCGCTGTTCCTGCTCGCCGGCACCGCCTTCCAGCGGGTCCTGCCGATCGACGAGCTGGCCGACAACGGCGCCCACGGGCTGACCTACTTCGGCACGAAGCTGGCCGAACAGCCGCTGGCCGCACTGCCGTTGATCGCGCTGATGTTCTCCGCGGTGGCCTCGCTGCAGTCCTCGGTGATCCCGACCGCGCGCGGGATGTACGCGATGGGGCGCGACCGGGTGCTCGGCCCGGTCTGGACCCGCCTGCACCCCCGGCACGCCACGCCCGCCGTCGGCACCCTGCTGATCACCGGCGTCGCCGTCGCCCTGGCGCTGGCCTCCATCGCCATCCCGACCGTCAACGACCTGATCTCGGCCGCGGTCAACGCGATCGGCATCGTCGTCGCCCTCTACTACGCGCTGACCGCCGTCGCGGCCGCCGTCCGGTTCCGCCACCTGCTGCGCACCGCCCCGCTGGAGGGGCTGCGCGCAGTGGTCGGGCCGCTGCTGGGCGCGGCGGCGCTGCTCGCCGTCGGCGGCTACCTCGCCTGGACCTTCTACGACTCCACGGACCACTTCGAACTCGCCGCCGACAACGGCTGGTTCGAGCTGTCCGTGGTGATCATGATGATCGTCAGCGGGCTGCCGGCGGCGGCCTGGGCC
Source organism: Kitasatospora sp. NPDC056273 (assembly GCF_042268845.1). Taxonomy (NCBI): domain Bacteria; kingdom Bacillati; phylum Actinomycetota; class Actinomycetes; order Kitasatosporales; family Streptomycetaceae; genus Kitasatospora; species Kitasatospora sp. NPDC056273. The sequence continues at coordinate 2,857 of NZ_JBHJSJ010000051.1, read as the reverse complement.
CGCTGGCGGCGGCGCTCGCCGTACTTCCTGCGGGAGGACGCGGCGGCCGGGTAGCCGCCCGTACGACGCACGACCAGGCACGACCACGCGAGAACGGAGCACCACCCATGACCCAGGCCGATCTGGTCTTCACCCATGGCCCCGTCCACACCGGCGACGCGGCCCGCACCCGGGCGAGCGGGCTGGCGGTCGTCGGCGAGCGGATCGCCGCCGTCGGGCACGACGAGGTCCGGGAGCTGATCGGGCCGCGGACCGAGGTCGTCGACCTCACCGGCAAGCTGCTGCTGCCCGGCTTCCAGGACGCCCACATCCACGCCGTGTTCGGCGGCGCCGAGCTGGCCTCCTGCGACCTCACCGGGACGGTCGGCGTCGCCGACTACCTGGAGCGGATCCGGGCGTACGCCGAGGCCCACCCGGACCAGGAGTGGATCACCGGCAGCGGGTGGTCGATGGAGAGCTTCGAAGGCGGCCTGCCCACCCGGCAGCTGCTCGACTCCGTCGTCCCCGACCGGCCGGTGTACCTCACCAACCGGGACCACCACGGCGCCTGGGCCAACACCCGGGCGCTGGAACTCGCCGGGCTCACCGCCGACACCCCCGACCCGGCCGACGGGCGGATCGAGCGCGAGGCCGACGGCACCCCCGGCGGCACCCTCCAGGAGGGCGCCACCGCCCTGGTCGCCCGGCTGCTGCCGCCCGCCACCGCCGCCGACCGGCTGGCCGGACTGCTCCGCGCCCAGCGGCTGCTGCACTCGCTCGGCATCACCGGCTGGCAGGACGCGCTGCTCGGCGAGTTCAACGGCCAGCCGGACCCGTCCGACGCCTACCTGGCCGCCGCCCGCTCCGGCGCGCTCACCGCCCGGGTGACCGGCGCGCTCTGGTGGGACCGGGACCGCGGCGCCGACCAGATCCCCGACCTCGTGCGGCGGCGCGCGGAACTGGCCCACGGACGGTTCCGGGCCGGCTCGGTGAAGATCATGCAGGACGGCATCGCGGAGAACTTCACCGCCGCGATGACCAGCCCGTACCTGGACGGCTGCGGCTGCGCCACCGCCAACTCCGGCCTCAGCTTCGTCGACCCGGAGGCCCTGCGCGGGTACGTCACCGCACTGGACGCGCTCGACTTCCAGGTGCACTTCCACGCGCTCGGCGACCGGGCCGTGCGCGAGGCGCTGGACGCGATCGAAGCCGCCCGCACCGCCAACGGCCGGCGCGGCGCCCGGCACCACCTCGCCCACCTCCAGGTGGTCCACCCGGACGACCTCCCGCGCTTCGCCCGGCTCGGCGCCGTCGCCAACATCCAGCCGCTCTGGGCCGCGCACGAGCCGCAGATGGACGAGCTGACCATCCCGTTCCTCGGGCCGGAGCGGGCCGCCTGGCAGTACCCGTTCGGCTCCCTCCAGCGGGCCGGCGCCACCCTCGCGGCGGGCAGCGACTGGCCGGTGAGCAGCCCGGACCCGCTGGCGGGGCTGCACGTGGCGGTCAACCGGATGGAGCCGGAGGCCACCGGCGGGCGGGTCTTCCTGCCCGAGCAGCGGCTCGACCTGGGCTCGGCCATCGCCGCGTACACGGCCGGCAGCGCGTACCTCAACGGGCACGACGACGCCGGGGTGCTGGCCGTTGGGCGGCTCGCGGACCTGGTGGTGCTCGACCGGGACATCCTCACCGGGCCGCCGGAGGAGATCGCGCAGGCGCGGGTGGAGCGCACCTACGTCGGCGGGGAGCTGGTGCACGCGGCGGACTGACCGCGGCAGGGGCCGGACCGGCCGCCGGTGGTGGGCGCACGGGGGCCCACCCCCGGCGGCGCTCGCGTTCCCCGGATCGGGGGTTCAGCCCCCGGCGGCCCGCAGCCGGGCCTCGGCGGCGTCCAGCAGCAGGTCCAGGGCGTACGGGTAGCCGCTGCGGCGCATGTCGGCGGTGAGCAGGTGGGCGGTGGCCGCGATGTGGGGGTGCTCGGCGGCGTCGAGCCGGGCGTAGGAGGCCTGCCAGACCTCGAGGTCGGCGTTCTGGGCGGCGGACGGCAGGGCGAGGGTGGCGGCGTCCAGGGCGGCGAAGCCGAGGCTCTGGTCGACGAAGGCGTGGTAGATCCGGACGGCCTCCGGGTCCGGGAAGCCCGCCGTGCGCAGGACGCCGAGGATCGCCTCGACGGCGGCGATCTCGTGGGCGCGGCCGGTGGTGCGGTGGGCGGCGAGGATGGCGGCCTGCGGGTGGGCCAGGTAGCTGGCGTGGATGCGCAGGCCGATGGCACGCAGGTCGGCGCGCCAGTCGCCGGTGGGCCGCCAGTCGTGCTGGGCCCGGCCGATCAGCTCGTCGGCGACGGCGAGCAGCAGGTCGTCGGTGCTGTGGAAGTAGCGGTAGACCGCGCTCGGATCGGCCCCGAGCGCGGCGCCCAGCCGCCGCACCGTGAGCGCCTCGGCGCCGTGCCGGCCGATCAGCCGGATCGCGGTGTCGACGATCAGCTCGGCGGACAGCACCACACCCTGCTTGGTGGGTCGCCGCCGCCGCCGTTGCGGCTCGGGGACTACGCGGTCGGTCATGCGCCCGAGGTTATGTCAAGGATGCTGACACAAACCAGGGGTCGGGAGCGGAAGCCCGGCCTCAGCAGGAGACGGTGCGGCACGCGGCCGCCCGGGCGCCGAAGCCGCGGACGGCGGGGGAGGCGCGGGAGGCGTGGGAGGCGGGTTCCGGGGCCGCGTCGGACGAGGGCCGGGAGCGGCGCGCACGGGCATTGGTGGGCAGGTCTGCGGCGCCTAGGATGCGATCATGGTGCGTCCTGAAAGCTGGTCCAGGCTCGCGGGTGGAAGTCCCGTCCGGGTAGACACCGGAGTGCCCGGTAGCAGGTCCCGGTTCGTCGTGG